>NZ_JWMC01000009.1:0-243577 GCF_000812405.1 Pseudomonas sp. PI1
AGCAATTTCTTCATGCGGGTCTGAACCAGCTTCAGGTCGTGCAGTAAGTTTGTTTTCTTGGATGGCTATAGCCAAGAAGTTATGATTGCCAATCCGGTCTTTGGACTGGCAGCAAAGGAACCCTTGATGGCCCTTACCGTGTTTCTGGGTCCTCCTTAGGGGCTTGGACCATGTGTACGCTTAACTACGGCAGCGGGAATTCAAAGTCCTTAACCTTCAGCAATGGGAATTGGTTTTACTCCGGGAGTGGAACGCAAGTTGTTTACTGCTACAAATAGTTTTGCCAATCCGGCATTTGGACTTCCCCTACGGGAGTTAAGCTCGGAGACAAAGTGATAGGCGGTTACGTGTCCTATCACGACTCCTCGAACTCCGGGTCTGCTTACTGTCCCGACGGGGCGGTTCTCATTGGTTTAATAAACGACAAAAGCCTCGACAGCTACCACATGGCCTGTCAAATGCTGGGGGAATAGCGATTGCCACTAACCCCATTGCCAATCCGGTATGTGGAAAATGAATGGAGGAGGCGCACCTACCTGCAAGGCATATACGATACCTGGATATTCGGCCAACGACGTAACAACGTATGCCTGCCCCGCGGGCTATACAAAGATCGGGTGGGATACTTACGGGCAGGGATGGCGGTCCAGTAGCTCCTCTGGGATTATCATTGGCAGTAACGACTACTCGACAATTTTTTGCTGTCAATTCTAACCATTTTGCCAATCCGGTATTATTTAGAACTACACAGGTCATGCAGTTATATTGATACCATAAACTCTCGAAAGCGCACAGCGGCTGTCGTTACAAATATCCCACAAGTCCTTGCTCAATCTTTATCAGGCAAATCTTGCAAGCTTGCCTGATCGCGGGGATAATTTGGCAGGTGTATCTTTAAGTAATACCGGATTGGCAATCATAACTTCTTGGCTATAGCCATCCAAGAAAACAAACTTACTGCACGACCTGAAGCTGGTTCAGACCCGCATGAAGAAATTGCTGTTGACGCAGGACTGGCTCCCCCATACAACCTGAATCCCTTGGTAGTTAAGCTGTTGACCCGGTGGTCTATCGCGTCCATTGCACCATGGGCACATGGGGTAAATGGAAAAAGAAATTCGGACGAAACAATAACCTGAGGAATGCTTGGCATTTCCTCTTCGAATACAACATCAATATATGGCATTGAGTCGCATATCTTCTCCGCTTGGTTCGACCAGAACGAGCCACAGATTGACGTGTATGCTCGGCCGCTCAGGATCTTAGTTTCTTCTGCTGCCCGCCAGACACCGGATTGGCAAAGCGCTATTTAAAACATGCCCATCTATACTTGGCGGGCCAAGATCCACGATAGGTATACATGTACCAATTTCCTCCACTGAGATAGATGTACCCATCCTCATCCTCACCTGCTCCAGATACTCCTGTGAGAGTGCAATACCAACTTGAATCTGCTAATTGACATGTCTTGGATGACAGATATGGCGGCTGGCATACACCAGATATTTGTTGGCTTAAGCCTAATCCACCAATTACCTTCCAAACACCGGATTGGCAAGAGGACCTCTAACTACAGCACAACAAGTTAGCCGACTGCCCTCCGCCCTCGGTGGTTATGTAGATTCCCGCGGCTGTTTCACCTTGCTCGCAATAAACAGGGTTGTTGTTTAGTTCGTAAATCCGCCTGCAACTTGCGTAGCCGCCGTATCCACCTACGAGGGATTGTGTTCCGTTGCCGCCGCGCCACACCCCGAATTGGCAACCTTGCCTGTATGAAAAATTCCAGATATTCCTCCTTCAAAACGCTTCACGGATGCAGTTTTGCCGAGGTGAGACTTTCTCCTGTTTTTTCCAGCTGCAGTTGGCCCAACGCCCCGAGCTCCGTGGCTTTGCAGGCAGGGATGCCCGCGACTTTCGCTGAAAAAAAGTATTATGCTGCTGCAAGCGGGTCGATCATGACGATGTCCGCCTCATGAACGATGTCCAGGTACTGATCCGGCTGGGGTATGGTTTCGGCGTCCCGTATCGAGGTCATCAGGCGCCTCAACAGTTGGTCCTGTGCCAAGGTAATCGCAGACTCCTTCGTAGCAGCTGAAGCCGTCAGCCCTTCGAAGTCCAGCAGCCGAATCGTCACGTCCTTGCTTGTCCGAGCTACAGAGGCGGGATACGGAACAAGGTGGTTGATGACCACCTGGCGGCCCCGGCTCTTACCTCCTTCCAATTTCTTGACGAGGCGCTGCGCCTTGAGATGGGTGTACCTTTTGAGCATTGAAAGCGATTTATGACCGCTGATCGCGGCGACCTCCATCATGTCCAAGGTTCCAAGCTCAAAGAGCCTGCTAATCGCCTCGTGACGCAGGTCATGGAAGTGGAGGTCTTCAATTCCAAGCCGGAGCAGCATGACTCGCCATGTGGTCTTGAGTCCGGCGTTCGTGTAGGAGAACACCCGGCCATTGCCGGCAACACCTAGTTGGATTAAGGCGTCTCGTGCCTTGATGGAGAGAGGGACATCTCGGCGAGTTCCGTTCTTCGTATCGGGGAGATGTGCAATGCGCGTTTTGAGGTTGATGTGTTCCCACGAGAGGTTGAGGATTTCACCTTGCCGCATCGCTGTTTCCAGGGCAACGATGATGATCGCGTAGAGCTCAGAGTTCCCATAATTGTGGGCGTAACGGAGGATCAGGCGTTCCTCTCTTGAGGTCAGCCGACGCTCACGGCCAGGCGGCATTTTGGGCTTTCTAACCTTGAGGACTGGATTGTCATCGCAGATGCCCCACTCGATACGTCCAAGCTCGAACAGATTCGACAGCAAGGACATCTCGAGGCGAACGGTAGCCGGCGAGATCTGTTGACCAGTTTTGCCATTGAGCTGCTGAAGCCTTTCATCTCTGTAAGTCGCGATGTCAACAGATGTGATCTCGCGCACGATTTTCTCACCCAGGAGCGAGTTGGCTATCTGCTGAATGCGATAGCATTCTTGCTTGTAGCCCTTCTTGAGAATCGAGACTTTCTCACGGTAGTGATTAAGGGCTTCGCGAAGAGTCTTGGTTGTCATGCATCTCGTCCAACTGACTTTGGATGTGACTGGCGAGCTCTAGAACGCTCAAGCCGAACACGTCGCTAAGGGAAACGATAGTGTCAAGCGTGGGCGAACGCTCCCCGCGCTCGAGGACCGAGATGTAGGTGCGATCTAGACCAGCTTCAAACCCAAGCTGCTCTTGAGTGAGGTTGGCAGTTTTTCGCAGGTTTCGAAGTGCGCGGCCAAAGGCCACGTTGTGATTACGAAAATGGATAAGGCTGTCCCAGCTTGACACGCGAAAAGCTGGAATTTTGGGGATTCAGACTATAGTCGTCTTCCGCTTATAAGCGGAATTCGTCCCTCTCTTGCCCTGCTCGCTTCTCGTATTGATGTCTTCACAAGATCGGCTTTGCATGCACCGACTTGAATTTCATCCCCCCCCTTTCAACTGATTCAGGCCTACCCACCAAGTAATCTGCAGCCCTGTTCTTTTGTCTTGGAGCTGCAATGAACAACGATTTTCTCAAGCGCGTTTCCCAGTGGATCGTAGGGGAAGATACGGGTCTTTCCGCTATAGCGATTTGGTCGAGCATGATGGGCGTCCTGCCCGAGGATGGCTTCTGCACACCGTCCGATCCTTCTGACCTGGGTCGATGCCTGCGCCTGCTGGAACTGGTACCCGAGTGGAAGGCGCGAATCTCGGAGATGGCCATCCACGGACGCGAATGGGCTGCTCTCGTTTCGCATTGGGAGGAACTCCATCAGCTGATGGACGATGAGGTGGGGATCGACTGGAGTAAGGGGAACAGTGCCCTGCGCACCTACGAACGAATGAAGGCCATTCAAGGACATCATCGAACCTGAATCACATTCGCACGGGTTCTGGCACAGCCGGAGCGCCCTGATCATCTCCGGGTGATCAATTGGCCAGTTGGCCAGCTCCATCGAACCGCCGCGATAAATCTGCGGCCGCGAGTGAGAATGAAACGATGCGCACCACCCGACTCAAACACAAAGTCAGCGCCCCGGGTCAGGGCGAACTGTTCGCCGTCGACCAGATTGCGGGCATCTACAAGGCCAACCCCGACAAGCCCCTGACGAACACCGCGCTCTACGAGATCGTCACCAACCACCTTGGCGTTTCTACGGAAGCCTTGAACGAGCTTGCGCCTGTTGGGGAGAGTGGGCAGAAACACAGCCTGGTTCGCCGCGCTATCCGGTGGACTCAGCAATCACTGAAACAGATGGGTATCATCGAGCGCGTCAACGGAGAGCGCGGCGTGTGGCGCTTGACCGAAGATGCCAAACGCGACCTCAATCCAGCGAAGTCTGGTGTGAAGGTGCTCGGCTTTCGTACTGACCTGGGCCTGGCGATCTGGGGGCCAAGCGCGGATATCTTCAAAAGGCTCACTGTACCGGTCGTGCTTGCGCTCCAATCTCCGCCGTACCCGTTGAGGAAGGAAAGGGCTTACGGCAACCCTGATGAGCGGGAAATCGTCGACTTCATCTGCGCCACGCTCGAGCCTGTGGTCGAGGCGCTGGCAGAAGAAGGCAGTCTCGTCTTGAACGTATCGCAGGATTGCTTCCTCCCGGGACTACCGGCGCGCTCGACCTATGTGGAGCGCCTGGTACTGGAAGTCTGTGATCGATTTGGACTCTACCTGATGGACCGGCTCATCTGGGAAAACCCCGCAAAGGCTCCTGGTCCGGTTCAGTGGGCCTCGAAATCCCGTCAGCAACTCAATGTGGGGTATGAGCCTGTACTCTGGTTCGCAAAGAACCCGCTGAAATGCAAATCGAACAACAACCGCGTCCTCCAGCCGCATTCCGAACGGCATCTGCGGTTGATCCAGAATGGTGGCGAGAAACGCCACACGAACTACGGTGATGGCGCATATCGCCTACGTCCGGGCAGCTTCAGCAACGAGACTGCCGGATCGATCCCGAAGAACGTGATCACCCGTGGACACCGTTGCGCCTACGGCACTCAACACCGCAAAGCCGCAGAGGCCCTTGGCTTGCCGACCCACGGTGCTCCGATGCCCTTTTCGATTCCCGAGTTCCTGATTCAGTTTCTGACTGAGGAAGGCGATCTTGTAGTGGATGCCTGGGCCGGTCGCAACATGACATCCCTGGCAGCCGAGTTGCTCGGCCGCACCTGGATGTCGGGCGAACTGATGCTGCAGCACATCCGCACTGGCGCTGAATTGTTCCGTGGACGGCCAGGGTTCTGGCTCAATCCACAGATTGCTGCTGCTTTCGGCCGCTGAATCCCACGAAGGTTCTTCGACTAGCCCCTTGCCCGTTATCCTCAAACACTGATGGCGCGCCGTGGGGTCGGCCCTCCAACTGGGGCGAATTGACAGCTATGCAGCCTCCTAAGCCCCGACAATGGTTGGGATTCAACACAACGGAGAATGGCGTTATGCGTGACACATGGGCAAAGGTCCTTCGCTTCAGTTTGGACTGCCTCGGGCATCCGGCCTCCCTTGGGCATATGCTGCAGCAAAACCGCGATCTGAGGTTCGATTTACCAGGACAGCCCTGTTCGATTGCCTCATCAGAGGTCGTTCGGTGGCACGAGTGGGGCAAGGGGAGCTACTTGACCGGAAACTGGCGAGCACCGGGGGAGCTGCTTGGATGGAAGGCTGTTGGAACCGAATTCTGCAGCTACCACTACACCATCGATGCGCTGGCCAACGTTGGCTACACAGAGATCGTCGAGTCCTGGGAGTGTGAGATCCAGGATGTCCAGGGGCTTTGTGCCTCCAAGTCGGAGCTTCGAGATTTCGAGAGCCTCGATGCTATGGCTGTGGCCAGGACGCAGTATCTCGTAGGGGAGATCACTCACGCGAACCTTGAAAAGAGCCTGGGGTGGTACGAGATCCGCATCCTTCATCGCGACTCCACCGACGACTTCTTTGCATGCCACCAGTGGGACGGCCGAGTTTTCTTGATGAACTCTGGGGGTTCCCATCATTTCGTGGCTGGCCGCTACCTGGCTGCCCGGTTGGAAGTTCCCGTTCCTCTGAAAGGCCTTCTGCGCGTCCACCGCCTTTCTCAGGCCGCGGTGTCTCGGCTGGTTGGCGAGTATGAGGTGTTTGCCCTGAATGATGATTCAGAGGCTTTCCAACGATTCTTCGATGCAATGAGGGAATACCGGGCCGGTTTCCTTTGGACACCGTTGCCTCGCCACCTCGACGGCCGGGCGGTATTTCTCCCTCGAGGGGATGCAAGGGCAATGAGGATAGTGCCCTTGATGCGCGCGGCGGGCCACTTCGATCTGGGTGCGCACCTCCAGGAACTATCTGCCAGGCCAGTACGTCTCCCGCGCATTGCCTCAGCTCGCCGGCAGATGGAGCCTGTTGAGTAACCTATGGATAGCCAGACCCCGACTTGGAGAGAGTTCAGGCCGAGCAGCTGGACGCGCCGGGATATGGCGGGTGCGGCCCAGCCGCATGATGAAAACGATCAGCCAGAAGCCGACTATTGGCTGGCGTGGCCGCCGTACATTACCGGTGACAAGTCGGATATTGGTCATCCCTCGAAGGTGATGCGCCGTCGATTCCGCTCCCGCGAAGCTGCGATGGCGTATGCCGACCGCACCTGGCCCATTGATCCTAACTCTACCTGGCCGACTTCGCCTTACCGGCCTCAAGCTCGAGAAGACTCATGAATACCTTCGCCGTAGATGCAGAGTCCCTAATTGCGGTTGCCATCCCAGAGCAGGTTGTCACCTCCTCATTGAGCCCCATCATCGAGATCCACACCGCTGGCCTCAACGACCTTCCCTACCCCCTGTCCACCGCCACGCTTTGGGTGGCATGCTGTGAGTCATGGCCTCATGCCGATCCAGACTGGGAGGGGCTGTATTTCATCAACCTGGCGATTCAGGCTGATCACATGTTCTCCCAGGTTGGGTCCGACAATCAGTTCCTGACGCTGGATGTGAGGCCGGGGACCGTTTTTCTGACCAATCCTCTGGCCCTTCACTGGCTGCAGCCGAGCGATAAGCAATTGAACCGGATCGCGGAAGGACTGCAGGAGCGACGTAATGGCTACATCGGCCTGCAGTGGGAAGTCGCCTATCACGAGATAGATGCGAAGGTTCTTTGGTTGAAGGAAGAGTTAGAGAAGCTCGGAAACGTCGAGCAGCTGGGCTGCGACATTGCCCCCTTGCTTATCCAACCGGAAGCGGACTATGTCCAGGCCCCACCTGGTCACGATTTCGTAATTGGACCGGAGGTTCGGGCTTTGCCCCGCCGTAAGAGCTGACCAACCATACCAAGCGGCACCGGTTCTGGCACAACCTATCCCACCGAATACTGCGCCCATCTAGAAACTGATGGAGCGCAGTATGTCACCCGCAAAGCAGCACACCGACAACCTGGCCAAGCTCATTCATTCGGTGGGCTACCACCCACCCCGCGAGGTCTTTCAAGACTTCTGCGAGATGGCAGCCGTGGCGGTCTCAAACGCAGTAGACGTGCTCCACCGGGAGGCCCGGGAAGCCCAGTACATGCGGCTGATCCAAAGGTACAAGCCGAAGGATCAATACCTATTCCGTGCAATGCTCGATGAGTTACAGCAGGCCCTGGAAAAAGACCCCAGCGATATCTTGGGAAGGCTGTTCATGGAGGTAGGCGGCTCGAATTCTCGGAGTGGACAGTTTTTCACCCCAGAATCGATCAGCCAGGTCCTTACGGACCTGACGCTTGCTGATACAGGACATGTTCAAAGTCTTATCGAGGAGCGAGGGTTCATCACCCTTTCGGAACCCTCTTGTGGGGCTGGTGCGATGGTCATCGCGTTTGCACTTCGCCTGCGAGAATTGGGCATCAACTACCAGCAGCACCTGCACGCCACCCTGGTCGATATCGACTGCAGGGCCGTCCACATGGCGTATCTGCAACTAAGTCTTTTGCATATTCCTGCCGTGGTGGTGCACGGAGACACGTTGACCCTCAAGCAGCACAGCAGTTGGTACACCCTAGCCCACGCTATGGGCCTCTTTGGTATCAAACTGCGCCGGGGGTTTAGTTTGGACAGTGCAAGGGGGCGGGAGTTGATTGGCAATCAATCTGGTCAGGAGGACGCGGACTCTTTGCATGATCGGAGGATGGCCATGGCGATCGGCTGATCAGGTCTCTTGTTCAGCGTCATCCAACGGACGGGGATTTGCGCGCGACCCTTTGACTTTGGAGCATCGGAAGCGCCCGTTATCCTCCCTTCTTCGATGTAAACCCAGGGGGATCGGTGTGAACGAGAAACAGAATGCGCTGATGGCCGTTGCAGTTGGTGCCGTGGTGCTCGCGTTTTCCGCGGGCGGCTTTTTCATCGCTCTGGGCGCGAAGAAGACGGCCGACCAGTACGCCAGAGAAGTCGATCAGCTGAAGCAAGAGATTGCTGATCTACAGGGGCGTGCCGGCGACGCCGATGCCAAGATCGAGGGTGTGGTTAGGCTGGTGAAGGAAGTGGTCGAGCTTGCTCGCAGCCCTGCGGCAGCTGGCAAAGATGGTAACGGGAAGCCTCCGTCGTCTGTGCACGCCAGCCCGCTGGGAGCAACAACTGGCGAGGCCAAGTCTGCCCCAGGATCTACTACTACCCCAAGCGTCGGTACCGGAGTCAGCGGCCCCAAGACCAAGGCTCTGGCCGAGCTGCTGGACACTGAACAGAAAGTCGATGGGCCGGTCACTCCTGACAAAGTCGATAGCCTGCTGGTGGAGCGAATCAGTAGCAACTGGCACCGTCCGGCTAGTGCAAAGGATGGCATGCAGGTCACCATCGAAATCGAGATGGATCGGAAGGGCGTGATCAAGCAAGTCCGTGTTCATCAGTCGAGCGGCAATAAGGCATTTGACACCTCCGCGGTCAAAGCAATCCAGGACGTCAAGGCAATCCCGGAAATAGCCTCCCTTCCCACCGACGTGTATCAGAGCCTCTACAAGAACAGAAAAGTGCTCTTCACCCCCGAAAGTCTCGGGAAGTGATCGCAGTACCGCTTAAGCCCAGCAATCGCTGGGCTGAGGCCGTAGAAGCGGGCTATTTTTCGCGGCTAATTGCAGGAGGAATCATTTTGGATTTCTGGTTTTTGTTGTTTTTTGCGCCCTTTTTGTTGCTCGGGCTGGGGTGGGTGTCCTCCAGTTTGGACAGGATCGCTAATGAGATGCGTCGATCAAATGACTTGAAAGAAGCTGAGCAGCGACGACTTCACGCTGCCGAGGCTGACTCAGCTGCCAACAAGGCGGATTAATCAGGGTAAAGAGCACTTACCCACCGCTGCGCCAAAAGGAGTTTCGACCAGTGCACCGCCTTACCCAACATACTGACGACCCCGCCGAACAGGTGCCTCTGGATCTGAGCGAGGACCAGCGGGCCGCCATCAAGGCCACAGTCAAGAAGGCGCAGCAGAGTCTCGCCATTTTGCCGTTCCTTCTTGAACAGAGCACCGTGCCTGGCCTGACCCGTGCCCAGGCGCGCATGGCGATGGAAACGACCGAATTTGAGCTGGCCACCCTAGGCCGCTTGCTCGGCGTCGATACGGAGTCGAAAGCGACTATCGAGCAGCGTTTCGGCGAACTGCGTCAGGCCAATATGCGCATTCGCGACTTGGAGGCGCTGCTGGGCCGGCAGATGCCGGCGGAGGCCATACAGCCGGCACTCGGCAACTTGGCCCGCCAGTTGCGCGATTGGTGGCGGCTGGAGGGCTTCGGCCATACCAGCGAAATTCAGTTCGGGGAATATAGCTTGCAGGTGAGATTTTCCCTGCAGTCCCTTTCTGCTCGACCGCTCACTGCCGGCGCTGAGCATCTGTCCCACGCCGAGCGCAAGGCGCTCTGGCTGGCCGACCTGGAGCGCCGTGGCTTTGTCCTGCACGACGACGACGGCAAAGGCGTGACCGACTGCCCGGCATCCCGCGATGCGCTTCGGGCGCTGTTTGCCCAGAGCTTCCCGGGGACGCACAAGATCGCCCAGTTCGTCAGCCGTGAAGGCGACCACGCTTCCAAGCTGGTCAGCGTCGAGGTGTACGTCTATGACCTGGCGCAAATCCTAACCTTGCCCGCGCCGCCGCCGAATGCCCAAGACGTTGACGCCTGAACCCATTGATCAGGTCAAAAAAAGAGAGGGGAATATGCCGAGTCCGGAGCATGACAAGCTGACAGCCATGGGGGCCAGGTGGTTCAAGAAGAACGGCTTCCCTGTGGTTACTACCGAAATTTGGGCAGCAGGGAGCCGTGAGCGGCCCGATGTTCTGGGATTCCGCTCCATGTGTTCCGGAGTGATTGAGGTGAAGGTCAGCCTCAGTGACTTCCGGGCCGATCGCTTGAAGCCGGAGCGGGTTTCCGGAGGCTTGGGCAATTACCGTTTCTACCTCTGCCCGGAGGGGTTGATACGGCCGGAAGATCTTCCTGCCCGTTGGGGCTTGCTGTACGCAAAAGGAAGATCTGTTGTGCCGGTGGTTAGCCCCCCTGGTAACCTTTGGCCAGGCGTCCCTCGTAACGCGCTCGAGGAGGACCTGGCGGCTGAGTGGCTCCCCTTCCTCCACCGCCCCGACCTCGATGCGGAACGGGCCGCCCTCTTCTCAATCGCGCGCCGACTCAGTTGAAGTCCCCGCTCCTTGCTGCCAGCCTGTCCTGAAGATCACGGAACAGGTTGTCAGCATGGCGGACAGCAGCATCTTCACCAACAGCCCCGGCCAGGACCAAGTCCTCAGGCCTTTCCAGCGGCTTATCTCTACAGCGTCGCATATCCGGCTTGCAGCGCCCTACTTCACTCGCCCGGGCGAGATATTGGAGGCTGCGGAACGTGGCGCGAAGATAGATCTCCTGGTGGGGCTCAATCCAGCGACGAATCCCGCCGCCCTGCGCCAAGCACTCGAAGCCGACAACTGCTCCATCCGGTACTTCACGGATGGCTTCCATGCCAAGATCTTCCTCTTCGATGGCGTGGCCATGTTGGGCTCAGCAAACCTCACGGATGGCGGCCTGGTCAGCAACCGAGAAGCAGTCGTTCTGCTCGACCAGCCTGGCGATGAAGAGCGGATCAGAGACCTCGAGGCGCTGTTCGCTGTGCTTTGGGACAGTGCCGAGGTATTAACCAGGCAGGTCTATCTGAAATTCAAGGATGCCTGGGAGAAGGCCAGTCGGATGGACAGTCGGGATACCCCATTCCAAAGCCTCGCTGATGTAGAGCCTCCAACTGTCCTTGCCGGCAGCGGACATAAGACCGCTCAGCAGCATTACCTCAGTGATCTGAGGAAGACTATCTATGAGCAATACCTGCCGGCGTTTGAGGAGGTCGCCGCAATCCTTCGTGAGCAAGGCACTCGCCGACCTGAATTCAACGGCCTTGCATGGGGACCGGAGGTGAACCGCTACTTGAACTGGGTGCGACTCGAGCACGCCCCAGGAGATGCTGCGTGGCAGGATGCCCCCATCCGCAGGCCTCAAGATCGAAGGACCCAAATCCAAACCTTGGTAATGGAATGGCTTTCCACCGCTACTCCTCGGATTCCAGAGGACTACTTCGAACTGCTGGAAACACTGCACGCGGTGATGGAGAGCCCGGAGTCGATTCGTGCCAGCAGCAAGGAGCAGATCGCTGCAGCACTGATGTGTGTCCACGCATTCTCCGAGCAGCTCCGTTTCACATTGGGTGGCGCCGAGGCTCTGCCGGCCAAGTTTTGGGAAGGGAACCGGGAGGACCTCGGTCGTGTTCAGGACACCCTGATTTACCTGATTCATGGCCACGAGGAGTTTGCCGCACGCATTGGCTCCGTACTTTACGATCCGAAGTACAAACTCGCTTCCTTCGGCCGATTCTGTGCATTGGAGCTGGTCGGAACGCTGAAGCCAGAACAGGTGCCCCCAATCAACGGACGCATGGCCAAGGCTCTGCGGTTTCTCGGGTTTGACGTCCGCGCCACATAGAGACTTCGGGCGATCGAGCATTTTCTCAGGCACCGGCTAGTATCACATTGCAACCATCGAGAAAGCTGCGGCCGGCGCTGTGGGGTGACTGAAAGTCAGCGAGGACGGGGCTCATACCTTTACGTCAAGGAGGACAGCGCATGAGCCTGTTACTCGGTCCCATCCTTCATTTCCGCGGTATCCACAACGATCTGTACCAAGTCTCTGCTCTTGTTGTCCTGGATAAAGGTGACCCCAAACCGAAGCCTGAGCCCACAAACTGCGTGGTCGACAAGGTCACCCGTATCGCTTCGATCCCATTCGGAAGTCCAACCCAGGATGTCTGGAGGGTAGACCTATCAACGTCTCAGAAAGCTGCTAAGTCGCAGCAGTGCTCCTGCAGTGTGTCAGGAGGCAAGGCGAGCTTCTTCGTTCCTGCCCTTGGGGAGTCTCCGAGGGTTGCCTATGGCTCGTGCAACGGGTTCTCTGCTGACAAGTACCGCAAGAAGGTGAAGGATAGGCAGAACGAACGCTGGTTCGACATGGCTGCTCGTCACAAGATCAAGGGTAAAGAATTCCATGTCCTGGTCATGGGGGGAGACCAGGTCTACACCGATGACTTGATGGTGATACCCGGAGAGATGAAGGACTGGGCAGATCTGTGGCATAGCAAGCAGGTAGCTGCGAAATGGTCACGAAAGCTGGAAAAGCAGGTCGACGAATACTTCACCCAACTCTATGTCCAGCGCTGGAATCAGGCCGGCCCGCGCGAGATGCTGCAGTCGATCCCCTACGTGGCCATGTGGGACGACCACGACATCACCGATGGGTGGGGCTCATATCCTCAGGACCTGCATGAGTGCGACGTCTACCAGAACCTCTTCCGGCTGGCGACGCGGTACTACAGGCTCTTTCAGCAGCAGCTGGCTGAGGATGAAGTCCACCCCTCTGCGGTACCTAACCAGAGTCCGCAGGCCAAAGGCTTCAGCCTTGCCTACTCCGGTCTCGGCGAGGTCGCTTTTCTGGTTCCGGATTTGCGCAGCGAACGTCACCCTGACCTAAAACGTCCTGACGGCCTTAGCCCGACACAGATTGTCTCGGAGTACACCTGGGAAGCTATCTTCGCCTGGCTGGATCAGCTCGATACCTCCAAGCACAAGCATTTGATCGTGTACTCCAGCCTACCGGTCGCCTACCTTGACCTGAATGCCGCGGAGGTGGCTCTCAATGCTTTGCCCGGGCAGTGGGAGCTCGAGGACGATCTCCGCGATCATTGGCGTAGCAAACCCCACCGTGACGAAAGGCAGCGACTGATCAAGCGCTTGCTGAACTTCTCGGCAAAAGGCACTCGGGTGACTATCGTCAGCGGTGATGTCCACGTCGCTGCCGCCGCTGTAATCGAATCGATGCTGCCACAGCATGGAAATGGTGCTGGAGCCATCTTCCAGCTGGTATCTACGGGGATTGTGCACACACCGCCGCCGGCAGTTGCCGTCTACTTCATGGAGAAGTTCGGGGCAGGTGAAGAGGTCATTGAGTACGGTGTTCACGCCCGCATGCTGCCGATCGGCTTCAAGGGCCACTACCTGGTACCAGAACGAAACTGGCTCAGCCTGGAGCCTGATGGGAAGGGGCGGATCTGGGCCAACTGGCACGTGGAGGGGCATGATCACCTACTGACCCAGGTGATCGATCCGGTCGTCCTTCCGACGATGCTTCAGCCTGTCGTTATGAATCAGTAGGCTTGCCTACTTGGCAATCTTGGCCGGCCAGCGAGCGCTGGCCAGAGAGGATTGAGGGAAGCGGGTGACCCTTCCCTCAACGCTGGTCAGGAGGTAGTCACCGGACATTGGTTCAATCCGGAGAGTGCCGTGCAACTCGCACTCGGCGCTGGCGCAGTTTTTCAATCTGACCGTGGCGTGTTCGGCTTCGAAGAATGTTGCCGCAAGCCGATCCATGTTCCAGATGGCGATCAAGCCCAGGATCAACAGCGGAATCACCACCTCGGTCTTGAAGCTTTTCAGCTTGTCGCCACGCTGCACTTCAGGACTTCTCCGGAGTCACAAAGTCACCATTCGGCCGGCGAAGCGCCACACGACCCCCATCGCGCAGGACGCTCCACTTCTCCTCCTTCAGGCTCCCGCCTGCAGCTACGTCGGGAAACTTCACGTGCACCTCGGTCGCTGTCGGCGAAACCTCAACACATTTGTTGCTGCCCTCATAGGGATTGGGCCCGAACAATTTGGCCATAACGCCGTCCTGCGGTGGGCAAGTGTCTTCCCCGGTGATCGGTGTGGCCTTGCCGCCGATCATGACCTTGTAACCCGGAACGAACACCAGGCTGATCGGCTTCTGCAGGTCGGGGTATTGGGCAATAAACGCCTGGCTGACATTGGCAGCCATTTCGGTTAGGGCATCACAGCCGGCTACCGATGTAAGTACGAGTGACAAAACGATGGCACGTTTCATAGGCGAACTCAGTATTGGTGGTACTGGTGATGATAACGGCCGAGGTGAAGATTTCTCGGGATAGTGACGGCCTGGGTGATTTGCTACAGGAGTACGAGGACTGATGTTGGGATTCTTCCAGGTTTGGCTTCTGGCACAGTGAGGGGGCCGGAGAATGGTCGTCACCTTTCAACAGCACCTCAGAAGGAGCTCCAAATGACCGACTTCACCTCCGGCTTCAACACCACCAACCTCAAGGTTCTTCGTGGCTTGATCAACAGCGCACTGGCCAACCTCCATCCCGAAATCAGCATTGAGGCTGGAAAAATCACCTACGACCCGCAGGGGACCTGCACGATCAAGGTCGAGGCCACGGTAAAGGGCGCAAAGTCCAAAGCCCAAACTGAACTCGAACAAGCAGCCAACCTCTACGGATACGACGTGTCCCAAGCTAAACCGCATACCAGCCTGGGCCCCTGCAAGCTGGTGGGTTTCAACTCCCGGGCCAGAAAGTCGCCATGGATCGTTGAGTGCCCGAAGGGGCGCTACAAGCTTGAAGACGATGTAGTTGAGCGGATGTGGGGCCAGAGCAAGCAATAATCACATTCGACACGCGAGGGCGCTGCCGGGACCACTGGCAGCGTTCAAATCGCACAGGTCTGCGTTAGGATGCTTAGACCCTTTCAGCGACCTTGACTATGAGTAAGCGACCCGACAACGACAATGCCGGCAACAAGGTGATGGCCATGGACTTCGAGTTGAAGTCAGCCCTCATCGATAGCGCCGCAGGTAGCCCGAACACCGACAAGGCCTACCGGCAGGCTCGTGAGCATTTCAAAAGCAATGGGGGGCTGCTTCCTGCCACCGAGGAGATGGTGGATCGCTACGTCCGCACTTTTGCTGGAGAGCTCTCTGTCAACACCCTGCAGTTGCGAGTTGCAGCCATTGCGAAGTGGCACCAAGAGTTCGGTTTCCCTGACCCAACCAAGAGTAAGGTGAAGCGGACCATGAAGGGCATCCGGGCGTTGTTCAACAAAGCGCCCAAGAAGGCCCTCCCCATCGCGATCGAGAATCTGCGCAAGATGATCGACTACCTAGACACCGCTGAGCGCGCCGCAATTTCTGCCGGCGATCTCGCCAAGCAGCTGGCCGCTTCACGCAATCGCGCGCTGGTGCTAATCGGCTTCTGGCGTGCCTTCCGAAGCGACGAATTGAGCCGGATCGAAGCACACAACATCACGGTGATTCCAGACCGGGATATGCGGATTTTCCTTAGAAAAACCAAGCATGACCGTGATGCACTTGGCCAGGAATTCATCGTGCCGGCCCTCATCGAGCTTTGCCCCGTCAGGGCATACACGCATTGGCTCGAAGACTCTGGTATTCACTATGGGCCCGTCTTCCGACCTATCACTCGCTGGGGGCGGATGGCGGATGAGGGGCTCTCGAGTTCCGCTATCGGTCCCATCCTGCGGCGAGTAGCCGAAGCCGCCGGCGTAGAGCAGCGCTACACCAGCCACTCCTTCCGACATGGCTTTGCCAACTGGGCGATCGACGAGGGCTGGGACCTCATCAGCATGATGAGATATGTGGGTTGGAAGAGTGTTCAGAATGCCCAAGGGTACGTTCAGCCCAAGTTCAATTTTGGCAAGCTCGCCATCGGTCAGCCGGCCTCGCTCAGTGCGCCGCGGTGGGAGCCTGGCCATGGTGAGGTCTTCCCAGGCATCGCGGAGCGTCTGGAAGACGACGAGTAACGTCGTGATAACCTGCTACACCTCGCTTCAACCAAGATTTTTCAGGCACATCAGATGAACGCAGCCCACCAAGCCACTACTGCCGGGGAAGACCAGCTGGATCTGTTCCGCTCGCCGCAATCCCCATCTGATCTGGAGAAAAAGGCGCCGTGGCCCGTGCCGGCGGATGGCTTATGTGGTGACCGTTGGTTGGAAACTGGTAATCCCTGGCTTGAAGATCAGGTTGCGTAAAAAAACCGCCCTTGTGGCGGTTTTCTCTTTCACGGTTGCAGTGACAACCTGTCATCCGGAGCTTCCACCGTCTTCTCAGGTGGAACTGGCACAACCCTCACCGAGCATGTAAGCGTGGAGCTTGCTGAGTCGAAATCACAGTCATCGATTTGCGACTTTCCTTGCGGCCTGGTCTTCGGCAAGACGAAAAATCCAGACGTCTGAGGTTCTGCGTCGAACCTCACGTGCTGGACCGGGTTGAAGACGCCAGGCAGGGATTGAACATACCACCAGGCGGCTAGGGCAACGCCTGACAATGTCGCCAGGTCCTGCAAGAACTTGAACCGCACGAGAAGGCTTAGCGCTACCAGTAATAGGCCGGCCGCAGTCACCAGGTAGCTCACGGATACAGCCGGGCCGTATAGGGCCAGCAAGGTGAAGCCTGCGACCATAGCGAATGCTGTTGCGGATGCGACCCTCTTCAACCAGTACGATTTCCAACGGCGCTCGAGTACGTCGAGCCAACCGGTGAACCGTCCCCACTGGACGGCGATTTGATCCTTCAATTTCTTCAACATCAGTAGGAATGTCCTTTCTGAGAACGATGGAGTTATGGGAATCGAATGAGATCCGGCGGAAGGGTGACGTTGAAGTGTTGTGTCAACCCACCACAGAATCGCTCCCATTCTTCGGGCCCGGCCGGTTCGTGAGTGCAGTCCAGGCATTGGCCCTCCCCCGCCATCTGCTCTGCGATCGTCCGATGAAGGTCAATGCCGGCATGCTTGGAAAAGCGACCAACGCTGTTGCCGTCCGAACAGTTGACCCAGACGGTACCGCCGTCATGGCTGACGAGAACCTCGTAGATCAGTTCGCTGCCTTCTGGCTGGATGATGATCTGCTGTTGCATGACCGCGTCCTTCAAAGAAATTAGGGCTATTCAGCCTGGGATGATTGGGGGCTGCCGCTCATGTCGCAGTTGAAAGGCAGATCCCTTACCGCACGCCATGCGTCGGCGTAGCCGCGGTCGTGAGACGCACTTGGCACCACGACGGTGGACAGGCATTTTGCCTGGACCTGCAGGCTATACGCTCGTACGACTTCAGCAGGCACCACCTCGTCGTTTTGGCCGATCAAGTGCCTCTGGGGGATGCCGGCGAGGCGAGCCGAGTATTCCAGTGGCGAGAGCGATCCGAGCAGAGGGGTGATGTTCTTGAGCTTCGTCCAGGTCACAGGATCGACATTCCCTGCGATGGTTTGAACTTGTCCAACGTCATCACGCTCGCCGGCTAGGATCAAAGCTATGGCAGCGCCGCCGGAATATCCCACCAGTTCGAAGGACTCAGTCCGGTACCGGGATTTCAGGTTGTTCAAGGCGGAGTTCATGGCATCAACAGACGCCCGCCCAAAGCGTTCGGACGTCCAGAGCGCTGGTTTGCATGCACCAGTGATGACGAACTGGCAAGGCCGGGCCAAGTACGCTGCTGGCGCGGGATCTTCAGCCGCGAATTGAGCCATCAGAGACGTGTGAGGTGTAGGATCTGTGCTCGGTTGTGTTCGGGTGGCCCAGGCATGGCCATCGCCCTCGATGTACACCCGAAGTGTGCGGTATCTGGTACCGGCGGGCACTAAGGCCTGGATATTGTAGGGGGATGAAAGCAATACCTCAGGGTGCAGACTGGACCCGCTCGAGATTTCCTTGAGGTTGACGTTGTTGGCGCAGCCTGAGAGGGCTAGGAGCGCGCCGGCGGCGAGGATAATGCGGTTAAGGGCGATGTACATCGGCTTTCCTCGGTCACATGGACAATGGCCCGCACGAGGCGGGCCATTGTGATTTGCGGAACGACTTCCTGGTATGTCCTAGAAGTCGTAGCGAGCTTTCAGCGAGAAGGTGTCGGCGTTGAAGTCGGCTTTGCGCAGGTAGTTGTACGAGGCACCGAAGGTCATGGCACCGACGCTGTACTCCGCGCCTACGCCAGCCTCGTAGCTGTTGCGAGTCGGCTTGGCGGCGTTGCTGACGAAGGCGTTGCCACCCAGTACGAATGCGCTGGTGGTGTCAGCCTGGTCGGCGGCGAAGTCGTGGTAGGTCATCAGGGTGACTTCCGGCTTCAGAGTGCCGTTGCCGACGTTGAAGTCCTTGGCGAAGCGCACACCGGCGCCCAGCTCGGCAACTTCGATGCGCTGGCCATCTACCGACAGTGCCGCGGAGGAGCCCTTCTCGGTGTAGCCGTCGATCTTCAGGTTGCTGTAGCGCAGGGCTGCACGAGGTTCGACGATGTAGCCGTCACCCACGTTGAAGCCGTAGCCGCCCAGGACGTTCAGGCCGAACAGGTCGGAATCGTAGTCGCCCTTCGCGGTGGTGCCAGCGATGTGACGCTTGGATTCGTTGTCGTTCTTGCCGAAGGTCAGGCTGGCGTCGACGAAGACCGGACCTTGCTTCCAGCTGCCGTAGGCGATCAGAGCCTGGCTCTTCACATCGGTGCTGTTGCCGTCGTCGGAGTCGACATCGCTGGTGGCGTAGCTGTAGGCCAGACCGAGGGTGGTCTGCTCGTTCAGCTTGCCGTCGGCGCCGATGATGATGCCATCAGTATCGGCGCTGAAGCCTTCGATCTGATTGCGACGGTTTTGGTCGGCATCGCTATGCAGGGCCTTGATCCATACACCGGTTTCTTGCAGAACGTCGCCGGAGGACATGCCAGACGAGGAGCCCAGACGGGAGTTGATGGCGTTGGAAACCAGCGATTGGGTACCCATCGCAGCTTGGGTAGCGCCGCCGTTCACCTGGGGTGCCAGTTGCTCGGCCAGCTTGGCGAGTTCAGCTTCAGAAGCGTTGGCGAAGGCCTGGAAGACCTGGTCGTCGCTGCTCATGTTGCCCATGACCGAGTCCACGAAAGGAGTGATGGCGTTCAGCGCGTTACGGCTGGAGCCCTGGCCTTTCAGGATGTCCTGAGCGGCGTCACCGGTTTTGCCGGTAACCACGGCGGTGACCAGCTGCTCGCCGATTTCGTAGGACTTGACCTGCAGCAGAGCGGAGCTGCTCTTTACTTCGAGCCCAGAGTTCTGAATGTCGTCCGCTGATACCAGGGTATACGCAGTGCCCTGGCGGGTACCGGTGAAGTCGCCCGGGTTGGCGGTGACATTTAGCTTGCTGCCGGCAGCGAAACTGGCGGTGCCGTCGACGCTGACCACCGGAGTGTTCACGTTGGTGCTGTCGCTCAGGCGGACCTGCAGAGCTGCTCCGGAGGCGATGCTCAGGTTGCCGGTCAGGTCGGTGTGAAGGTTCGACAGGTTCAGTTGGCCGCCCTTGATCTGAACGTCATCGGCTTCGATTTCGCCACCGATGAAGTTGGCGTTGCCATTGACCTGCATGGAGTCCAGGCCTTCGATGTCGCCGGCGATGGTACCGCCGTTGAAGCGAAGGATGGTCTGCATGTTGCCATCGATGGATTTCTCGCCACCCTGAATCAGGCCGCCGTTCTGGGTGATGATGAAGTGGTCCGTACCGCTGCCATTGCCCGGGCGATTGCCGATCTGGATGGCGATGCCGTCGGCAACGATGTTGCCGCTGTTCACGATGCCGTTGTTGCCCAGGTCGGAGTTGGGGCCGGTGGAGTCCATCACCAGGATGCCGCGAGAGTCGGCACCGCGAGCGATGATGAGGCCGGTGTTGACGATGGCGTTGTAGTGGGTGTCGTCGACGGAAATGCCGATCGCATTGTCGCCCGCAGCGGAAATGCCGCCGTTGTTCAGGATGTCGTGGCCAAACTGCACGTCGTCCAGTTCGATGCCAATGGAGTTGTCGCCGGACACCGAGATGTTGCCCTTGTTTTCAACATCGGCGCCGATCTTGGTCTGGTTGTTCAGGTCAGCGCCGTTGGAGAAGGCGGTAATACCCTTCGCGCCTTCACCAGTGGCGACGATGTTGCCGCTGTTGATGACATCGCCTTCCAGCTTCGTGTTGCCGATCTCGATACCACGGGCTTTGTCGGTTTCTACGCCGTCCGGATCATCCAGGACGTCGATATTGCCGTTGTTGATCAGGCTGTTGGCACGGACGCCGTCCATCACGATACCGACCGCGCCGGCCCCGGTCAGGTCGATGTTGCCGTTGTTGATGATGTCGCCGGTGACTTCGGTTCGAGTGGCGTTCTGGTCGTCGCTGATGTCCAGGTCCAACCCGTCGACAGCCGAGCCGCGGGCGGTGATGTTGGCGTTGTTGACCAGATTGCCGTTGATCTTCACGCCTTCGAAGCCAACCCCATCCTCGCCTTCGATGCGCTGAGCATTGCCAGTCAGGGTGACGTTTCCGTGTTCGCTGAGCGACAGGGCGACTTCGGTATCACCGCTGACATCCTGGGTCAGGTCGGTTACGCCCGAGACAGCGTATACGTGAGTGCTTGCTGCGATCGATGCCGCCAGCAGAGTCTTGCGCAGGGTGCTCTTGTTCACAGGTACTTCATTCCTTGTCTGATGGTTTTCAGCCTCCTTGCACCTGACGAAGTCTCTACTTCGGGCATCGTAGCAGTGGAGGTGAATGGCCAGCATAACGAGGCAAGCTGTGGATTCAAGCCAAGACGCGCTTTTTTTGGCGCCATTTTGCCAGCATTTTCATTTCTCATATTCGGGAATGAATCTGGCGTTATGGTCAAGAAAAATCAGTGGTTTATCAAACCTCCAGGGCTTCAAAGGCCGATTTTCGGCGGAAAATTGGCGCCCGATATTTGGATGTGAAGCTTTTCACAGATGGCATGGCCTAGTAATATCACTGCCCGATGTCTCAGAGCAGACACATAAAGCTCCGCGCGTATGCGATTACGCAACCGTGGGGTCCGTTGAAATGAGGGGGGAGCAGTGCTCTCTACTAAAGCCGGTACCAGCCTGTGGCTCGGTTCCTTCGCCTCCATTCGCCGAGAGCGAAGGGACGGTTTCTGCTTTAGTAGAGCGCACCTTTTTGGGTGTTCCCCCCTGATCCATTGGAGGGGGGTACCATGCTGTCGAGTGCGACGATTTCTGTCGATGATCTTCAGGCCAGGGCGCTGGCCGCGGATGAGGCTGCAAAGCAGGAGTTTCGGAACAAGGTTCTCTCGTATGCGAACGACTTCAGATTCGCGCTGAAAGAAGCCAGCCGCCTGTTAGGAGTTAGTGCCGGGTTCCTTCGCAATTATGCCGCCCGGAACAACATCGAGTTCTCAGATCCTGAGCTCCGAACCAAAGAGGAGAGCAAGTCGATCTTCAAGCAGTACGAGGAGATCCGCTTGTCTAAGGAACCCAAGCGCGTTGAGCCGCGAAAGCCGTTGCTCAAGCCAGACGAACTCCAGTTACCGCCGCAACTCGACCTGCTTTCCAAGAAAGCGCACTGGGAGCGCCAGAACAAGTTCCTGGAGCGCGTCCAAGAGCTGGCCCAGACCATGACCATGAAAGAGGTCAGCAAACTGGTTGGTGTCAGCCTTCGTTTCCTCAAGAACTTCTCCTACGAACACGACATTGAGTTCGTGGGTTCCAAAGCCCGGCCGGTTAATGAGGCGCTGTCCCCTGTCTTCATCGCTGAAGAGCCGCCTTGCCCCAAACTGATCCAGTTCCTGTCCCGCCCCATGCCTCGGGCAACCGACATCTACGAGGACGAGATCACCGAGAGCGAAGAAGTCCTGAACACCGAGCAGGTCGACAGCCTCGCGATTGTAGAGGCCGTCACCGCCCCCGAATCGAGCGAGTGCACAGCACCCACTGAAGCTCAGGTGGAGGTCGTTCAGGACCAGAGTGTGGGTGGGAATTCAGAGTTCGATCGTTATAGTCCGAAAGCTCCTGCACTCCGGAGTGATACCGACTTGAACATCCTTACCCTCCCCCACAATCGGGCTGATGAGACAATATCGACATCAGCTTCCGTTGACCAACTAACCGCCGCCGGAGCCTCTCCAGGCATCAACGGTGAGCGTTTACTGGGCAACCTTCCACTGCCAGCGACATTTGTGAATCAGAGGAGCCAGGGCGCAGCCTGGACGGCCTGGTATGGTTCAGCAAAAGCGGTGGCCAGCGTATTTGAACAGATATGCAAAGCGAAGATCTCCGCCCTCGGCGATACGCGGATGCTGATGCGTGTACCGCCCCACGCCGCGCTGACCTCGTTGTTCATTTCTCCGCAGTGCTTCACCGCGATCGTGGACGCATTTCCGGCCGATGAAGCAGCCAATCTTTTCCCCGCTAGCCGCTTGGAGGCCAACCTCAAGCATTTGCTCGGTGCTGAAGTGGGAGAGATACGATCACTCAGTAATGGAGGTAGCGCAGCGGAGGTTGCCCGGGCCGTAGAGTCGATCTGGCCTTGGACATCGCGTCTCCATGACCATGGCGGCTTTTCTCGGCACAACTGCGTAACCCTGCTAACGATTGGTGCTCTGCTGAAGGCATTCCACCGGCCCAATCTCGCGTCGACGGATGGGTTCCGCATCGACATGGCCATCACGACACTTCTGTCGCTGCTTCCTGACCCGCTGGATCGTCTGATCGCCACGTCGTCGACACGGGTTCGGCAGATTGGATATGCGGGCCTAGCGGGAGTCGAGGTGGCTGATGAAGCTGGTGCTGGAGAGTTTTGGCAGGCGGTAGGGACTGAAACCTTTATTGCCTGTGTCAATGAGGTCAAACGGCGGGCTCCCAAAATTGAGTCGGGCCTCACTCGCGTTTCGTCTTCGGAGCTGAAGGTTTTCGAACTGGAACGAACGCTTTTGGCGGCGCGCCCCGACTCCCAGGTGCTACACGAAATCTACTCCGACTTTGTCAGTAATACCGGCTCGCCCAACTGGAACAGCTTGCTCGACTCTCTGGAGTCCTACTCGGCCACGACCGAGATTCCGTTGGACGCCAAAGTCTTCACCCGTGATCTGTTCAACAAGCCTATTCAGAAACTGCCGACTCCAACCCTGGAGGCAGTACAAATCTTGCGAAAAGCCATCTGTACCAGTCTTCTGCAGGAGGAGCCTCTGGCGTTCCAACAGCGTGCAGAGAGGCAGATGGACGCAGTCCAGAAGGTTCAGTCGCAAATCAAGGATCTGGGTGACAACCTGACCGCGGCGAACATGCTCAAGCTGGCTGATCTTGCAGAGCAAGGCCGGACTCAAATACTGGCGAGTCGTGAGTGGTTCGAATCGGAAATAAAGACCTACGCGGCCGAGGTTCAGCACTGGCGAGAGTTCTTCGCAGATTGGCAACGCCTGGCGGCTCCTGCGGAGCAACTCAAGGAGAAGGCCAAGTCTAAAGGCAAAGAGCAGCCCGTTCAGGTAGTGGAGCCTGTTCCCGAATCTGACGTGGTGAAGGAGTTGCGAAGTGAGCTCGCTGATGCAGAGGACCGTAACCAGCATCTCGAGCAGGAGCTGAAGGTAGCGAAGAGTGAGGCTCATCGCCTTCGCCAGGCTGCGGATGCCCGGCCACTTCCCACTCAACAGTTCGCGCCTGAAGTCGAGCCATCTCTACTGCGCCGTATTGCAACTCGCAAGGGCATCACTCCGGTCGACGTCCTTGCGTACCTGCAGGTGACTTCCGGTGATCGCGTTGAGATTCTGGAGTCAGCGTGGAAGTCGGCGAAGGCGTCGGAGAAGTTTGCCTACTCCGAGCGCATGCTGGATCTGCTGGACACGCTGGTGAACCCCTACTTCGACTCCCTGGCTGCGGGCAACCCGGACTCTGTGTCACGCGAACTCCTTGGCGGCGCCTATGTCGCCAAGGAGTCGGATGCGACCAGCAATTGCGGCAAGATGCGCGCTCAGCGTGAATTCAGCTACCAAGGCCAGCGGATGTACTTCGAGCGTCATCTGCGGGTTGGATCTGGCATTGGCAACCAGGTGTGCATGCGCATTTACTTTCAGATCATCGATTCTAAGATCGTCATTGCGTACGCCGGAGAGCACCTGGAGATTGCCAGTACGAATTGAGCGGTGACGTCGCCCGGCGGGCCATCAATCGATGGCCGGCCGGAGCGAGAGTTTTTTCGGCGTTGGTCCCCCCGCTTTCCCCCCCTGACTACCCCGAGCCTTGAGTTTCTTCAGCGCCTGGTTTTGCCGTTTCCGTTGCAGGAAGGTTCCCATTCCGCGATATTCCAGGAACAGCTCAAGTTCTTCATCCTTGTTGGGCCGTATCAATGCGATGTAACCCTTGGAAATGTAGCGAGCAGGCTTGTCCTCCCGCTTTCCTCCAAGCAGAAGGCCCTTGCGATCATGATCAAGCACAAAGCCGATGAAGTGGGTTCCTGAAATCAGAATGATGGAAATCTCTACCTTGTGCTTCAGGCAGTAATCGAGGTAGCGATTTTGCTCGACTTGGGAGCGATCAATCATTGGCGTTGGTGTCTGTTGGGGCATACACATCCTTGTGCCCTCATTGTTGGGTTTTCATCAGGCAGCATAGAGCCGCGCCACATTACCGGGGACGGCTCCTGAGCATTTTTCATACCGGATACTATCGGATTGCCATCGGATTTTCCCCTCTGTCATGCGCTAGAAGGGAAAAACATCAGAGCATTCCTATTTGGTTTCGCGCCTCGAGTAGAAGGTTTGGCGCGGCTTTGACTGGCGTCGTAGTAAAGAATTCTACGGATCACCGTAAGCTAGGCTGATAATTGTCAATTCATGGGTAATTGCAGGAATACCGTTGACGATCGGTGTTTCATCGTGCTCGAGGAAGCTCCCGCCAACTGGTCGTGTATGAGGGAGAAAGCATCTCGCGCCGCATCGCCCAGCCGGCTTCCACTGGGATTGATGCTACCCGCAATGCCCCGCGTCCGAATCGTTCATTCACCAGGTCCATTGTTGCCATGAGGCTGTCGACGTTTCGCCGCGGTTGCGGGGCGAACATATCGTGAGTCAGACCCTCCAGCTGGCTGAGCCTGCACAGTTGTATGGTGCATTTCGAATATGCGAATCCGTCCCGGTAGATCCCGTGAAGGCCCTGGTTTGCGGCCTGAATTAGGTCGCGGGTGTCTGCAGTTGGTGTTGGTAGGAGCATTCTGGCCCCGTTCCAGTAACGTTCTGCAGGATCGGCAAACGGGCTGGTTTGAACCGAGACAACAAGTTCGCTGCAGACGGAGTCCTGCTCCCGAAGCTTTTCCGCTGCGCGAGTGGTGTACGCGGCCACTGCCTGGCGCAATTCCTCAAGCAGGTAGACACGCCGGCCGAACATCTTGGACGACACGATCTCTTTCTTCGGATCAGGATCATCGTGCATTTTCAGCCACTGCTCCCCGCGTAGTTCCCGGGCGGTTCGTTCCAGAACCTTCGAGAACATCCTTCCGATGTGCCTCGGGTCCGCGCTGGCAAGGTCGAATGCGGTCTTGATCCCTAGAGTCTCGAGTTGACTGGAGAGCTTACGGCCTACACCCCACACCTCCCCCACCGGCGCGAGTTTCAAG
Organism: Pseudomonas sp. PI1; assembly: GCF_000812405.1. NCBI lineage: Bacteria > Pseudomonadati > Pseudomonadota > Gammaproteobacteria > Pseudomonadales > Pseudomonadaceae > Pseudomonas > Pseudomonas sp. PI1. Next base: position 25,735 of record NZ_JWMC01000009.1, read on the forward strand.
AGTTTTTGCTGGCGCTGAGAGTCCATCAGGTTCACCACGCCGCCGGTTGCCGGCCAATTCTTCCCTGCCCACTGTGCGAGTTTGGCCAACGTCTTTGTCGGCCCGATGCCCACCCCAACTGGGATATTCACCCACTGTCGAACTCGTGCCTGAATATCCCGGCCCAACTGCTCCAGGTCGCCGGGCATTCCAGTAAGGTCACACCAACATTCGTCAACTGAGTAGACCTCGATGCTGGCGACCAGAGTGCTAATGGTCCGCATCACACGATTCGACACGTCGGCGTATAGCGCATAGTTGCTCGAAAAGGCTGTCACTCCCCTCTGGTCGAGAAACCGCTTCACTTTGAAGTATGGGTCGCCCATCTTTAGGCCCAACGCTTTAGCCTCCCGACTTCGTGCGATGATGCAGGCGTCGTTGTTCGAAAGGACCACGACTGCCTTCTGTGCCAAGTCCGGACGGAAGATCCGCTCACATGAGCAGTAAAAGCTGTTGCAATCGACCAGGGCAAAGACGCTCACAGCATGCTCCTGAGCAGCATGCTGATCACTCCCCATAGTTCCACCTGCTCTTCGTCGGCCAGGATTTCGCGATGGCGGCCGTCGGCTCCTACCCGTGCAAGATGTAGTCGTTCCAGTGCTACCCGCTCCACGAGCGCCAAATGATGCTCATGGTTCGCCACCACTATTACTACATTGCCGGCGCTAGGCTCGAGGGCGCGGTCGACCACGAGTACATCGTTCCGGTGCACTCCGATCCCAACAAGATCGTCGGTGTCGACTAGCCAAAGCCAAATGTTGGGTGCACCCCATCCCACCGCGGCGTCAAGGGAGGGAGGAAATAGCGAGTGATCCTCAGCCGGGCTCTGGAAACCAGTGATCTTCAGGCGCTGCTGCGCCAGGGCGAGACTGGACAGCCGCCGGCCGGGAGACGTAAAGCAGTCCATCTGGGCGGTCGTCTCAAAACTGTATATGCGTACAGTATAGAGATCAGCCCCGGGTTGGCGTCAAGCTGCGCGCACTGGGTATGTCACTGTCAGCGGGGAGGATTTTGCTGAAGGGGGGCCATCCATGGCCTCTACCGTGCAGTATATGGCCGGTAAATGTCCCAGGCGCGACTGCGGGTTACCGCCGGTCAGTTCGAGTCAGCGTGCATCGATTGCTGCGAAACGTGGAGCAAACCTCAATATGTGTTGGACAGGGAGCGTGGGCAGGATGGGCGGAAGGAATGGGATTTTCGGGGCAGGCTGGTCGGGACTCATCCTGCTGGCAGGGGTGGCGCTACTTGCGCCTGAAGCCGCATACGCTGGGAAGCTAGGACAGGCACTGGGCTCTGCTGCTGGCAGCGTCGGAGGGACTGCGGTTGGAGGCGTATCTGCAGAAGCAACCCGACAAGCTCTTGCTGCCAAGGGCATGACCGAGGATGACTTCTTCCGAATGCTGTTCGCTCGAGGCATCCCTCGCGCAAAGCAAGATCTCCCCAAGATGGTCGACGCAGAAACAGAATTTTATGACGTGACTGGTAGCGGTAGGGAATGGGGATACTGGTATCGATTCCGTCGGTATGCATCTCGAGACCTGGACCCTGCAGCGGTAAAAAAGGCACTCGGCCCAGAGATCATTTCGAAAGTCTGCGCGACGCCGAACATGGTCTCCCCGTTCATGGAGATGGGGGGAACCTATCGGTACAACTATGTTGGAAGGGATGGCCAACTGATCATGTCAGTTCGGGTGAGTCGGCAGGACTGCAACTGAGTCCTGCCCGACTCACGAGTTCGACTCTTTACTGCGGAACAGAACAGGCCTCGTATTCCTCACGACTCGATGCGCAGTTTTTGCCGAGGCAGGTGGACTGTCGGAATTTTCCTATAGTGTAGATTCGGCCGTTGTAGGCGAAGCTATCAGTCGCGTTGGCAACCTCTCCGATGTACTGCCCTAGGTAAAGCCGGTACCCCTGTTTCGGCCCACCGGTGTTCGACACGCCATGATCCCAGCCGGTGGCGTAGACCCCGTTCTTTGTGAATGAGGACCAAGCACAACTCGGGGTGCTCTGTTTGGTACCGACGGCTTGCTGGGAACGTGCTGCCTGGACAGTTTGATATAGCGGGATCACCCCCCCAACGTTTCGGACCTGGCCAGTCACCAGGCTCACTTCCCGGTTTTGTTGGTACGCGATCTGGTTTTGGTAGCAAACGGCAGACTGAGTGAATGATGTTCCCTGATTGATCGTGCTCGCGTCGGGTGACCAGGCGCTGCAACTGTACGGGGCTCCAGAGTCCTGCCAGGCTGAGTACATCGCACTGGTAGATACCCACTTATCGGTGAACGGCACAGTGATCTGCCCTGTACCTCCTTCCGCCGGCGACGTCGCGCTCACGGTGGCCCCGCCAATTGTCTTCGACGAAGTGAGAACGACCGATGTCTGGCCGTTCGCATCCGTCGTCGTCGTCGCAGCACTGAGACCGCCGTCGCTGGTGGTCCAGTTGATCACTACGCCCCTGCCGGCGTTGTTCCCATCGTAGTCCTGGACTGTTGCCACCAACGTCGCCTTCTCACCGAGGGCAGCGAGGGAGCCCGGGGTTGCCTGGATGACAATCGTCAATCCCATGTTGCAGGACCGCCATCCATTCCCCGATCGATCGCAAACGACCTTTTGCCACCCACTAGAGCTGGACCCGCTACGGATGGGCTTCCAAGAGTCCGCTGAGACAGTCGTCGTTACGGACATCAAAAAGAAGGCCCCGGCCACTGCCAGGGCCTTAAGGTTTGCAAACATAGAGATTCCCCGCACTGTCGAACGCCAAAGAGCCTTTCGGGAAGCTGGCACACGATTGACCTGTGCTTACGATCGCCGGGCTCCAGATAACCGACTTCACCCACTTGCCCCCTTGGCAGGTGAGTTGCGCACCGGTGGATGTCGTAGCGACGAGCCCCGCTTTCGCGCAGCCCCCTCCCTCTGCAGCCGTGCCGGTGAACTCGACGTAGCCGGCGGTGCTGATATTTCCGGTAGCAGCGACCGTTTGAGCGTTGACTGCGCCGGCAGCGTTGAGGGTTTGAGCGTTGACCGCATTGACCTCGTTGATGTCGTTGTTACCCATCAGCAGGTTGGTACGCATGCGGTTCATTTCCGCGTTCGCCGAGGCCAGGCGCGAGAGCTTCCCGTCCAGGGCTGGTTCAGTCCCTGGAACCCCAACAGTGGTGCGGATCTGGTAGGTGGATGAGTTGATGATTTGAGAACCCGGTAAACCATTCACCACAACCCCGTCCCAGTCTTGGGTGGTGTTCTGATCGACACTGAAGGTGTACTGGGTGCAGGAGGTTGTGATCGGGTAGTTGTAACGGTTGATATTTGACACCCCTGCGAGCATTGGCGGGGTTGTCGCTCCGAGCGCCTGAATAGCATTCGAGCATGTAGCATCACCTGGCCAGGTGCCCTTCTCGCTTCGATAGGCCCGTGCGGCGTCGATGATCGCCTGGGTGTCTTGGACTGTGGTGTCCGCGCGTTTCTGGTTCACCCTGGTCATGTAGTTTGGCACTGCTGCGGCGGCGAGCATCGCCGTGATCGCAAGCACTATTGCCAGCTCCATTAAGGTGAAGCCCTGCTGGCATTCCCGCCCCATCTTCATTGCTCCTAAGCAGAAGTTGTAGGCACCAATGCTACGAGCACATTTGTTGGACTCCATGTCAAAACGACACGCTGAAATTCCTACGATGTAGGCGGTTTCGGTAAATCGTGGAGCAAACCTCAGATCTGGATTAGGCTGTTCCGGTCAGCAAAAAGGAGGGACTCATGATGACTGACCCTGGTCCGGAGCAAGCTTCCGCCAATATTGGTGAACAGCTCGAAAGTCCATACACACGGATACGCTATGCAGGAGAGAAAGCCCTGCATCGACTCTTGCCCATTGCCCAAGGCGACGGCATCCAGAACCAGGTGGTCAGGTCGCTGCTGCTGGGCTGTTACAACGGCCAGGATTTCCCGATCGATCCTGCCTCGTTGAGGGTGCTTAATCGCAGCGTCATGGAAGACTGCATAGCTCTGTTGCTGATGGACTCCGCCCCCGCGATGGAGGTACACCAGTACGTAGAGAACGGAAGTTCGGTTTACAATGGAATGGCTGAGCGTTGGCAGCCACCGAGCCGCATCCAAATGCAGATACCGACGTCGGAGGACGAAACATCAGAGGTCCTTCGGACCCTCGGGAAGAAGTCCCTGCAGCATTTAATCGCTGTGGCTCAAGGCTTTTCTGGACAGTGCCGCCATATCGCGCGGTTCTTGGTGGGGTGTTACGACGGATGCCGATACCCCTTCGACCCCACCAGGTTCCGTTGTATCGACCATGACCTCTTCCTGGAGTGCATCGCGGTAATCCGCCTGCTGTACGAAACCCGCCATGGGATCGACAAGAACATCCTTGAGGGGGTGAGCGTGTTCAACAGGCTGATTCAGGATTGGTCGATCGAACCCTATAGCGCAGACGCGGAAGCTGTGCGATGAGGGTAGGCCAAGCCACGCGGTGCAGCTTCAGTTAGGGATGCCGGAAGGGCCTGGTTCAAACGGAGGAACCTGCGCTGCACTGACATTCCCAGCGGACGGCATCGCATGGCCCCGGCGGCTGAATCGTCTGTGATGGAAAGCGATTAGGAAAAGGGCCAGGTAGATCCAGATCGAGTGGGCGACCGAGCAGAGCACGTAGAACAGTCGCAGGATCACCCGGTGCGCGCCCACCGCATCGGCGTAGTCGACGATTACCTTGTAGAGGCCTGCCTTCCTGTACAGAAGAACGGCCGCAATGCTTCCTGTCTTTTCATCATTGTCGATGCCGACAGTGGTCCCCATTTCGGTAAATGGCCGAGTGGAGAGGTCGACATAGGTGCCGAAGATCTGGCCCCGGAGCGGCGCCGGAAAGTCTTCAGCACGTAACGACGTGCCTGACCAACACGCCACCCCCTCTGCCTTGCACCCGTCCTGAAATTCCGCACTGGGAAGATCGAGCAGGTTGCGGTGCTGCCAGGCGATGTTCCAGTTCCACCCCGGGAGGGCAGTTTGGACTAGGGTGACGTGGAAAATCAGCGTAGTGCCGATCACGGCGGCCTGGGCTCCCAACATGATTATCCGATCAAGCGTCCGCCACCGTCTCACGACGACCAGCAAGATGAGCCCACTGGCAGCAATGCCGGCGAGGAACGTTGGAACGAGCTGCGGATTCGACCCTTCCGGAAGGAGCAGGTGGCCAAGAGTTTGGTTTTCCCCGTAGCGGAAGATCACAAGAGCAAGAGCGAAGGCGCCAGTGATGAGTTTGGGCGAAAGCGTGCGACGGAAGAACAGGATCATCGAGAGCGAGAAGGACAGGTAGAGCAGGAACTGCGAGTAATCGATGACCAGGTCGAAAGCATGCCGAGAAAACCACTCTTGGAACGTGCCGGACTGCAGCTCCGTCAGGCTGTAAGGCGATGAGTCTGGGGAGGGTTTTAGAAAGGTCTTGAAGAGGTTTTCAGACATCGGAGGGCACGCATACCAAGGATCGAAATCTGGATGCTACTTCCCGATCGCCCGAGTACCAGCGAAACCGGTCTTGGAAAATCCCTAAACCGTAGGTTGGGAGCCCGCAAGGACTTTCGGCCACGAAAATGGGAGTGCAACCGTTACCATCAGGCCTGTAGCAACCTCCCTGAAGGAGTCCTTAGATGCAGTGCCGATGCGGGGCCGCCACCAAAGGCCGAAGCTCTGTCGTAAATAAGCTGGAAGCCGAGTTGTCGTACCAGGAGTGTGATCCCTGTGGCCGAGTCCACATCGAGCACCTGAAAGTGCGCGGCCAAATCGTAGCCCGCGGCCGCGATGCCAGTGAAATATTCAACGGCGACCTCGAGCGCTTCCTCAGCACACCCCAGCAGGCCGGGTTTGCGTTTTAACCTCTGGAGATAACCCAGGCCGCCTGGTGGTGACTGCCACCGCCCTCTCGCTGGTCGTGCCGTGGCCGACACTGGTCAAGTGTCGCGCGGGCGGTATCATGGTTCAAACCATTGATCACGTTCAGCGAGACAAGCATGCCAGAAATCCAGGAACTCCCTCCTGAGGAGATCCCGAAGCAGATCACCGCCAGGCATGTTACCCGAAGTCTTGGGCAGCACCTTGAAGCCTTCCTGGCTGCGAACAACCTGGAGGGGTGGAAAGCCGAGGAGGAGTATGTCCTACGGGACGACCGCCTGGCCGATCAGCTTTTGCTGTTGACCCAGGTAACCGGCCTCTATATCGGGCAGTTCAAGCGTTACAGTACCCGCTTGCTGAAGCTCGCACGAAGGAATGGGGCTGAGATCAGGCTGACTGAGGTACAAGGCATGGTGGCGCGCGCCTTGGGTTATAACTCCTATCATGTTGCCTATAAGTGCCGATCGGTTGACGATTTCATCGACAACCTCTGGCCCCAAGGTGCGGCAATGAGTCTGGTGAGTCTGGACGGCGCCGTCGCCGGCATGCGTCAGCAGAGCGCAGTGATACAGCGCCTGATCGACCGATACCGCTTCAACAAGGAGCGCGACAGGATGGTCAACGCCGGTGCTAAGCCGGGCGGCCAGGCCGATCCTAAGATGGCCAAAAAGATGCAGGGTGAGCGCCGTAGGCGCCATAGTCTGCATCGGAGCGACGGGATCAAACTTCGCGATTGACCCAGGTGGTAACTGCGAGGTCTGTGACATTCAAACGCTGGCGGACTTTGAACCAAAAGAAATGCAGAAACCGGGCTTGAAACCCGGTTTTTTGCATTTTGGCGACTCTGTGATCGGGCCGGCGGTTCGCCTGCTAGTCCAGGCTGACAAGCCGCGTTTCGAGGGTGTACTTCTTCCCGGCCGCAGTCCAGAAGATCGTCGACTCGCCGCCGTTTACGGCCGCCCCAGTACCCGAAGTGGCTAGTTGAGTTGCGCCGATTTCAGGAATGAACTGGTCGACGACCAGGTCGAAGGTCACCGCCTTTTCGGACTGCCGCTTCTCTGGGACGGCATAGGGATGGATGGCCACGATGTATCCCGAGCGTGATTTTTCGAGCGCGCCCTCTTTCACGATATGCAGCTGACGCCATTCCGCTTGAGTATTGAGCTGCGCGGCAATTCGGGGCCGCTGCAGCACGCGCTCCTGCTTGTTGGCATCGATTTCCTTGATCACGAACTCGAACGTGGCCACCTGTTGGGCGGGCGATTCTTTGAAGCAGGTGGAAGAACAGCCGGCCAGCGTCAGTGCAGCCGCCAGGGCAGTGAGAGTGGCAAATGAGCGTTTGACCATTGTTACCTCGGGTCTATGGGGAGCGATCGAGGCCAACGGTATCGAGCGAAAACAGCAAATCCCAGTCAAGTTGATGGCGCGGATTCCTTGTTGATGTCGGATTGCCGCGACATGCCAGGAACAGGCCTACACTTTCGAAAAACTGCCGGAAGCATCGCGATGCTTACCCAACACTTAACAGTTGCGCAAAGCAAGTATTTATTCATCGGCAAGGACTGCATGGCGTACCGGTGCACCGATGGATTGAATCCGCAAGATCTGGAGCGGCACGAACTACGTCCGCTTGTGGTCGCAACGCTCAGCGTTGAGGGGCTTGGGATCTACTGGCAGCGCTTGTACTTCGGTGATGAACCCATCCCACTCGAGTCTTTTTTGTACTTGGCATGGACAGAGTTCCACACCCTCGGGGGCATGCCTGGCCACCTTCTTGTGGAATCGGAATTGCTGGACGATTACCCGTTGCGGCGGGTCCTGGGGCAGATGGATAAAGAGAAAGTCATCAAGAAAGTGGCCATCGGCCATGGGCACCCATTTGGATCAACCAGGAGGCAATCACAGAACCTGGTCAAGCACAGCATGGTTTCCCTGGAGGAGTTGACGGAGCACCGGCTGGAGAGTCAAGAGGCGGTATTGGCTCGCTTGAACCAGGGCTTGGAGGGTTATCACCGGGTATGGGAAAACTCGCCGAGGCCTGGACATGCAGAGGATGCTTTCCAGAACCACCGCCTGAGACCGGTGCACCTTCCGCACTGGCCGCAGCACCTGGTGGGGCTGGATATTGCCGATTGGATGAAGCGCCAGGCGCGATCGGTACCACCGATGGCCCCTCATGAGGAGCTCAAAATCAAATACCAGACGGGATGGATGGTTTCCGTGACCAAGAAACCCGTTGCAACTGAGATGCTCCGTGAGGCATTTCGCACCGTGATGATGACCGGTGACCGTGAACCTGCAGGGCTCTACGACATAGAAGATCTGCTCTGGTTTAGGTCGGTGGTCCGGGGGCTGCCCTTCCCGCCTCAAGAACTGTTCGGCTCTGCTCTGGAGCCAGGGAAATGGCCGCCTTTTCTGAACGGAAGCCTGGCCATCAATGGCGCGACCGCGGATCGACTGGAGTCCTTGCTGGAGCGCAGCATGGAGCGAAAGGGTTTGGTGCTTTTTCCGGAAAGCGAGGATGCGTTCTGTGATTCGCTGAACCTGCTCGGTGGGGGTGGTGATGAGCGCTGCTGTGCTGAGCTGGTCGGTGGACCGTACCACGGATCGTTTCGCGTCTTTGCCCTGGACGACGATGTGTGGCTGAACATCTTGGCCATCCCGCGAGGATCACCGGCAGACACACCAGATCTGTCGGAGTGCCTTCATCAGACGCTTGGCGAAATCGATATTGGGCCTCCGGGCCTGGCCGCCATCAACTTCTGGCTGGAGAACCTCATCCAGGGCCACTCGTGGAACCAGAGCTTGCTACTTCTGGGGATGGTGGAGGTCATGCTGTCGACCATAGCGCTATGGCGTGAAGCCGATCGGCCTGCAGATTGCAGGTAACTCCCAAGCCTAGCAGGTAAAGAAGGTGAGGTCGGCTGGACTGAGATTCGAGTTGCCTGCAGCTACGACATATCCGGGCGTGGGCTACCTGACCAACGGCGGACCTCAGCTAGTGCTTGATCATCCAGCTGTGCCTGTAGCAGTGTCCAGGGGTTGATTCCATAACTGGAAAGTCTTTCGGTATTACACCTCACGTACAACTGTTGTGCCCACTCGCGCAGTTCAGCATCACTCATCGCTCTGGGGGAGCCAGTCGAATTGTCCTCCATGAGGTTCAGTTGTTCCATACCGAGCATCCGGCGAATGAACTGCAGCATGCTCATTTCTCCTAGTAGTGGTTGTCGCCGCTGATTTGCACACACAGCGGCTGATGTCCCTATAGGGTACCGCACCGCCCAATGTCGGTAAGCCAAACGGTACCTCAGTGGCTGCGGCCGTCTGGGGAGGTATACTCCCTCGCCTCAATACATCGAGGTCGACCAGGTGTTCCTACGCCAATTTTTCCTGAAATTCACTCTGTTCTTCAGCCTCATCATGCTAGGGCATCTGCTCATCCCAAAGGAGGTGGCAGAAACCCTGGTAGTTGGTGCCTGGCGTTACATCCTGTGTTTTGCCGGGGGAGCATGCGGACTCTGAGATAGGATGAGTGTCCGAGCTGCAGAGCAGCGGCTCGACATGTCCAAAGGAGCCCGCGTGAATCTTCTCTCCCACTACTGCCGGCATTTCACCGGCGCCTTCAAGTTCAAGAACCGACAGGGTCGGACTTTCTTCTGGCTCTGTCTGCTTGCCGACGTATTCCTGGTATCCGTTTTGGTCGCTTTGAGCCCCTTCGGGTTGCTCGGCAGACTTCTGATCCTCCTCGCGCTTCTGGTCATCGCCGGCAATGCCATTCAGCGTCTGAAAGACGCCGGCGTCACCCCTTGGATGCTTCTGCTGTGGTTCATCCCCTTCGTTGGCCTGGCAATCCTGGCCATCCTGCTCCTACTCCCCGGCCGTAAGCCGGTCGACCTGCCGGTCGCGCCTCCCTCCTCGCCTTATGTTGGCGGGAAGTGAGCGCTGAGCTGGCCGCACTGAGGCAAACTTATAACAACATAGCCGTCGGCGCTCTCCGGCCCGGCGGTGCTCCCTTTTCCTTCCGCGCCGGCGTCACCTCTGCAAAAGCCCAACCTGGCCTACTACCCTCGCCCTTGGCAGCTCGGTCGAATCCGGAGTGACCTATAACAACATAACCTGCGGTGGGCCTGATGGCGGCGCCCCTCCTGATACCCCCTTACCCTGTCCAACCCTTTAAAGGGCCTACCTGCCGGTGCCGGGTTGCCTACGCCGCGCGTGGAAAGAAATGGGGAAAAGGAAAGAAAAGAAAGGAAAGAAAAAGGGAAAGGGTTAGACAGGTATGGGGGTGGGTTATGCGATGCGGAGGTCCAGGCGGGTGGAGATGGTGCAGGAGGAACGCAGAAATGGCCTGAACCTCCTAGGTTATGTTGTTATAGGAGGTGGACAGGTAGCGCCCTTCGATCGAGGGAAGCCGCCTTAAAGGGTGAGGTTTTACAGAGGAGGTTCAGGATGGCGGTTGTAGCGTCGTGCGTTATGTTGTTATAGGTAGAAGTCCTATTGCGGAACCACTCCGTTGTCAAACAATAAAAACTGTCGCAAGAATTGGGGGGGCGTTGCCTAAGCCAGGGCACAGTGGCCTGGGAAATGAGCCATGCGCCTGCGAGTACCGGTGCCGGGTGCGACACTTTTTATTAGTTCATGCTTGGGCGGGGAGCGCATTCCAGCAACCTGTCTATCGTTACAGCATACGAAGAAGCCACTCTGGCGCGGAGGCAAACAATGGAGCAAGTAAGGCTAAGTGATCTTGGTAAAATTTTTGTAGATGAAGATTCGAAAGGCTCTGTTTTGCGACCGAGGGTGTCTAGTCGCGGTTATCTTCTTGTCTGTGATGACGAAGCGGTTAGAGATTCAGCAGTCAATTACCTAAAAAGGATAGATTACTTCAGGTATTTAGATTTCAATGCTGAACCTCAAGGAAAGCATATTTCGGAAATGGTAATGCAAATTTATGGCGTTCGATACTACGATCAAAAGCGGCTAGGGTATGAGGTTTCATTGTTAGCGCCCAAGTGTTGCGGGGACTCCTTGGTCGTGGATAACTTCCAGGACATAGGCTTGCTTATTGTTCGCGAAGTAAAGCTTGCACTCGCCTTTTTGAGGTCGCTTGGCAGAGAACCATATTCGATAACTGTCATCGGAGTGGGATCACTAGAGTCGTTGGATATTATTAAACTTGACCGCCAGTTGAATGCCGCATGGACAACTTACGAGCTTGTTGGGGATTCTATTAAACAAGAATGACTAAGAACGGTCCCTGAACCGCGCATGAAAAAGGCTGCTCGACGGCGGCCTGGCGACAACAAAGATTATGAGTGATCCGAACAATCGACCTTGATGGTTTTGAAATGCCAATCTCCAGTGAGTCACTGGCTCATCCGCTAGGGGACAGCGAGCGCGAGATCGTTTGTATCTGTCACAGGTACGACGTCGGTGAGCAGCAACAGTACCTGCAGAGCATCACTGGAGAGAGTCTGGCAAGACGAGCCGCGCTGTATTGCCAGCTCAAGGCAGAAATGTGGTTCGGTAGCGCAGTGCAGGTGAGCACCAGCGGAATAGCTGAGGCGCTATCGGCGCTTTACGGCTACGAGAAATTAAGAGCCCAGCAACCCTATTCCATAGTCGACCTCTACCAGGTACGAGCAACGGCTGTCCTCGCCGGTTACCATGAGGACCTGGTGAATGATTCGACGCTTGAGCGCACTGGCCTGAGAGATTTCCTCGAGCCGTATGTGCTTGGTCGGTAACCCAGATCCGACGAGGTGAGGCCATGGATCAAGTCCAGCTCGAGGTAGGCGTCATGCCGAGATAAAGGGAAAATTCATTCATTTGGTACGTAAGGCATTGTTTTACAAAGAGATTGTAAGGTCTGCAGGTTGGCTGTAAGTCCATGGTCTATCTTTTCGGCTTGGCCGAGAATGGAGCTATCCATGGCATCCCTCGAACGTACTGCATACCCCGCTTTGTCACGCTCCTATTCGAGAGCTGACTTGCAGCGTGATTTCACATTCTCGGCGGAAGAAATCACCTGGGTGAAGAGCCGCTCTAATGCATCCTTTCGATTGAATCTCGCCGTCTTGTTCAAGACCTTTCAGGTCCTGCGGTACTTCCCCGAAATCACTGAAGTGCCAGAGTTGGTGGTTGATTTCATCCGTACCCAGATAGGCCTACGAAACAAAGTCGCCCTGTCGTCCTATAAGTGGATGCAGCTGTACCGCCACATGAGTGCCGTGCGGGAAAAGCTAGGGGTTCAGCCGTACTACGGCTCGGACGGTCAGGAAATCGCTGCTGCACATGCGCAGTTGTTGGCTCCTCTGCTCGATCAGCGAGCCGACATCATCAACGCTGTTATCGAGGAGCTGATTAACCGAAATTACGAACTACCGGCCTATTCAACGTTGAACGATCTGGCAGAGGCCGCTAGGGCTGATGCTCAAGAGAAGATTTTCAATCTTGTGGTAACCCGAGCCCCCATAGCGGTGATCTACCAGCTAAAGGACTTGCTGGAGACGGATTTCGGGCGCCGGCAAAGCGACTTCAACGCCCTCAAGCAGGCACCCAGAAAGCCGTCCCGTAAGCATCTTGAGGTGTTGATAGACCATTTAGCCTGGCTAGATGGCTTTGGCGATCTGGACAACATTTTCGAGGGTATCGTCGAAACCAAAATCCGGCACTTTGCCGCTCAGGCTGCGGCCTCGGACGTCTCGGAGCTGAAGGATTGCTCGCTACCGAAACGCTATACCCTGATGCTGGCCTTGATTTATCGCATGCGGGTGCGAACCCGGGATCATCTCGCCGAGATGTTCATCCGACGTATTTCGACGATTCACAAACGCGCCAAGGAGGAGCTGGAGCAAATCCAAACCCGGCAACGCCAAAAGTTGGAGCGGCTCGTGGCCACCCTGGATGGCGTACTGCAAATTCTGGCCCAAGAACCGAATAACGAAGAAGCTGGCAGTCTGATACGGGAATACCTCTGCACCGACGGCAGCCTCGATCGGCTACGAGACTCCTGCGCCGAAGTACAGGCCACCGGGGGAAACAACTACTTGCCGTTGATCTGGAAGCACTTCAAATCTCATCGCTCACTACTGTTTCGATTGAGCCATCTTCTGCAATTGGAGCCAACCACCCAGGACCGCTCCCTAACTCAGGCGCTCCTGCTCATTCAGGACAATGAGAATTTGCATCGGGAGTGGATCGATGAGTATGTCGATCTGTCGTTTGCATCGGAGCGTTGGGGCAAGGTCGTGCGACGCCCTGCCAGCGAAGGCCCACCGACCAATCGGCGTTACCTCGAAGTATGCGTGTTCTCGTACTTGGCCAGCGAATTGCGCTCCGGTGATCTTTGCGTCCTGGGGTCCGAGTCCTTTGACGATTACCGAAGGCAGTTGCTCTCCTGGGAGGATTGCCAGGAACGGCTGCCGGCATACTGCGAAAAGGTTGGCCTGCCCGCCACAGCCAAGGAGTTTACTGCATCGCTAAAGGCTCAGTTAGAGGAAGCTGCGCAACACCTGGACGACAAGTTTCCCTCTTGTCGCGGCGATGTTTCGATCAATGAAGCCGGCGAACCGGTACTGCGACGAGTGATGGCACGGGACATTCCGCCATCGGCCATCTCACTGCAAACGGCTATTGTCCAACGCATGCCGGCGCGGCACGTGCTGGACATCATGGCCAACATCGAACATTGGATTCAGTTCACCCGCCATTTCGGGCCGATGTCCGGCAACGAGCCGAAGCTCAAAGATCCAGCCGAACGCTACCTGATGACCATCTTCGCTATGGGCTGCAATCTTGGGCCCAATCAGGCGGCTCGGCACCTCGCCGGGAATGTCACGCCGCACATGCTCTCCTATACCAATCGTCGTCACCTCTCGTTGGAGAAGTTGGACAAGGCCAATCGGGAGCTGGTGGAGCTCTACCTGCAACTCGACCTGCCAAAGCTCTGGGGCGATGGCAAGGCAGTGGCGGCGGATGGCACCCAGTTTGACTTCTATGACGACAATTTGCTGGCGGGTTACCACTTCCGCTATCGCAAGATGGGGGCGGTGGCCTACAGGCATGTGGCCAACAACTACATCGCCGTATTCCAGCATTTCATTCCGCCGGGCATATGGGAGGCGATCTACGTAATTGAAGGCCTGCTCAAGGCCGATCTCAGTGTCGAGCCTGATACCGTCTACTCGGACACCCAGGGACAGTCTGCCACGGTCTTTGCGTTTACCCATCTGCTGGGGATCAACCTGATGCCGCGTATCCGCAACTGGCGAGACCTGGTGATGTGTCGGCCAGAACGTGGCGCTTCCTACCAGCACATCAATCGCCTCTTCACAGACACCGCCGACTGGCAATTGATCGAAACCCACTGGCAGGACCTGATGCAGGTCGCCCTGTCGATCCAGGCCGGCAAGATTTCCTCGCCCATGTTGCTGCGTAAGCTGGGCTCCTACAGCCGGCGCAATCGCCTTTACCATGCCGCTCAGGCCCTCGGTGCGGTGGTGCGCACGATCTTCCTCGTTAACTGGATCAGTAGCCGCGAACTGCGCCAGGAGGTCACCGCCAACACCAACAAGATCGAGTCCTACAACGGCTTCTCCAAGTGGTTGTCGTTTGGCGGCGATGTGATCGCTGAAAACGATCCCGATGAGCAACAGAAGCGATTGCGCTACAACGACATGGTGGCGTCCTCGGTGATTCTGCAGAACACCGTGGACATGATGCGTATCCTGCAGAAATTGGCGCACGATGGTTGGCAGTTTACCGATGACGATGTTTCCTTCCTCAGTCCCTACCTCACAAGCAACGTCAAACGCTTTGGTGAGTTCAACCTCAAGCTGAACCGCCCGCCAGAGTCCTGGATCAAGGACTCGGTGTTCCAGCAGGCGGCCGGTTCGCTTCGAGCTGGTGTACCCAGTCAGGCTTCGGTGGAGGAAACCCCATGATCGACATCCCGCCGGCGTCATTTCGGGGCACGCCCTATGGTGAGGTCGATGCCGCCGCATTGGATCAGTTGCGAGAAGGCTTTGACACCTCTCAGCTTCTGCACCTAGTGGGCGGACTGGATGCCTGTCTCGCTGAAATGGGCGGTGTCATCGCGCTGCGCGACTCGCTGCTGAGGCTTCATGCAATGGCACTGACACTTGTAGAAGGTGCCGCATTATCGGTGTCTACCGAGAATGCCTGTGTCTGGGCGGAAGCTGAAGCTCTGCAACTGGACCTTGAAGCGTTGGGCAGGTGGACCCGTTGCGCAAAGCTATGTCTTGATCCTTTGGTCAAATTGGTGCCGGACCACGGGGGCGAGGGATAGTTTGTCGCCGATGCGTTTACGCGCAAAGAGAAGCCGCCCAGGGGCGGCCAGAGGGGGAAGTACACGGATGAGCTCTCAGTATAGGTAGATTTCCAATGCATGCGCGATTGCGACCGGCGACTCGACGACCAAGCGCCTTGCATCGCGCTTTATAAGCGCAATTCAGCCGTCGCCCACCGCGTGCATTTTCCGATTGCTTTGCTAATGTCCATCCTTAGGAGATGGCATTCCTCCTTTTAACCGCCCTTCGGCTGATGATGCCTACGCATAACCCTTCATGGGTGGCGTAGGCATTGCCGCGTTGTCCATGAGTGCGCCCATGGACAACCAACATGCCTAGCCCCTGCACCTGCCCCTGCTCCCTTCGAGACCGCCTGCGGCGACTAACACTCGTACCGCTGCAGAGTCGCTATTTGTTGCCTGACTGTTCCTGCTTTACGGCAAGGTTTCGCCCGCCGGCGGAAGGCGGTGCGCCGTGAAAGGCTACCAATTGACTTTCTTTACCCAGCAGGACCGCTTGGTCCATCACAAACCTATCGCCGAGTGGCTAATGGAGGAGGCGCTGCGCCTTGGTGTGCATGGCGCCACGCTACTGGCGGCGAAGGAAGGTTTCGGCCACCACCACAAGATGCATGCCGCGCGCTTCTTCGAGTTGGCCGATCAGCCTTTGGAGGTGGTGATGGTCGTCACTGAGGAGGAAATGGAGCGGATCTTCACCCGTTTTGCCGAGGAGCACCTGAAGCTGGTCTATGTGAAGGCGCCGATCGAGTTCGGCGTCCTGGGCGAAGACGATGCAGCGGCAAGCGGAGGTCGCCATGACTGAGATATGGACCCAGGCCGCCTTATGGCTCGGCCTCGCATTGGTAGCGACGCTGGTATCGATCTTCCTGCGCATAGCCACGGCTTTGTCGGAGATTGTCGTGGGTACTATCGCGCAGTTGATCATCGGTGCGGTTCTGGGCATGACGGTCCTGCAGGGCGATGCTTCTTGGATCAAGTTCCTTTCGGGAGCCGGGGCCTTATTGCTGACGTTCCTGGCCGGTGCCGAGCTGGACCCGAAGGTGTTCCGCCGCCACTGGAAACAGGCGACGGTGGTCGGCCTGATCGGCTTCGTCGTGCCCTTTCTCGGCTGCGCGGCGTTGGCCCGCTGGGGACTGGGCTGGAGTACACAGGCCAGTTGGCTGGCCGGTATCGCCATGTCCACCACATCGGTGGCGGTGGTCTATGCGGTGATGCTGGAGCTGGGGCTCAACACCAGCGAGTACGGCAAGATCGTCCTGGCCGCCTGCTTCGTCAACGACCTGGCGACGGTGATCGCGCTGGGCCTGATCTTCGCTCCCTTCACGTTGAAGACAGCCGGTTTCGCAGGAGCCCTGACCCTGGCGGCGGTGTGCCTGCCGTGGATCACTCCACGTTTCTTCCGACGCTTCGGCGGGCGACCTTCGGAACTGGAGGCCAAGTTCCTCATGCTCTGCCTGTTCGGTCTGGGCGCCATCGCCACCTGGGCCGGGAGCGAGGCGGTCCTGCCAGCCTACCTGATCGGCATGGTACTGGCGGGCACCGTGGGTAAAGACCACGCGTTGATCCGGCGTCTGCGCACCTTGACCTTCGGATTACTGACACCGTTCTACTTCATTCGCGCCGGATCGCTGGTGTCGCTACCGGCGCTGTACGCCGCGCCTGCTGCGTTTCTCTTGCTGCTGTTGGTGAAGATGCTGAGCAAGCTGGCTGGCGTCTATCCCGCCTGCGTGTTCTACGGTTCGCCACGCCAGGAGCGGATGTACACGACCCTGCTGATGTCCACCGGGCTGACCTTCGGCACCATCTCGGCACTGTTCGGCCTGTCCCACGGGCTGATCGACCAGGGCCAGTATTCGGCGCTGGTCGCGGCGGTGATCGGTAGTGCGGTGGTGCCCACGCTGATCGCCAATGCCTTCTTCCTGCCACGGCACCTGCTGCCTCGCAACGACGATGTCGACACAAGCCAGGCTGCAGAGGGCAAGCCAAGTACCTTGCGGGATGACGACTTGCACCCGGACCGAGTGCATAGGAGGTGAATGATGATCCAGAAAATCCTGGTGGCCTATGACGCCTCGGAGGCCGCGGCCCTGGCGCTGAGCTTCGCCAACGAACTGGCCGAGCACTTCGATGCCAAGCTGTTCATCCTATCGGTGGCGCAGCCCCCCGAGTTTGGCGACGAGGTGGAGACCGAGGCGGTGATCGAGCGCTCCCGGTCACATTTCCATCACGCCTTCAACCTGCTCGGCTACCGGCGACTGGCGCCCGAGGATCGACCGACTACCCACGTATCGGTCGGTCGCCCGGCGGAGCAGATCGTGCGCTATGCGGAGGAGCATGCCATCGACCACATCGTGATCGGTCACCGAGGCCATTCCGGCTTCGAGCGTTGGCTGCTGGGTTCGGTGGCGCGCCAAGTCATCGACCACGCGCCGTGTGCGGTTACGGTGATTCGCGGCTGAGCCATCATCAGGAGAAAGAGCATGCTGGAGATCGATATCCCCGGTGTCGGGAACCTACAGTTGAAGCACCTGATCTGCGACTACAACGGCACCCTTGCTCTGGATGGCCGCCTGATCGACGGTGTCGCCCAGCGCCTCGAAGTGCTGGGGCGTAGTCTCGCGCTGCATGTCGTCACCGGAGATCCCCTGGGGACTGCGGAGCGGGAACTCGCGGCGCTCGACGTCAACCTGCTGGTGCTGTCCGATAACGACCAGGCGATCTTCAAGGAAGACTACCTTCGTACCTTGGGTATGCACGGCGTGGTGGCCATCGGCAACGGCAGCAACGACCGGCACATGCTGCAGAAGTCGGCACTGGGTATCGCGGTGATTGGTCCCGAAGGTGCTTCGTCGGTGGCTTTAGGGGCGGCGGACCTGGTTGCCCTGGACGTCCTGTCGGCATTGGACATGCTGACCCACCCGCAGCGGATCATTACCAGCCTGCGCTGCTGAACTCAAAGGGAAGAGAATCATGACCCGAATCATTCTGACCCGGCATGGCCATGTCGATTGGATCGCCCCTGAGCGTTTCCGTGGGCGCGCGGAGCTGCCACTATCGGAGTTGGGGCGACGCCAAGCAGAGGCGCTGGCCCAGCGGATCGCCGAGTCCTGGCAGCCGGCGGCGATCTACACCAGCACACTATCGCGTTGCGTCGACACTGGAGCAGCCATCGCCCAGGCTACAGGGGCACCAGCGCAGGCGCTGGATGGACTGGTGGACACCGACTACGGTCAATGGCAGGGCCTGACCCACGATGAAGTGCGACAGCGTTGGCCGGAGGAACACCGTCTGTGGCTAGCGTCTCCCGACATGGCGATGATTCCCGGCGGCGAGAGTTTGGCCGACGTGTTAGCGCGAGGAACCAGGGTGCTGCGCGAGGTCTTGCACCAGCACGCCGGCAAGACCCTGGTGCTGGTCGGTCACGACAGCATAAACCGTGTCTTGCTACTGCAATGCCTGGGCTTGCCGTTGTCACGTTACTGGCGCCTCAAACAAGACCCTTGCTGCATAAATGTATTCGTTATCGAGGAAGATGCATTTACTCTTCATCGGCTTAATGAAACCTATCACTTGGCTGGAGTGGCGGCTGGATCCTAATAACTTTTAGCTGGAGGGGAGCTGGTGCATTTCATCTATGCGTCAGAAAGGAAGATTGAGATTTAAAGTTTAAGTCAAGGCCCTGTAGATCCTTTGTTGCCATAACGTCAAATTGAGCAGTTTATGACTTAATTTTCACGTCCCGAGCTTTAGCCTGCATGGGCTCGGACTCGTAATGGCGCAGAATAATTTCTGATCAGGATGATATGGCTAGAGGGATTTCGCTGTCATAGGTATAGCGGCTCCGAGTGATTATCTCATTCAGATCGGAGTCTTGCGATGAAGTCGTTTAACCTTTCCTTAGGGCGCCCTAGGCGCTGGACGTATTTCGTCGCCCTATTGGCGGCTTTGATGCTGCTTGGTGGACTTTTTGAGTTGAAGCACTCAGGGCCTGAGAATCTATTTAATGACCCAGCTGGCCGAGCTGCCGTTCTAGACAGCTGGAAAGCTGGCAATCTTATTGTTTTAGTTCGCCATGCTGAGCGTTGTGATCACTCTCAGGTGCCATGCCTATCTACCCCAGACGGTATTACTGCCCGCGCCCAAGATGTCGCAAGTAGGCTGGGGCATGACTTTGAAAACATTGGACTCGCTGACGCTGACATAATGAGTAGTCCGTTGACTCGAGCGGAGCAGACCGCAGAGTTTATGTTTGGAAGTTCCGAGCCCCGGCAAGACTGGCTGTTCAATTGCCGTGGCTCGATGCTGAAGAAAGTCCTTGAACATAAAAGAATTCATCACAACCTGATACTGGTTACCCATAGTGAGTGCATCAAGGATCTTGCATCGAGCATGGGGACTCCGCTTCATGGGAATCCGGAATATGCCTCTTCGATGTTCTTGGCTCCCACGGAATCAAGCAAGGCAAAGATGCTTGGCTATCTCGATGCGAACCAGTGGAATATTGGAAAGTGACAATGCTTGATTTTTGATCGACGCCTTGCGAGGGTTTATATATTTTAAAATTCTGATAAGCGATTGGGGCTGCAGCGCAGGTGTCTGCCTTGTCAGTATCTGTTGATTTTACCTCTATCCATGTGCTCTTCAGGCGGCATAGGTGAACGTTACAGTGAGCAGTGATATGCAGGAAACACAAAGGAAATACATTTATGGCTCCGTACTGGTTCTTCTGCTCGTGTCAATATTGACCGTCCTCGCCGTCATGGTTTCGAAAGGGGCGACTCAAGCATTCGACTCTTCATTTATCATGGAGCTTCGCAACGGGCAGAACCCCTCATTGCCCCTAGGTCCAGCTTGGCTCAAGGAAATGGGACGTGATGTAACCTCACTTGGAAGCTATGTGTTTCTGCTGTTTGTGGTGTTTTCATCGCTCGGATACTTGATGATCTTGCGAAAGCGCGGCGAGGCAGCGCTTCTTCTGATGGCCTTTGTCGGAGGCTCACTGCTAAGCGCGTTTCTAAAGGTGTTGGTTTCTAGGCCTCGTCCGAATATCGCTACTGACGTTCAGGTGTTTACCGCAAGTTTTCCGAGCGGTCACGCAACCTTGGCAACGGTGACTTTCCTGATTCTTGGTGTCATATTCGCGGGTGCGCATGAAAACAAGGCACTCAAGGTTTACCTTGTTGCCATCATGGCGTTATTGACGCTGATGGTTGGCCTCAGTCGACTCTATCTGGGAGTTCACTACCCAACTGACGTTATCGCCGGTTGGTGTCTGGGGGGCGCCTGGGCTACAGCGTGCGGATTGTTTGCGTCGCGTCTGCGCGAGCGAGGCGCATACATAAAATGATGTCCTGGTCGGCTTTATAAAAAGTCAATCGTCCCTCGCTAGGGTAGTTCAATAGCCAGGCTCCGTTAAAAACCAGTGGTTAACCCTCTTTCAGTTGCACCTGCTTCATTTGCCGCAGTCGGCTCAGGGTTCGACCAAAGTCCAGTAACGACCCCCCCGAGGCCATTTGGTCCAGGGGGACTGAGGCGTAGAGTTGCAACTGCAATCGCCTGTCGTAGGCGATATCGATGAAGTTCAAGAAGCGTTTCCCGACGTCTTCGGGATAGTCCAACAGTGGTCCGAGCCCGCTCACGGCCATTTGCGGATAGTGCTCGATCAACCACAGGTAGTCAGCGGCCGAGTGTGGTTGCTCGAACAACTCGTCGAACTCGAACCAGGCGCGGCCGTCATCCTGGGCGCGCACGCGCAGCGGATGATGGTTGACCTCAAGCACTTGGTCGAAGCGGGACTGCGAGCCGAGACCTAAGCGCTTCTTCACTAGCGACAGGCTGTCATTCGGCGTTGGCCACAGGTAGCTGCCCCAGTTATCCAACGGCGTTAGACGCAACCGGTAGTCCTCTCCATTGTCCAGGGCCAGTACCTCGAAGCGCTTTTCGATCAGTTCGACGACTGGGCGGAGACGCTCGCCGTATAGGGGATCGTCGCACAGAGCGGAGGGCGAATAGTTGGATGTGCATACTAGGCCAACCTCAAGTTCGACCAACATTTGCAGCGTCGGCCCCAGCAGCACGGCATCGCCAATGTCATGGATATGGAACTCGTCGAAGCACAGTAGGCGGGTTTCTTCGGCGATGCACCGTGCGGCCTTCGAAAGAGGATCTGGTTGGCCGTTGAACTCCTGCATTCGCGCCTGCAATTCGTCCAGGAATGCATGGAAATGCACGCGGCGCTTGCCCACCAGTGGCGCGGCGGCAAAGAAGGCGTCCATGACAAAGCTCTTCCCGCGGCCGACGTCTCCCCACAGGTAGGCCCCAGCGGTGGGTTTGCGGAACCAGCCATGGTGCCCGTGGAGGAAATGTTCGAGCCAGTTGGCCAAATGCTCGATGGCGGCCTGTTGCTGCGGGTCAGCGCGATAACCGCGTTCCTCCAGGGCAACCCTGAAGTGGCGGTGGATGCGGGCTGCAATTCCTTCCGGAGCGGCGAATCGGTCGGCGGCACTCATATGCTTTCCCCTGCAGTCCTGGGCACGGCTAGGTTGTGTTGCTGCTTGGCCGTCCCTGGCCCGAGCCGTTCAATGCACGAAGGCCTGATGACCTGCATAGTGGGCGGTGCCACCGAGTGTCTCCTCGATGCGCAGCAGCTGGTTGTATTTCTCCACCCGCTCGCCGCGACAGGGTGCCCCCGCTTTGAGGTGCCCGGTACCGAAGGCCACGGTGAGGTCGGCGATGAAGCTGTCGACGGTTTCGCCGCTGCGGTGCGAAACCATCGCGCCCCAACCGTTGTTGTGTGCCAGGAGCACGGTGGTGTGGGTTTCGCTTAGCGTGCCGACTTGATTGGGTTTGATCAGCACGGCGTTGGCGCTGTGCTCCTGAATGCCGCGCCGAATGCGCTCGGCGCTGGTGACGAAGAGATCGTCGCCAACCAGCTCGATGCGCTCTCCCAGGGCATGTGTCAGGCGCTTCCAGCCATCCCAGTCGTCCTCGGCCAGACCATCCTCGATCACCACCAGCGGGTAGCGCTGCACCCAGTCGCCGTACATTCCGATCATCTCGTCGGCATCCAGCAGACGGCCTTCGGAGTGCAGGCGGTAGAAACCGTTCTCGTAGAGCGCGCTAGGAGCCGGGTCGATTGCCAGTTGCACGTCTTCGCCGGGTCGGTAGCCCGCCGCCTCGATGGCCTTCATCAGCAGGTCGAGCGCCTCGCTGTTGTTGTTAAGTGGTGGTGCGAAGCCCCCTTCGTCGCCAACGGCCGTCGAGAAGCCCTTGGCTTCCAGGGTGATGCGCAGTTGCCGGTAGATTTCCGCCCCCCAGCGCAGGGCTTCGCGGAAGCTACCGGCGCCGGATGGGACGATCATGAACTCTTGGAAGTCCGTGCCTTGCCAATGGGCATGGATACCCCCGTTAAGCACGTTGAACATGGGCACCGGCATGCGCCTGGCATCGTCGCCGCCGAGGTAGCGGAACAGCGGCTTGCCTGAGGCATTGGCGGCCGCGCGCGCCACGGCCAGGCTGACGCCGAGGATGGCATTACTCCCCAGTCGGGACTTGCTCTGCGTGCCGTCGCGTTGCAGCATCGCCAGGTCCACTCCAGTCTGGTCGAAGGCGTCATGGCCGCGCAGCAGCGGCGCAAGTTCACTGCGCACGTTGTGGACGGCGCGTAGCACGCCCTTGCCGGCATAGCGCGCGGGGTCGCAATCGCGTAGCTCGACCGCCTCGTGCTTGCCGGTGGAGGCGCCCGAGGGCACCGAGGCGCGGCCCCGGCTGCCGTCGTCGAGCGTCACGTCCACCTCGAGGGTGGGATTGCCGCGGGAGTCGAGGATTTCTCGGGCTTCTATCTGTTGGATCAGAGTGGCCATGGCCGTCTCCTGGATACTCAGGAATATGCCCACGCAAGACACCGTGGGAATCACTTACAACTGGGGACGCCGATAACCACCGGCCACGCCGCGCTTGGACAGCACCCACTGCCAAAGCTGTATATCGCGTGCGCGGAAAGCACCGGCACAAGACAGCAGGTAGTAGCGCCACATGCGCCGGAAACGCTCGCCGAGCCTCGAGAAGCTCGGCCAGGCAGCTTCGAAGTTGGCGTACCAGGCCATCAGGGTGCGGTCGTAGTACGCGCCGAAGTTGTGAAGGTCCTCGACGACGAAGAGGCGGTCTGCGGCATCACCAATCTGACCGATGGAAGGCAAGTCACCATTGGGGAAGATGTAGCGGTCGGTCCAAGGGTCAGGGCGGCCGCGGCGCTCGTTCTTGCCAATGGTGTGCAGCAGGAGCAGGCCGTCATCGGCCAGGCAACGGTGGGCCACCTGCATGAACGTCCGGTGGTTCTTGTGCCCGACGTGCTCGAACATACCGACGCTAGCGATGCAGTCGAACTTCTCAGTCAGGCTCCGATAGTCCTGCAGACGAAACTCCAGCGGCAGCCCACGATAGCGGTCGCTTGCCCAATTCGCCTGCTCCTGGGACACGGTCACTCCCACGCATTCAACGCCATAGTGCTGTGCCGCATAGGACATCAGGCTGCCCCAGCCGCAGCCGATGTCCAGCAGGCGCATTCCGGGCCTAAGCTGGAGCTTGCGGCAGATCAGTTCGAGCTTGGCTTCCTGTGCCTGCTCCAGGGTTGTTGCGTTTTCCCAATAGCCGCAGCTGTAGGTCATGCGGGTGTCGAGCATGGCCCGATACAGCTCGTTGCCCAGGTCATAGTGCTGCTTGCCGACCTGCCAGGCGCGCCGGCTGCTCTGCAGGTTGAGCAGGCGGTAGCGCAGTGCGTGAACGAGCAAGCGTAGCGGCTGGACTTCACGGTCCAGGCGGGCGCGAAGTAGACGGTGGAAAAACTCGTCGAGGTGTTGCGCCTCCCAGTCGCCATCCATGTAGCTTTCGCCCAACCCAAGACTTCCTTGGCCCAGCACTCGCTCGAATACCTGTGGTCGCAGCACCTGCATGTCCCAGGGACGCTGGCCATTGATCTCGATATCCGCCTTCTGCAGCAGCTCGGCTGCAATTCTCTGGAGGTCCGGGTCTTTGCCCGGCTGCGAGTCCATCGAGTGATTTCCCAAGGCTTCGCTCATACAGGGCTCCTTGCATCTTCGATGGGCATGGATGCGAGGCTGTGCCAGGCCCGATTCGGTTCCTTGGCGAGCGAAGTTCGTCGCGCGCAGAGCATCTCGAGATAGAAGCCAACCCGGTAAATCGAAGCGTCTATGGCAAGGCTCGCGTAGCGCAGGCAGCAGTATGTGTCCCAGGCTTCCCGTGGTTCCGAGAAGACCAGGTACTGCGCAGCATTTTCGATCAACAGCGCCGAGCGCTTGAGGCCCTGCGTGTAGAGAACGTGGGCAAGGTGCTCCTGCTGTTCTCGGGCAATGCCAGGCGCAGTCGGATAGGTGATCTTCAGTAGGATTTGATGCGGTGGAAGCAGCCGGAGAAAGTCTTCCAGATCCTCGGATACAAGGCTGGTTACCGATGAAGACCAAACGGTGCTGCTGTGTGGTGATGTGCCCACATTGACCTCCAGGAGCGAAGCCAACCGACGCCTTGGGGCGGATCGGGGCTGGCCTTGTTTCTGCCTGAACGAAGTGGGCCGCGGACATAAAAATGCCTACCGCACCCGCCTTCGCAAGTTTGGTAGGCATCATTAGCTGACGACGTCAGCGGTTAATGGAGAATGCCATCTCCTTTGAAAACTCTATCACCGGTGCGGTGGCTTGCAAGCCGCACCGGTGAGATGGTCAATCCTCCAGCAGCGCCTTGTTGCGCACGGCGCCCTTGTCGGCACTGGTGGCCAGCAGGGCGTAGGCCTTCAGGGCGGTGCTGACCTTGCGTGCGCGCGGGGCGGCCGGCTTCCAGCCTTTCTTGTCCTGCTCGACGCGGCGGGCGGCCAGTTCTTCATCGCTCACCAGCAGGTTGATGCTGCGGTTGGGGATGTCGATCAGCACCTTGTCGCCGTCCTGCACCAGGCCGATGGCGCCGCCCGCGGCGGCTTCCGGCGAGGCGTGGCCGATCGACAGGCCCGAAGTGCCGCCGGAGAAGCGGCCGTCGGTGAGCAGGGCGCACGCCTTGCCCAGTCCCTTGGACTTCAGGTAGCTGGTCGGGTACAGCATTTCCTGCATGCCCGGGCCGCCTTTCGGGCCTTCGTAGCGGATGATCACGATGTCGCCGGCCTTCACTTCGTCGGCGAGGATGCCTTTCACGGCACCGTCCTGGCTCTCGAAGATCTTCGCGGTGCCTTCGAACACTTGGATCGACTCGTCGACGCCGGCGGTCTTCACCACGCAGCCGTCGAGGGCGATGTTGCCGTACAGCACGGCCAGGCCGCCTTCCTGCGAGTACGCGTGCTCGACGCTGCGGATGCAGCCTTCGGCGCGGTCGTCGTCCAGGGTGTCCCAGCGGGTGCTCTGGCTGAACGCGACCTGGGTCGGGATGCCCGCGGGGCCGGCCTTGAAGAAGGTGTGGACCTTCTCGTCCTGGGTCTGGGTGATGTCCCACTGGGCGATGGCGTCGGCCATGCTCGGGCTGTGCACGGTGCTCACGTCGGTGTGCAGCAGGCCGCCACGGGCCAGCTCGCCGAGGATGGAGAAGATGCCGCCGGCGCGGTGCACGTCTTCCATGTGGTACTTCTGGATGTTCGGCGCCACCTTGCACAGCTGCGGCACCTTGCGCGACAGGCGATCGATGTCGCGCAGGTCGAAGGCGATCTCCGCCTCCTGGGCGGCGGCCAGCAGGTGCAGGATGGTGTTGGTCGAGCCGCCCATGGCGATGTCGAGGGTCATGGCGTTCTCGAACGCCTTGAAGCTGGCGACGTTGCGCGGCAGCACCGACTCGTCGCCTTCGCCGTAGTAGCGCTGGCACAGCTCGACGGCCAGGCGGCCGGCGCGCAGGAACAGCTGCTCGCGGTCGGCGTGGGTGGCCAGGGTCGAGCCGTTGCCCGGCAGGGACAGGCCCAGGGCTTCGGTCAGGCAGTTCATCGAGTTGGCGGTGAACATGCCGGAGCAGGAACCGCAGGTCGGGCAGGCGCTGCGCTCGTACTCGGCGACTTTCTCGTCGGAGCAGGAGTCGTCGGCGGCGACGACCATGGCGTCGACCAGGTCCAGGCCGTGGCTGGCCAGCTTGGTCTTGCCGGCTTCCATCGGGCCGCCGGAGACGAACACCACCGGGATGTTCAGGCGCAGGGCGGCCATCAGCATGCCGGGGGTGATCTTGTCGCAGTTGGAGATGCAGACGATGGCGTCGGCGCAGTGGGCGTTGACCATGTACTCCACGGAGTCGGCGATGATCTCGCGCGACGGCAGCGAATACAGCATGCCGTCATGGCCCATGGCGATGCCGTCGTCCACGGCGATGGTGTTGAATTCCTTCGCCACGCCGCCGTGTTTTTCGATCTCGCGGGCGACCAGCTGGCCCAGGTCCTTCAGGTGCACGTGGCCGGGCACGAACTGGGTGAAGGAGTTGGCGATGGCGATGATCGGCTTCTTGAAGTCTTCGTCCTTCATCCCGGTGGCGCGCCAGAGGGCGCGGGCGCCGGCCATGTTGCGGCCGTGGGTGGAGGTTTTCGAGCGGTAATCGGGCATGACGGGTTCCTGCAGGCTATGCGGTTTTCTTGTGTTGAGGCACCGGCTCGCCGAAAACCAGGCGTACCAGTGCCACAGAGGCGAAAGCGATGAGTATGGGAAGAGCAACGCAGATGAACAGTTCGGGGAGTTCTCGGAGAGCCACGGTGTGCTGGCCATGTCGAATGAGCTCAAGAATTTCTGCGAACTTGGCGGAGCTCAGTACAACCCCGCTGGAGTAGCAAAGCGCGCTGCCTAGCTGACGGGAGTTGTCGGGGCAGATACGTGGCAAGAGCCAGGCAAACCCCATGCTCAGGGGAACCAGTCCAAACAACCCGGCAATCGAGTGGGCAAACAACCGGCCAGCGACGACACCTAGAGACAAACTACCGGCAAGTAGAAGCCAGGGGCCTTTTTCTACAGCGTCTAGCAGGGCCACCCCATTGGTGCTTTTACTCAATGCGTCGCTCCGTAGGCCAATACCGATTTCTGTATCTCCTCGCGCGCTTCGTTTGCACTGCCCCAACGCTCCATGCGCACCCATTTCCCCGGCTCGAGGGTCTTGTAGTTCTCGAAGAAGTGCTGGATCTGCTTCAACACCAAATCGCTCAGGTCGGAGCACTCGTGGATGCCCTGGTAGAGCGTACTCAGCTTGTCATGCGGCACCGCAACGATCTTGGCGTCCGGCCCTGCTTCGTCACTCATGTACATCACGCCTACCGGTCGGCAGCGCAACACCGTGCCGGGGGCCACCGGGCAGGGTGTGATGACCAGAATGTCCAGGGGATCGCCGTCCTCGCTCAATGTGCTGGGAATGAAGCCGTAGTTGGCTGGATAGAACATCGGCGTACTGAGGAATCGGTCGACGAACAGCTGACCGCTGGCCT
The DNA here is from genome assembly GCF_000812405.1 of Pseudomonas sp. PI1. Classification (NCBI taxonomy): domain Bacteria; kingdom Pseudomonadati; phylum Pseudomonadota; class Gammaproteobacteria; order Pseudomonadales; family Pseudomonadaceae; genus Pseudomonas; species Pseudomonas sp. PI1. Next base: position 53,433 of record NZ_JWMC01000009.1, read on the forward strand.
TGTCCAGTTCGTACTTGATCGGTGCATGGTTGGCCGGAATTTCGATGACGGCGTAGACGTCATCCGGAGCCGCCTTACCGGCGGGTAGGTCGGTGAAGCTCATGCTGCAGGTCTCCAATGACTGTCAGGCGGAAGGGGTTTCCCGGTCGGCCTTGCGCTTGCCCACGGTGCCCATCTCCACCGGGGTCTTCACGTAGAACAGGGCCAGGTCTTCGCGTTCGAGTCGCTCGAACAACCGTTCGCACTCCTCCTCCGAAACGGCCAGGCAGATCTCCACCGGCTGGTCGGCCAGTTCGAAGAAGTGGTAGGAGTGCAATCGCCCGGCGTGGCCGAAACCTTCGGAGCCGAGCACCAGGGTCGCGCCCTTGAGCTTCATGCTCTTGGCCAGGTCGACCATCCAGTCGGTGATCAGCTTGCCGCCGTGGCGGCGGCTTTGTTGGGTGAAGAACGTCACCAGATACCCTTGCATCGGTTTGCCTCCCTCAGCGTGCGCTGAGTAATGAGTAGGTCAGGAGCCCAGCCGCGGTGGCCAGGAGAGAGCCGGTGACATGCACGGCTATGGCGCCCATGGCCCAGCCGACGCGGCCGGTCTGGAGCAGTGCCATGGTTTCCGCAGAGAACGTCGAGAAGGTGGTCAGGCCGCCGCAGAATCCGGTGACGATGAGCAAGCGCCACTGCGGATCGAGCGTTGGATTGGCGGCGAAGAAGGCTACGGCCAGGCCGATGACGTAACCGCCGATGATGTTGGCCGCCCAGGTACCTGGGGGAATGGTCGGGAACAAAGCGTTGAGCTGCAGGCCGAGGAACCAGCGCAGCAAGGCACCCAATCCGGCACCGCAGGCGATCGCTATTACGGATTTCAGCATGCCCGATAGCCTTCCACGGAGGATGATTTCCAGAGGGAAAGAGGCTCGGTTGCAGGTTGATGAGGGGCGAGGTGAGAAGCTGGAGTCACGGTCCGGTCCTTTTGTAAAAGGACAGGACGCACGCCTACGCACCCTGTCCAGGGTTCACGTAGGCATCATCAGCACGAAGGCGGTTATGAGGAGGAATGCCATCTCCTGCGTGAAAGCTAGCATTTTTTGCCGCGCTCGGGAAACCCCTGCCTAACCAACAGCCGATGCTCAGCACCATTTGCGCGGCAGATTGTGTTGATTCTGATTCGAGCTTTTTTACACAGGATTAGCAGCTTCTCCATTGGTTGCAATGGATCAATTATCCACTCAATAATGTTACGGTCGTAACTTTTTTAGTGAACGGTAGATGAGTCAGAACTGGTTGCTCCTCACTTACAAGGTTCCCTCTGAGCCAGCCAAGAAGCGGATAGCGCTTTGGCGAAAACTCAAGGGCATGGGAGCTGTATACCTGCAGAACGGTGTCTGTTTGCTTCCCAAAAGTGACGACCATGTTCGCCAACTGAAGATGCTCGAACACGAGATCGATTCGATGGCCGGTGATTCGGTGATCCTCGAGACAGTCGCGCTGGATCGTCTGCAAGAAGAGAAGGTGGTGTCTCGCTTTCGAGCGGATCGTGATGAGGAGTACCGGGAGCTCATCGACAAGTGCAATGACTTCGAGGCGGAGATCGCGAAGGAAACTGCAGATTGCCACTTCACGTACGCGGAACTGGAGGAGAACGATGTCGACCTGAAGAAGCTGCAGAACTGGCTAGCAAAGATTCGCAAGCTGGATTTCTACGGCGCTCAGCTCTTAGTGGAGGCGGAGCAGCGTCTGCAGGAGTGTGAAGCGTTACTGGATACCTACGCCCAGCGCGTATTTGAGGCGCAGGACGAGAACCGATAGCCGAATGAGTGTCCGATTCGGTGCAGCCAACGGGTACTCAAGTCTCATTCAGCACTCGCGCTGCCGCAACCGTCGACGCTCTTGTCGCTACACAGATTGACTACGTTTGAGTCTTTTGGCGCTGCGCCATTGGCGTCGAGCTCCCAACCTTCGAGGTAGCAACATGAATGAAGTCCAAGAGCGAACTCCTGGGGAAGGCAGTGCGCTTGTTCGTGGAAAAAATAGATCTGCCTGGCTCAACAGAACCGTTGGAGGAGCTGGTGTAACCAGTGCCTTGGGGGACTTCTGCTACGAGACCACTACCGTGATGCTTCCCGGGTTCTTGGCTGTCCTGGGGGTACCCGCAGCCGCCCTGGGAACGATCGAGGGGATTGCCGACGCCCTGGCCAGCTATACGAAAATGTTCTCTGGCTATATTGCCGACAAGCTAGGGCATCGTAAGTTGCTCGTCCTGATCGGCTATGGCCTGACGCCAATCGGTCAAGTGCTACTCGCCTTGGCGGTGGGGTGGCCGATGATTCTAATGGGGCGTTTAGTCTCCTGGTTCGGCAAGGGGCTGCGCGGCCCGTTACGCGATGCCATCGTAATCCAGGCGGTGACTGCCGATACTCGTGGTCGTGCCTTCGGCTTCCATCGCACGATGGACACCCTGGGCGCTGTAGTCGGTCCACTGCTTGGCGTTGCACTACTGGGGTGGGCCCAGCAGCTGCATTGGGATGACTCAGCCGGACCCTTCCGGCTGGTGCTTTGGTTGAGCACTATCCCCGGCTTCCTCGCTGTGGTGGCATTTCTAGCCATGGTCAAGGATCCGGAGCACTCGACGAATCCAGAGCTGAAATTACTCCAGACCCTGAAAGGCTTACCCGTACGCTTCAAGCGTTATCTCGGGGCTGTTGGGGTGTTCGGAGTGGGCGACTTCAGCCACAGCCTCCTCATCCTCGCCGCCACCCAGTTGCTAAGTGGAACGCTGGGGGTGGTCCAGGCGGCGCAGGTCGCCGGCTTGTTGTATGTCTGGCGCAACGTGGTTCAAGTTCTGGCCTCCTTTCCCATTGGCGTATTGGCAGATCGACTGGGTTCGCTGCCTGTCCTTGTCGTTGGCTACGCGCTGGGTGGCATGACAGCGCTTTTGGCGGCGCTGGCTTTCTGGCTGCGGCTAGAGAGCGTGCCACTGCTGGCACTGCTGTTTGCAGTCGCGGGCTTGTACGTATCGGTACAGGAGGCGCTGGAGTCAACCGTTACCGCTGAAATGGTAGAGTCGGAAACACTAGCCCTGAGCTATGGAGCCCTGGGCACAGTGAATGGCACTGCCAAGTTTGTTTCAAGCGCGACGGTCGGACTGATTTGGAGCGCTATCTCGCCTGTGCTTGCGTTCATATGCGCTGCCGTTCTCATGGTCTGCGGCACAATCGCGCTTTCCCGAATTTCCGCTCAGAGGGACTAGTGGCACTGGTATCCCTATCAGCACTGCTCACCGAGCAAGATTCGTGCGCCTACTTGAAGGGCATCGTCATGCCGCTGCCGACACGGCGGGCAAGTGAGCTTTTAGATCCGCTACCGCTTCGTTGGAGCAAAACCCTGACCGAGGGTGATCATGGTTCTGATCCCACGAGCGATTGCAATCGGGCAATGTTGCGGGACAGCGCCAAGATCAGCTATGACGCCAGACCTTTACCGAAGAGATCAGCAGGATCGCTGCCAGCAAAGGCAGGAGGTAGCCCGTTGGAATCAAGCCCAGCAGTTGACCGCCGATGAATGTACCTAGAATCGAGCCTACTGCCATGATCAAGATAAATGGCAACTGAGCCCGAATGATCGAGAAGCTCTGGTCGCGGCTGTAGCGGGTGAAGCCTACGATCATGGTCGGCAAGCTCACCGCCAGTGAAAGGCTGCCAGCCAGCTTAATGTCGGCACCAAAGAGCAGGACGATTGTGGGGATCAACAGCTCGCCTCCGGCGACTCCCATGAGAGCCGCAACCACGCCTATGCCGAAGCCGACGATGATTCCCACAATGGCTAAGATCACGCCCTGAAGTAGCGGAGTGCCGGTCGTGCTTGCTTCATGGCCGAATAAAAGCGCAGCGGCGATGCCTACCAACAGCACCGCCAGAACACGATAGAGCGTCTGACTTCTGAGCTTGGTAGCCCACCCTGCTCCGAACCAGGCGCCTGCCAGGCTTCCGGCAAGTAGAGTGGCGATAATATCCCACCGTTCGAAAACAGCCGCGTAGGGAACGCTGAATGCTCGGAACGGCAGCGCAGTAGCTACCACTACCAAGCTCATTGCCTTGTTGAGAATGACCGATTCCAGTGCACCAAAGCCGAAGAGGCCGATTAGCAGCGGAAGTCTGAACTCCGCACCACCAAGCCCTATCAATCCCCCCAAAGCACCGATGACGGTACCGCTACCAAATACTGTTAGCTTGTTCTTTGCTCTGTTGGTGGCCATCAGTCGCCTTTCAGTAGGTCGCGCCTTGGCGAGGTATGGCCGCGCCTTGGCTAGTTAGGACTCGTCGACGTTGGACGATGTAGACGCCCTAGTGCTGATTTTTGAGGCAGGCAACGTATAGGCCAGGCAAGCAATTGTCCATGTGCGGCGTCGCTTGGCCGGGCATGGGGCGGCAATCGTGAACATGCGGCAGGGCGTCAGAAAACAGGCAGGCGACACGAAGAGTTTGTAGCCAGATGGGATCGCGGGTTACTCAGATTCAACGTCATGCGAAATAAGATTATGAGACGTCGTCTTCTACCGCTGCACGACTCTCAGTGTTCAGGCCAACTCGGACAAGGATCGGTACGGCAATGACCTGACAGGCCACACAAAAGACCACACAGGTCGGTACGGATAGATCATAGAGGAAGCCAATCACGCTGCTTCCGGCGAACCAAGCGATGCCGTAGCCAGCGGTGAACAGGCCAAACGCCGAGGCGCGACGCGCGGCAGGCACCATGGGTGCAACAGCGGCCGGAATAATGGACTCGTGGACACCCATGCCCAGCCCCCAGATAGCCGCGCCGAGCAACGCGAGCCAGAACCCGCCAAGCAGGGTCAGCGGTGCGAACAAGCTGCTGAGCAGGGTGAGGCCAACCAGCAACTTGAAGCCGTAGCGATCGAACAATCGCCCGAACAGCAGCGAGCCACAGCCGCTCACCGCCATCGCCACCGCATAGAAGACGGCAATCCATTGCGTGGGCACACTGTCGGTATGGCTGAAGTGGTAGGCCAACAGCGGATAATCGGCGAAGCCGGCCGCCACCAGTGCGGCAGCGCTCAGGTACAGCCAGAACACACCTGGTAGGTGGTTGTGCAAAGGCTGAGATGGTTGAGCCTCCAGATCCTGTGGCCGTGGGTACAGCCAGCGCGTCAGTAGAACCAGGCTGATATTGATGGCCGCGGGCACCAGCAGGAGGGCGAAGGCACTGCGATAGTCCCCCTCGCGCGCGAGCACTGCCGCGACCAGCAAGGGACCCAACAGAGCGCCGAATTGATCGAGCGCTTCGTGGAGGCCGAAGGCCCAACCGTAGCCACCGACATGTCGGGCCGCATGCGACAACATGACGTCGCGCGGCGGGTTACGGATCGCTTTGCCTACCCGCTCGAGAATGATCAGTGCAGCTGCGCTAGGCCAGCTGTGCGTCAGGGCGAGAGCCGGCACTGCACTCATCTGCAGCACATAGCCGAAGATGGTGATGGGCCAGAACTGGCCGGTACTATCGGCAAGCCGCCCCGAGACCAGGCGTATGCTGTAACCCAGCAGTTCGCCAAACCCGGTCACCACGCCGACTACAGTTGCCGTGGCCCCCAGGGTTGCCAGGTACGGGCCGATACTGCTGCGAGCGCCCTCGTAGGTGAAGTCGGCGAAAAGGCTCAGCACCCCTATCAGCAGGATGAAGCGCAGGGCAACGCGCTGTGCAGGGTCAGGCGGATTCGGCGAAGACTTGCGCATAAAGATCGGTCCCGAATGCTGTTGCCTGTGGTGCGCCTTCGACGACCCGGAAGGTGCGCCCGCCGTCGTCACGACGCTCCGCGCGCAGGAACAGCGTGCCCTCCGGCGGTGTCTGGTACAGGCTCTCGGCAAAGTCGTAAAGGTGCGTGACGAAGAACATCTTCACCCCGGCCTCGGCCAGTGCGCGGACCACCTGGCGGGCGATTTCCGAGCCCTCGCGTTCGTTGGTGGCGGCAAAGGACTCGTTGAATAACAGCATCGAGCGTGGGCTGAGGTGATCGATGATTTCGCTGATGCGATACAGCTCCTCGTCCAGTTTCCCGCGTTTCATGCTCGCGTCCTCTTCACGCTTGTAGTGGGTGAAGAGCCCATCGCAGAGGTTGGCGCACATGCGCTTGGCAGGTGCGTACATGCCGCACTGCAGCATCATCTGGGCGATGCCGATGCTGCGCAGAAAAGTTGACTTACCTCCCTGGTTGGCGCCGGTGATGACGAACAGATGGCGGCCATCACCGGCAAGATCGTTGCCGACCACCGAACGCTGCATGTTCAGGGCGAGACAGACGTCGTACAGTCCTTCGAACGCCTCGCGGTACTCCCCAGCTGCCGCAACCTCGGCGAAGCAGATGTCAGCCCGCAGCTCGCACAGGCGTTCGCGCAGGTTGAGGCAGCCGATGTAGAACGCCAATTCGGTGCGTAGCATCGCGAAAAAGTGGGTGATGTGCTCGGCGGCCTGGGCCAGGGCATTGGCGACTTCGTTGCAGCCCCGGTCCGCCAGTTCGGCCAGCGCGGTGGCGCCCGTCTCGTCGCGTTCGGGGAGTTCGAAGACGTAGCTCTCCGGCTTCTTCTGCAGGAGCCGTTTGTACCAGGGCCCCTCGGGCTTCGGATAGCGCCGCAGGCAGTAGTCGACGCCGCGATTGAGCGTACCCAGGCGGGCGCTAATCAGGGCGCCCTTGCGTAGCTTGAGCTGCTCGACGTGATCGTTGAGCTCGGCGAAGTACTGGTCGCTGATCTCTTCGCGCACCAGTTGGAACAGCTTGGCGAAGCCCTCCGAAGCAAACTTCCGGCCCTCGCCGTCGGCCATGCGGCGCAGGCGCCGAAGCATGTCGATCTGCAGGTGCATCAGCTTCAGCGAGCGATGCATGATGCTGCTGGGGTACTTGGTCATGAAGCTCAAGTAGACCTGCTTGTCGAGGTCAAGCACGTCCAGGGTGATCTGATAGAGCTCGCGCACTGCCGACTGATGGGCCAGGCAGTCGCGCAGAATCGCCTGACGATGCCGGACGATTTCCGGCGTCGTATCGAAGGCCGTCAACAGTGCGCAGCGGGCGACCTGGCGGAGGAACTTGTCGTCGTCAGCCATGGCGTCGAACAGGGTGTCCAATTCGAGGTCCTGAACCAGCGCTTCGGCGTGCTGCGGTGGCTCCCGCTCCAGGTCGAAATCCGCCTGCGGGAACATCAGGTAGGCTTTCATGGGCGCATGCGCTCCTTCACGCTGTCGTAGGTCAGGCGGTGTTTACGGGCGATGGAGATCGCGTAGGAGAGCCGGTCGGCCGGCTTGCGCACCACCTGGAAGGTCCGCCGGGAAGGATCCTCGGGGTCGACGCAGCTCATCATGCTGACGATGCTCGCACCCATCTGCGTGAGCTCGTGGATGAAGGTGACGCACACGCAGAGCGCATCCAGGTCGATGATTCGCTGCAGGATCTTCTGGCCGAGGAATGCGGCGTCGCTGGCCGTAGTTGAGGAGAAAATCTCGTTGATCAGGATCAGACTGCGGCCACTGGCGTGATTGAGGATGTCACGTGCGCGAATCAGGTCGTCCTGCAGCTTGCCGCGCAGGTCGCCCGGGCGCTCCTGCTTCTCGAACAGGGTGAATAGCCGGTCGAAGAGAAACAGCTCGGCACGGCTTCCCGGTACCAGGCAACCGATGCAGGCCAGGTGGTGCAACTGGCCGAACAGCCGGGCGAAGGTGGTCTTGCCGCCCTGGTTGGGGCCGGAGACGACCAGGATGCGCTCGCGTCCGGAGAGTTCGAAGTCATTGCATACGACACTCAGCGTGTTGGTCGTCCTCACCAGTTGGCTGGCCAGGGCGAGATCGAACGTGTCATGAGCGAACACGGCCTTACTGTCGGCCCACACAGTCGGGAAGCAGAAGTCGACACCAGCGTCCAGCAGCGGCTCGATATAGGCGAGGTAGGCCAGGTAGAACTGCACTTCACGGTCGAAGTCACGGATGATCGGGTCGAGGAAGTCGGTGTGCCGGGCGCAGAAGTCGCTCTGCTCGGCAAAGGTCTCCGGATAGAGCTTGGCCACCATGTCGAGCACGGCGGCCTCGACGTGATTCATGCCTGGCCACTCGTTGAACTTCGCCCGGTAGTCGCGCACCTCGCCCTGGCGAAACTTGGCGAAGGTCCTGTCGATGGCGATGCTGATGTCGTCGGTGGGGACGTACTTCTGCACCTTGACCCGGTTGTCAGTGATCAGCATCGAGTAGGTCGCGGCACCGAGGGCATCGAGCAGATGGTGGACATCCCGCTGCAGCACCACGAAGGGCTCCGACGTCAGGTAGTCGCTCAGGTAGCTGCGAAAGGCCAGGAATCCTTGCGATGCGACTGGGCGAACGGCCAGCGATGCCGAGAGCTGGGCGAGGACGTCGCAGTAGAGGCGCGTGGCCTCGAGGAAGCTGCGCTCTTTCTGCCGTTGGTAATAGAGCTTCTCCTCAGGCTGCAGGCATTTGCGCACGCGGTGCATACCCGCGGCGAAGGCCTCGACAGCGGCGCGCAGTTCCGGGACCTGCAGGTCGGCCATGACTTCCTGGCGATAGCGGATGGTGTCGAGATCGTCCAGGTGGCTGTAGAAGAACGGCTTGAGGTCGTAGAACACCCGGTCGGCGGTAATAGCGTCGACGATCTGGTCAAGGTTGAGATCCTTGAAGCAGGGCGGTGGGCTCGACGGCAGCGATATGGGGCGCTGGTCGGGATAGAGGATGCTGCGGAACCTGCCGAGGGCAGTGACAGGTGAGTTCACCGCCATGCAGGGGACAGTGCCGACGTCGGCGGCAGCGCTCGCGAGAGGCTGTATGACTGATGACATGATCCGATCCTCAACGGAAGGCGAAGGATCCGGGGCGGAACCTCCGTCTGGGTCATGTAGGCATCATCAGCACAAGGCGGTTATAGGGAGGAATGCCATCTCCTTTAACTACCTTTGTTTGCCACCGCCTCTTTGTCAATAGGCGTCTGCCAAAGTCAGGCCGGTGAACGCCTCGAATTCGTTGAGGCGGCCTTCTCGCGGACCGGAGATGGCGCGCGAATTGGGATCGACGCGGCCGTAATCGTCTGTGTAAAGTAACCGCAGGGTGTCGTTTGCGCAGCGCAAACAGACAGGTTTCATGTGTTGGTCGGGCCGCCACACAAGCTGCTGAGTATTAGCGACCATGAACCAAGCCCCTTCTTCCAAGGCGCTGCCGGCTGCGCAGCGTATCGCCGATAAGGCCTTTTCCGCCCTCGAAAGATTCCTCCACATCGAAGCCGTCAGCGGCATCGTCCTACTGATTGCCGCGGCCGCGGCACTAATCTGGGCCAACTCCCCCTATGCCAGCAGCTATACGCAGCTCTGGCATTTGCCGCTGACGTTTGGAGTCGGCGATCTCGTCATCTCGAACTCGCTGCACTTCTGGATCAACGACGTCTTGATGACCGTGTTTTTCTTGGTGGTGGGCATGGAAATTCGCCGGGAGATTCATGAGGGCGCACTGTCCAACCTCAAGCTGGCTACCTTGCCGATGGTTGCCGCGTTTGGTGGTGTCCTGGTGCCGGCGTTGTTGTATCTCGCGTTCAACAATACCGAGGGACTGCGCCAGGGATGGGCGGTACCGACCGCCACTGACATTGCCTTCGCCGTCGGCGTCCTGGCCTTACTGGGTCGCTCGGTGCCGAACTCGGTGAGGGTGTTCCTGCTGGCCTTGGCGATCATCGATGACATAGTCGCAGTCCTGATCATCGCGCTGTTCTATTCCGGCGGCCTGGACCCGATGGGCTTTCTGCTCGCAGGTGTAGGGATCCTGCTGGTGCTCGGCCTGCAATGGATCGGCGTAGGTTCGGCCTTTGCTTACCTGCTCCCAGGAGCGTTGCTCTGGTTAGGCCTTCTGAAGACCGGTGCGCATCCGACCCTGGCAGGTGTGGTACTCGGCCTGATGACGCCGGTTCACCCGATGAAAAGGTTGGGGGCTCCGTTGCAGCTCGCAACGCAGGCCATCAATGAGTTTGCTGCGCGAGAACAGGCTACCAATGGCCGAGGGGCGGAGCTGCTGGAGCCCGTCAAGCAACTCCGGCAGGCCCAACGCGAACTGCTTCCGCCGGTGCTTCGGGTTCAGATGGCGTTGCACACCTGGGTGGCCTATCTAGTGATGCCGCTGTTTGCTTTGGCTAATGCAGGCGTAAGCCTCGATGGCGTCAGCCTGAGCGGTGGTGTTTCTTTGGCGGTGACGTCTGGGGTCGCTGCTGCCCTAATCCTGGGAAAACCTGTAGGCGTGCTTTGCAGCAGTTGGCTGATGGTACGGTTGGGCTGGTGCCGATTGCCGCTAGGCATTTCTTGGTCCTGGATGGCACTGATTGGCTGCTTGGCCGGCATTGGCTTCACCATGTCGATCTTCATCGCCAACCTCGCCTTCGCGCAGGGGGAACTACTGAGCGCGGCCAAGTTGGGGGTGTTGCTCGCATCGGTAGTCGCTGGCGTGGCCGGTTTGCTATACGGCCGCGTACTGGTTACCCGCACGCTTAAGGCCGATGCGCGTGCAAGCTCTCCGGCCGACTATTGAGGCGCAAACTATTCTCGTAGCCGGATATCTGCAATGGGGTTAATGGCCAAGCAAGCGCTTCCGCCCCAGGGCAGTCGGTCTATGAAAGTGCTTTACTCTTCAATTTCTTTTCCTAACAAGGACGCCAGGGGTCTACGTGGGTCATAAGGTTTAGCACCCTGTGACGCTGTAGGACTCTCGTGCGGGCCTCGACAGCGATTGCGTGGCTCGCCTCGACGGTCATCTGTGCATCGACCTCCAGGTGCGCATCTACCACAATCAGGTCACCCATCTTCCGCGTGCGAACATCATGTACCCCGGCCACCCCCGGCGTGCTGCGCAGGGTTTCGACGATGGCATCTACCTCTTCCTTGTCTGCCCCTCGGTCGGTGAGGTCATGCAGGGCGTCCCAGGCAAAGTCCCAGCCCATTTTCGCAACCATGCAGCCAACGATGAGTGCGGCGATTGGGTCGAGTATGGGGTAGCCGGCCAGGTTACCAATGATGCCAATGGCGACCACCAGTGACGAGGCGGCGTCGGAGCGCGCGTGCCAGGCATTGGCCACCAGCATGCTGGACTTGACCCGTTCGGCCACCGCGAGCATATAGCGGAACAGCACCTCCTTGGAGACAAGCGCGACACCTGCCACCCAGAGCGCAGCAGTGTGCACGGTTGGAATAGTATCGGGATACTCAAGCTTGCGCACCGCTGCCCAGAGCATACCCACCCCGACCATCAGCAGAATGGCACCGAGTGCCAGCGAGGCGGCGTTCTCGAAACGCTGGTGACCGTAGGGGTGGTTTTCGTCCGCGGCTTTGCCGCTATGGTGGCTGGCCAGTAGCACGATGAAGTCGGCGACCAGGTCGGAGAGCGAGTGGATGCCGTCGGCGATCAGGCCTTGAGAGCGGGAAAACAACCCCACCGTAATCTGCACTAGGCTGAGTGTCAGGTTGACCAGGATGCTTACAATCGTGCTGCGTTTCGCCGCGCGGCTTCGCTCCTCGGAACTGAAACACGGGTCTTCGTTGTCGGTCATGAAATCAGGTTGATGCATCGCTAGGGGTGTCCATGCAGTGAAAGGTCCACCGTTGGTGGCGCCGGGCCTCAGTCAGTAATTATCGGGGCTACGCTGTCAAAGAGGCGTCAAGTACACGCGTTCCAGGGGGTTCCCAAAGGCCCGCTCTGTTCGACAGCGAGGCAACAGTCTTCCGGAAAGGAAGCGCCGCCGGAGAGGCGGCGCTTGCTGTTCATTGCCAGCCGTAGCGGCGGGCAAACCACCCCTTCATGGCCTGCACCACGCTGGCATAGCCGAGCAGGATTGCCAGCAGGAACGGGAAGTAGCTCCACGGCAGTGCTTGCAGCTTGAAGTAGCCGGCCAGCGACGACATCGGCAGCAGCAAGCCGACCACGACTATCGCCAGGGTCATCGCCAGCAACGGCCACGCCGCGCGGCTGTGCACGAAGGGCAGCTTGCGCGTACGAATCAGGTGCACCACCAGCGTTTGCGAGAGCAGGCCCTCGACGAACCAGCCGGACTGGAACAGGGTCTGGTGTTCCGGCGTGTTGGCGGCGAAGACGTACCACATCAGCGCGTAGGTGAGGATGTCGAAGATCGAGCTCAGCGGGCCGAAGAACAGCATGAAGCGGCCGATGTCGTCGGCCTTCCAGCGCTGCGGCCGGTCCAGTTGCTCGGCGTCGACGTTGTCGAAGGGGATGGCGGTCTGGGACAGGTCGTACAGCAGGTTCTGCACCAGCAGGTGCAGCGGCAGCATCGGCAGGAAGGGCAGGAAGGCGCTGGCCACCAGCACGCTGAACACGTTGCCGAAGTTCGAGCTGGCGGTCATCTTGATGTACTTGAGCATGTTGGCGAAGGTCTTGCGGCCTTCCACCACGCCTTCCTCCAGCACCATCAGGCTCTTTTCCAGCAGGATGATGTCGGCCGCTTCCTTGGCGATGTCCACCGCCGAATCCACCGAGATGCCGACGTCGGCCGCGCGCAGCGCCGGGGCGTCGTTGATGCCGTCGCCCATGAAGCCGACCACGTGGCCGCGCTGGCGCAGCAGCACGACGATGCGCTCCTTGTGCGCCGGGGTGAGGCGGGCGAAGAGGTTGCATTCGGCGGCGCGTTCGCTCAGTTGCCGGTCGCTCAGCGCGTCGATGTCGCTGCCTAGCAGCATGCCTTCGATGGGCAGGCCGACCTCACGGCAGACGCGGCGGGTGACGCGTTCGTTGTCGCCGGTCAGCACCTTCACTGCCACGCCCTGGGAGGCCAGTGCGCGCAGCGCGGCGGCGGTGGTTTCCTTGGGCGGGTCGAGGAAGGCGATGTAGCCGGTCAGCAGCAGGTCGCTTTCATCGGCAACGTGGTACTGCTCGCGGTCGGCCGGCAGCTGCTTAACCGCCACGGCGACTACGCGCAGGCCTTCGTCGTTGAGGCTGGCGGTGTGTTCGCGGATACGCTCCAGCAGTGCGGCGTCCAGCGGTATTTCACACTCACCCAAGCGCACCCGGCTGCAGGCCGCGAGCACTTCCTCGAGCGCGCCCTTGCAGATCAGGCGATGGCCATCGCCCCGCTGGTGGACCACCACCGACATGCGCCGGCGCTGGAAGTCGAAGGGGATCTCGTCGACCTTGACGAAGCCCTCGCCCAGGTGCGCCTCGCGCTCGGCGCCGGCGTGCTCGAGCACGGCGACGTCGAGCAGGTTCTTCAGCCCGGTCTGGTGGTGGCTGTTGAGCCAGGCGTCGTCGAGCACCGCTTCGCAGGGGGTGCCGAACACGTCGGTGTGGCGTTCGAGGACGATGCGATCCTGCGTCAGGGTGCCTGTCTTGTCGGTGCAGAGCACGTCCATGGCGCCGAAGTTCTGGATGGCGTCGAGGCGTTTGACGATGACCTTCTTGCGCGACAGCACCACGGCGCCCTTGGCGAGCGTGGAGGTGACGATCATCGGGAGCATTTCCGGGGTCAGGCCGACGGCGATGGACAGGGCAAACAGCGAGGCTTCCAGCCAGTCGCCCTTGGTGAAGCCGTTGAGCAGCAGCACGAGCGGCGCCATCACCAGCATGAAGCGGATCAGCAGCCAGCTGACCTTGTTGACGCCTTGCTGGAAGGCCGTGGGTTCGCGGTCGCTGCTCAGCACGCGCTCGGCGAGGTTGCCGAAGTAGGTCCGCTGGCCGGTGCCGACCACCAGCGCGCGGGCGCTGCCGCTGACGACGTTGGTGCCCATGAAGCAGAGGTTGTCGCGCTCCAGGGGGCTACCGGCGGCACCGCGGTGCGGGTGCGGGAATTTCTCCACCGGCAGCGATTCGCCGGTGATCGCGACCTGGCTGATGAACAGGTCCTTGGCTTCGAGCACGCGCAGGTCGGCGGGGATCATGTCGCCCGCCGAGAGCAGCACCACGTCGCCGGGCACCAGGTCGCGGAAGGGCACCTCGACGGCGCCGCGCCGATCGGCGCCGGCGGCACCGGGACGCAGCACGCTGGCGGTGTTGCTCACCAGCGCCTTGAGCCGTTCGGCGGCGCGGTTGGAGCGCGACTCCTGGATGAAGCGCAGCAGCGTGGAGATCAGCACCATGCTGCCGATCACGGTCGCCGCCTTGAAGTCGTCGGTCAGCCAGGACACCAGGGCCAGCAGGCTGAGCAGCAGGTTAAAGGGGTTGCGGTAGCACCACCAGAGGTGCAGCAACGGCGAGACCGGTTTCTCCTGGTCGACGACGTTGGCGCCGACCTGCGCGAGCCGGGCCTCGGCGTGGGCAGTGTCGAGCCCGCCGAGCGCACTTCCGAGGCGGCGCAACAGAGCTGGGGCTTCGAGTTCGGCCGCGCTCGCCAGCTCCCGCACGAAGTCCGGTGGCAGGCTGCCTCGGGTGCTGCCATTACGCAGCAATTCCAGGACCGCCTGGCGGCGGAAGTGACGGCTGAGGCCGTGGTCGAAGAGGGCCAGCAGGCGCCGGCTGAAGTGTTTGAAAAGCATGATGCACTCCTGGGCGGCCGCAGCGAGGCGGCTTCCCTGTGGGGTTGCGGAGCGCAGGAACTGCGCCGCCGCCGGTCAGGCCGGACGGCGGCGCGAAGGGATCTCGCTAGCCGCCGTCCGGCCCGGGTCTGGGTGAATCGGGACTGGGGTCGGGGTTCATGGCCGGGCTCCGGGATCTCCTGTTCGGGTGGGTGGGAAAGGCCGCATCAGTCGGAGGCCAGTTCGTGGACTTGCCAGCGCACTGAGCTGACGCCCTTCTCGAGGCTGATGCGGCTGACCAAGCGCTCCAGCTGGGTGGTGGCGGTGTGGTTGCCGAGCAGTTCGGCGCGGACTTCCAGCTTGCTCGGGTTGGCCTGGTCCTCACTGTGCAGGGACTGCAAGCGCAGGGCGGCACCGTCGAGGCTGTGCAGCATCAGGCTGCGCACCTGGATCTCGTCCTCGGCACGGCAGACGATCTCCACGCCATAGCGATGCACCACTTCGCTAGCCGGCACCACGTCCTGGTGGTTGAGGCGCTGGGCGATGTCGCGCAGCAGGATGTTGGCGCAGAGCACCACTAGGCTGCCGAGGGTCGCCTCAAGCAGCAGGCCCATGCTGCACAGCACGCCGATGGCGGCGGTGCACCAGAGGGTGGCGGCGGTGTTCAGTCCGCGCACGTTGAGGCCGTCGCGCATGATCACGCCGCCACCGAGGAAACCGATGCCGGAAACCACGTAAGCGGCAATGCGCGAGGCATCGGAGGCCAGGCCGGGGACGCTCTGGGTCATCAGCACGAACAGGCAGGCGCCGGTGCTGACGAGCGCGTTGGTACGCAGGCCGGTGAGGCGCTGACGCAGTTGGCGTTCGGCGCCGATCAGGGCGCCGAGAATGAGGGCTGCGGCGGCGCGCAGCAGGAAGATTTTCCAATCCATGATTCACCTCGTTCGCGGCACAAGGCCGCCGTGGGCGCCGGATACGGCGCAGGCAAGGGTCGATGGATTGCGAGAGGTCGCACGGCTTCGCCCGCGAGCTATGGCTGTCGCGGAGAAAGCGTGGAGGAGAATGGGGATGCGTCATCCCGATCGGGATGCGGATCGCCACTGTCCGCTGTGTTCAGCGAGACAGTGGCAGGGGTGTACTGCCGGACGTGCTCGCTGTTCAGACCTGTCGCAATCGACTAGGGCAACTGTCCAAGGCAGGACTCCTGTGTGGGGAAACGAAACGCGGCGCACGGTACGCCGACAGCCCTGCTCCGTCAAGCCCTTTGGAGGGCTTCGAAACAGGACAAAGTATGGCACTGCCAGCTTACCGAAAGCTTAAGCTGTAGTTGCTACAACGCTCAGTGCTGCTGCGCGTTTTCGCGAACCGGGGGCTGGCAGCGGGTGCTAAAGGCGTACTCGTAGAGTTCGGCGTAGCGACCCCACTCGATGGCGAACTTGAGCACGCGCGCGGCCTCCTCGGCGTTCATGTACTCCATCAGGCGGTCGAGCACGGTTTTTCCCGCAGCCCTCGGGCTCCAGGCCATCTCAGTCCATTCGAGGCTGGTCTGAATACTCATTGCACCGTCGCCACTCTAGAGTGTCGATGTTAGTGAGGGGGTAGGCAGATTCGCCAAAGGGCTGGCAGAAGAGTCAAGCGAGGCCCTCGCCGCGAGACCACCGAAGGAGATCGCCGGGTCTACGTAGCGCATCGCTGACTTGATGTCCTTCCAGCCCACATAGGTCATCAGCGCCTTGATATCCCAACCGTTGGCCGTGGCCCAGGTGGCAAAACCGCGCCGCAGCGAGTGGCTGGTGTACGTCTCGGCCGGAACACCGGCCCGCTGCAGGGTCTGGCGCAGCAAGTTGATCAGGCTGCCTGGGTTCAAGGCTTCCTCATTCAGGTGGCCCCAACGATCCAGTCGGCGGAATACGGCGCCTCGAACAATCCCCGCCGCATTTATCCATTCCAAGTAGGCCTGCACGGGGCAGAGGCGTTTCAACGCCGGTGCGTAGTGTGTGGTGCCCTGGTTATTCCGGTCTGCCTTGCTCCAAGGCAGGAACAGCGTCATGCCGGCACCGGCTTCGGCCTGGATGTGCTCGACCTGCAGGCGGCATAGCTCATCGCTACGAAAACCACGCCAGAACCCAATCAGGAGTAGCGCGACATCGCGCCGACAGCGTAGATGGCCGGCCAACTCACCAGCTTGGTAGGTGCGCGCAGCCTCCTGTTCCAGCCAGTGAATAGCCTGCTCCAGGTGCAGCAATTGCAGCGGCGCCGCCTGCTTGACCTGAGTCGGGTGCAACGTGCGGACGCCTTTGAGGACCTGGCGCACCGTGGGCGTCTTGGTCGGATCGGGAAATCCCTGGCTGACATGCCACTGGGCCAGAGCGGCTAAGCGTTGCTTGAGCGTGTTGAAGCTGAGGCTGTCGGCGTAGTCCACCAGGTAGCGGACGATGCTGTCGCTGGTGGCCGGCAGAAAGCCGCCCCAGTGCACCTCAAAGTGCTCAATGGCGGACTGGTAACTGCGCCGGGTGTTCTCTCGGGTACCGGCCTGTAGGTACCGCTCGACGTCGCTCATCGCCCCTTCACGCTCGTTTCGTACCGGGAAGCGGGTCATCCTCGCCCAAATCTGGTCTTATCATGGAATAACCCTCGATTATTTTATCAGAAAAATTGTCTTCTCTCAGGATCGATGGGTCTTATAGTTAGTATGTATATACATGGTATGTACGTTGGTACGAAATCGTAGGAGTAGCTCATGGCTCGAGGCGGCATTAACAAGGCACTGGTTCAAAAGGCACGGCGAGCCATCCTGACTCGCGGCGAACACGCCAGCATTGATGCCGTACGGGTCGAACTCGGCAATACCGGTTCCAGAACCACAATCCACCGCTACCTGAAAGAACTGGAGGAGGCCGAGCGAGGGCGTAGCGAGGCAGCAATTCCGCTGAGCGGCCAATTGACCAATCTGGTGGCGCAGATGGCGGAGCAACTGGCTGAGGAGGCACAAGCGGCGGTAGCCGAGGAGCGGGAGCAGCTAGCCCGCGAGCGACGGGACTACCATGAGCGTATTCATCACGCGGAAAGCCGTAGCCAGCAATTCGAGGCGCAATGCACGGCCCTCGCGGAGAAGTTGCAGGCCTTAGAGCAAAGCCTCCAGCAGGAGCAGCAGCAACGGCAGCAGGCCGACGTTGAGAAAGCTCGCCTGCGGCAGGCCAACGGCGATCTGGAAACCCGCGTGCAGGATCGCGATGGGCAAATTCGCTCGCTGGAAGAGAAGCATCAGCACGCTCGCGATGCGCTGGAGCACTATCGCCAAGCCAGCAAGGAACAGCGTGAACAAGAGCAGCGTCGGCACGAGGCCCAGGTTCAACAACTGCAAATGGAGCTGCGGCAGTTACAACAGACCCTGATGATCAAGCAGGACGAGTTGACACAGCTGAATCGTGATAATGCACGCCTGCTCACCGAAATCCGGCAGGAGCAACGAGAGCGGCATTCGCAAGAGAAGCTCCTGGCGCAGACTAACCAGGCGCTGGCCAACGCCGAACGCACGAACGCGATCTTGGAGCAGCGACTCGAGGCGCTGCAGGTTGAAGCAAACAGCCTTCGCGATGCATCGACGGAGCAGATACTGCAAGCGCAGAGCCTTAAGGAGCGCCTGATCGAAGTCACCACGCAGTTGAAGTTGCTCGAGCAACCTAGCAGCCCGCAGCTTGGTCCGGGACGGGGGACTAGCTGAGGTTTTTTCGTCGGCGAATGATTTTAAAACCGAAAGCCAGGCCTCAGAGAAAGAACATAATTAACAATGAGTTACAGACCAAATGAATGAATTTTCCCCTTATCTCGGCATGACCCCAGGTACTCAGAGCTGAAGCAATAGCGGCCGACAGGTCCTTTTCCAAAGGTCGGCTTCGGGACGAGTTCCGGATGAAGCCGAAACCTGATGCGACGCCGGTGGCGCATTACAAGAACGGTTATGGTGGGACCTTCGGTGTGTACCGAATCGCGGACTGCCTCCCAATGCGGGAGCGCAAGGCTGCTGCCCCCTCCCCCAAGCAAGTCCGGGCGGCGGCCATACTTGCACTGAAGGGCCGGATGCAAAGCAAGGTGGCCAAGGCCTCTCATGTCGCGGTGCAATGGCTGGCCACAGCACCTCTCGTGCTTGATGCCGAGACCACCAATGCGCACCCGACGCATGTGCTCGGCGCGGGCATGTTCGTGGGCTGCTCGGTATTCATAGCGGCGGGTTCCGTCGTGGGTTCCTTTTACAGTTTGAGGATGCTGCTGAAGCAGTCCGCGTGATGAGGTCAAGCATCTCGGTAGTGGACAGAGAAAAAACCTGATCCTCGCCGGAAAGTGCGCTCCATTTTTCCAGCCCAAGATCTTCGGCTAGTGCTGCACTGGTGACAGCCATAGAAGAGTCATCAGTGAAGAGCACCACCAAGATACCTCCAACAACGTCGACCTCCTGGACGCCGGGGAGGGTCGCTAGGCTTTGAGGAGAAAGCGGTGTGTAGTCAGTAGCCATCGTGTGTTCCTCTGTTACGCGATTGGGACGATCCAATCCTCAAGCCGGGTACGCGGTCGAACTCTCGGCGGTTGTTGGTGACAACGATCAGCCCCTGAGAGTTGGCGTGCCCGGCGATCATCTGGTCATAAGGGCCGATTTGTTTGCCCAAGCGGGCCAGCTCAACGCGGAGCTGACCAGTGTGGGCGGCAGCCTCCAGAACAAACCCGACAACCAAGCGAGGGTGGATGTCGGGTTTGCGTATTAACGCCCTCACTCTCGAGCGAAATGGCTCTTGAGGGCTCCCAGCGCACTTCGTTGGAACCTGAACTTCCGTTTCGAAGATCCGTAGGGAGCGCCTGGCACGATCAGGCATTCGCCCCGACGTCCATTCACCATTTCTTCCAGCTGGAGTCTGCAATCATCCGAACGCAGTTCGCGGCTGCATTTGATGTGCAGGGAAAATGGATCGCCAACTGGTTCATCGGGAATGGTCTCGTGCTCCCACGGCCCCGGCTGTTTGCATAGGATCAGGCCAACACGCCACATGCGAGCAATCTCTGCCACGTCGACCAGACTTTGCCCTTTAGCGCAGTGGTAGCGCTCATCGAGCACAACCAGGTCTCCCCTTTCAGGTTTCGTAGGGCTCAAATCAAGAGGCCCCACCATGTGTGTTTGAGCCATACGTTCTGGGCAAACGACAAGAGCGCAACGTCCAGGATACTTCAGCGAAATTCGATCCCAGACATCCTGCCAGCCGCACTCAGAGACCTCTCCGACAACTGATGTCGGTTGGTGGTGAAGAAGGCTTACCAGGTGCACCCGGCCGCGGCAGGAAGACAGGTAACGATCAGCAATTAGCAATGCTGAGGTGGACTTTCCTGCTCGAGTTCGCCCCGTTACCGAAATCATGGGGCGTGTCTCAGTAAGAGATACAGTGAATACGCCGCCGGCGTACAGCGGGAGAGCAAACCTGGCCAGCAAAGTCTCGTCATCATCGCAGGCGAGGAACTCCTGGATGCGATGCCAGGGGACCTGAGCGCCATGCGCGGCGGCAGCTTGGTCCAGAGCCTCATGGAGACTGAGCCCCTCTGACTTGGCCAGCTTTTTGGCATCCTTCTTCACCTGGTCGAGGGATGCGCCGGAGGGGAAACGGTTAGAAATGGTCAAAGCATGCTCCTTGGCGGCAATCTTGTGCCACGCCCACTAGACACATTGCCTAGGGCAATGCTTGGAGGAAGAGAAGTATTGAAGCCATGGCCTAATCCGGCCTTCGCCCAAGGTGGGCGTGCGAGCGCTGGCCAGCGCTCCACTGCGATACTAACCCAACTCCAGTGCATTTCCAGCGAGGCACCTATGGATGATCCACTTTCCGAACTGCATGCAGACTTCGTGTGGTGCAGGCTTTCTGATTACTGGGGGCCTGTGACCTGGTCGGCCGGGGATGTTTGGATTACAAGGGATGAAGATGGCTGGTGGCTAGACGATGACCGCTCAGCGACGGAAGACCAGGTCAGAGAGCTTCTACAGCGAGCTAGAGGCAAGGTAGAGCTTCATGGCTGCGGCCCCCTGCGCCCCAGGTAGGGTTTGCAACGTAACCTATTGATAATCCTTCCCACCTTGGTGAAGGAGAGGCTGGAAAGCGGACCGCGAAACCAGCCTGGGCCAGCGCCCTTTCACAGTACGATCAGTCCTGAACTGGATGAGGACTGAATCCATGGATCACCTAGACATACATCATCCGCCGGCAGCGACTGAAGACGACTGGCAAGCCCGATGCGGTGTACAGAAGAGCGTGCAAACCGACCGTTATGGTTGCGGGGTAGCGTGTTTAGCGATGGTTACCGGCTGGACATATCAACGAGCTCGGGAGCATTTCGTAAGCCAGGGGCTTGGCAAAAGGAGGCATGGCCGACCGCCCTTCTCTACGAGTTCGGGCGAGATGAGGATGGCGGTGGCCACGGCAGGACTTCTGACAGTGACTCGCCGGTGGCGGGGATGGGCCGATCTTCACGGCCTGGCGATAGTCAAATTGCGCGACATACGTCCCGGAGAAAGGGAACGATGGCACTGGGCTGTGGCGTTTCGACACCCCGAGTTTGAAATCGCAGTCTTCGATCCGCACCGAGAATGGCCGGGGTTCATTCAACCGCCAATGGACACCCTCTGCACCATCTTTGAGGCATTTCAGCCGAAAGGCGAATGGTTGCAGGTCGAGCAGAGCTTCCCCTTAGCACCAGCTGTCATGTGACGTTTATGGTGCATGTCTCCCATTCTGACCTGATGGGAGACACTCGTTCTGCAGAGCCTCAGGCCTGGGGCAGCTTCACTACTCCCCACCCACTGCCGCCGGCGAGGACCACTGGCCGGTCAATGTTGGGAAGGTGCAATTCAGGAAAGTCGCAGTAGCGCTCCATTGCACGGGCAAATCGCATGGCCAACTCGAAGCCATTGTCGCGCTGCTCGGGCACAGGAAGAGTCTGGCCCGAGACAATGTCGACCACCACACTCCCCAACGATTTGGAGTTAGACGACAAGGTGAGATGCCATGCGCTCTGCCCTTCAAGGAAGCTGCCGAAGATCGAGGTTTCGACGTCATCGAGCACTCGAAGCTGTGGCTCCCTGAAAAAGACCACTGCGGTTTGTGCCTTCGCTCCCTGCGGTGAAGTGATCCATTCATAAATCGCATAGCTGGTCTGATCAGGGTTCAGCTCAGGGTCAGGCGCCAAGCCAGTCATGAACACAGGGACCGAGCCGAGTTCGGAGTCGCTGAAATAGCCCAACCGTGCGACAGGTAGTCCAAATGGTACGTCGTAGTCACGCCCGTCGCTGAGCTCCAGGTTCCAGCCGAGATGCTGGAACATCGCCATGTACACCCGCTCATTGGTGAAGTGGCAGCCTCGGCGGTAGTTTTCTTCAGTACCAGGAACAAGCGCTCGATTTTCTTGATCCAGAGCGATGAGGATTTTGTCCAACCTCGAGGAAGGCGACTCACCCTCCTGATAAAGGGCCTCTTTGACGGCCGCGCGAAGCGGCACGAGTTCAAATGAGCCCAGGGGATTTGCCCATAGGAAGAAATTGGCGGTCGCCGGCTTCACACCGAACTCGTGGATCAGGATTGAGCGATGTTCTGCAAGAGTCGAAAGCCGAAGTTCCGGACTCAAATCCTCAGTCATGAACACGCAGTTCTGTTCTGGGTTGCAGGCCTCGACCATTGCGTTCCAGTGATGCCACCCTGACAGCCTCAGGAACACTTCACGACTTCGATCTTTCAGGCCTGGAAGGAATCCGGCCAGACACCCGACCCACGCACGAGCATAGTCCTCCGCAGGGAAGATCATCGGCTTGTCCAGCTGGGGGGCAGATGTATTGGTCTTGATCACAAAAACTCCTAGAGGCGGTGAGCACTCTGCTCACTCGCCATGATTCGACAAGCAGCTCTTCTGCCAGTCCGTGCCGTGAATTCGTACAAAGGCCTCCATTTCAGGAGACAGCGGACTCTCGATCCTGAAGTCTCCATAGGCCTCAAGAAATCTCCCCCACCGTTCTCGCAACAGCCCGCCGCGCCTGTATTTAGGCGCCAGCCAGATCCAGGATAAAGTCCAGGGGCTGCCTGATGGTTTCGTTTCCGTCTCGTAAAGGAATGCACAAGCGCCTGCGATCGTGCCGTCAGCACCAGCTGGAATCAGGTAGCCGTGCCAGTCAGCCGTTGCTTTAGTCGACATCGTTCCGGGCCACTGGACAAAGTCGTAGGCAAAGTCCGAGCGGAAACGCTGGGCGCGCTTCAATACCTCCTGATGCATCCACATGGGCACCGATGCGTCTACCCGCTCGGCGCCAGCGCCACACTTGAGCCTGGCCGCAAACCGCTTGTTCGGGCCCGGGTCCAGTAACCGCTGTGTTTCTCTATGAACCTGACGATGTGCCTCACGATCATTACGACTGCTGGGCAGGTAGGTCGTACCGCAGTAGGCACAGGTTTTTAGTGCCGAGTTGACGTCACGATATCGGGGCCCGGCTACTTCCAGCGACAACACATCCTCCCCTTGGAGCACCAATGTGAAGCGGTTTCCTAACTCATCCCGGTGGCGCTTGGTCGTTGGAAATGCCGGCTGGCGCTCCACATCTGACCGGAGGACTGTCGTGGTACAGCCGCGGGAAACCTCATAGGTGAGGATGAGGTACTCCGACTCCGTCAGCATGGGCTTGCCTGCCAGGTTGCCCTTTATCGCCTGCACCAGCTGACCAGGTGAGACAGCGAAGCCCAGGCGTTCCATGAAGATCAGCAGAGCAACGGCATCGGCAACGGCATAGCCATCCAACCACAACACATCGTCGTCGAGGCGCCTGGGCTTCCGGCACAAGCTGACTTTAGGGATTCTGAAGTAGGCAGCCAGTGCCTCTGCGTATCGGCCGGCCGCAGCAAACCCGCGGTACTCAGTCGCGATAATCAAATCATCGAAGTCGGATCTCGAAATACCGCCACACTCCAACAGTGCACGCTCGGCCGGAGTTAATCTCATCCGATCATCAAGCCGGGGGCGCTTCTCCGTCAGCAGTTTGTAGATCCGCTGCAACTGATCACTGGAAAGCTTGCCGGTCAAAAGCTACCTCTCGTGTCGCGGCTGTTTGGGGAACAGGCAGTCTAACGACCGCCGGGCAAATTCAAAGGCGAATTCCCCGAGTGGTCACGTGCGGGTAGAAACGGATCAAGCTACTTTGAGGTTAACCATCCCTCAGAGGACCTCCAGATGACAGCCACAAGGAAGAGGCACAGCGCTGCCTGGTTGATCTCTACGGCTTGGATGCTGATGACTACCGCTGCAATGGCGGCAGAGAACCCTACCCAGGGCGACCCATTCTCACCAACCACACTCAAGGACTGGGTATCAGTCATCAGCACCCTGATCACCATGGCCCTGGCGATTTGGGGTATCTGGAGCGGCTTGAGGTCAGCCCGAAATGCGATCCAAGAGAAGCGAAAGGAACACCGTCAGAAGCAGCTTGCCGCTGCACGGGACATGATGAAGGAGATTTTCACAGATCCACTCGCCCGCTCTGCGATGCGAAT
Organism: Pseudomonas sp. PI1; assembly: GCF_000812405.1. Classification (NCBI taxonomy): domain Bacteria; kingdom Pseudomonadati; phylum Pseudomonadota; class Gammaproteobacteria; order Pseudomonadales; family Pseudomonadaceae; genus Pseudomonas; species Pseudomonas sp. PI1. Next base: position 77,488 of record NZ_JWMC01000009.1, read on the forward strand.
GATGGACTGGTCAGGCCGGACCTTCACCCATGAAGGCCAGACCTACGTCGTTCACTGGAGGGACCTCAAACCAGCCCTTGTCGTGCATGAGAAGGGGATGGGGTTCAGCAAGCAGCAGGAGTTCATTCGTGACTGCTTTGAGGCCTTCTTCGATCACATGCTGGTGCTCGAGCACTTCCTTGATCAGGACTACCTGCACGAAGCCGACATTGCTGTGCCCTTGGAGTATTACGCCGGGCGCGTCATGTCATTTCCTGATACTTATGACGGGTTCCTGCGGGCTTATGGGTACAGCGAAGCACGCGCATTGATGCAACGCCTTGCGGAAGGCGGAAAATAGGGCCGGCACCAGGGCGAAATCCCACATTTCGTGCAAAGTGCCCTTGCTTACACGGCCTACGATGGGGCTTTGTCCCTTGCTGTCTGCTCTGCAGGAGTCCGCATGAAACTGAAGGCCTCCGCTGGGGCAGAATCACTCCATCGGCGGGGGGAGCAGGATGTCAGAGAAGGGCTCAGGCACCACCACATTGTAGGGTTTCAGCTGTTCGAGGAGCCCTTTGTAGCCGAGCAACGGAATGGTTCGAGCAGGTTCACCAAGGTCGTTGCCAAAGAAGTTTTCCCAGTGCCCCAACAGCACAAGACGCGGTTTGGTCACCCTGAGGAGCCCTGTGGGGTAGTAACTGACTTGATTCCACCCTCCCCCGCAAAGGATCTCGACGTCGACGCGCTTTGAGTCAGAGATTATGGGTGGAAAGCCCCATGGAGGTTCAGCGGCGCTGTCTTGATAGTGAATGCGGTAAACCGGCCGACCATCCTCCCCGAGGAGGTCAATCATCCAGGCCAGAGTTACTTCACCAAGTCTCCAGTCCAGCAGACCAGTCGGCAAATCGTCGAGTTCCCAGTCGTACTCACCTGGGATGAAGTTATGGCCGAAGAGGTGCCCGGCATGCATGCTTCTAATAGGCATCACACGGATCGAACCCACGGAATTTGCTCCGTTTACGTCCCCATCAGTGATGACCTTCCCGTCGGAGTAAAACCATGTACCAGGTCGGGAGGGATCACGATGGTCGGTTATCTGCTGCTGACTTGGCACCACCACCGCGCCAGCGCCAAAGATCCGCTGTCCTGAGCTGTTCTTTGCTGCATGAAGAATGTGCTTAACCGTTTCAGACCCGTATACGACCGCTTTCGGAGAGTGCTTATCTACGACCCGCGGCACATCGAGAAGATGATCGTAGTGCGCATGACCCACCAGAAGCATCGTCACGTCTGCTGCAGGCGGCATGTGTCTGTCGACCTTCTCGTTGTCGGCTACCACTCGGGCCGGGGGTATCCCAGGAATGCCGAGGCTGGCCGGGTTGGTGTACGAAGGCGCCAGCAATAGCCCCTCCCCACGCCAATGTATGAGCCAGCCACCTACGCCAAGAAACTGAATCTTCGGCTCATCGCCCCAATGGTGATTCTGAACCGGTAACCCTTCTGAAAGCGGCTCATGAGTACAGCCGACCAGCAAACTCAATCCCAGTACGATCGATAGCCCTCGCATGGTCGGCACCCCTGCTGTCAAGGTTCGAAGCGGTATACGCGGTGGTAGAAGGCCCAAAGCATGGAAAACATCGCGACCAGCAATACCCAGTGGGTTACCTCTGGCTTGAACAATGGCAAGAGGAAACCCAGTTTGAAGTAGTCGATTCCAAGAAGGCATACCAATAGCATGCCAAGGACCAATAGCCCCCTGGGCCCCTTCATCATGCGAAGTGGATGGGCAATAACAGCAGAGAGGGGAACTCCAAGCAGTGCCAAATAGACAACCCAGACCTGCTCCGAAGGGATCGGCTCGTTTAAGAAGCGAAGACCAGCGAAACCCAGTAGCAGCGTCAAGCAGTCCACCAGGTCAGAGACGAAGGCGCGCCTGGTGTAGCCCTTCCCAAGATCATAGTGCCTGACCATCAGCCTGCTGAATTGCAGGCAGTGGTAGCCAATGAACCAGGCAGCCATACACAGAGACCAGCCGTTTGGGGACGCGCTCTCGAGAAATACCCTGGCATGCAAGGCACTAACCGTCCAGACAAGAGCGGCTCCCAGCGCTGCCGGGTAAAGCAACCCTGAAACGAGAAAGTACATGCGGGGACCGACTTCCATGATGCAGCTCCTAGGTAAGAGATGTTCAGCCTGCATTTTGACTGATCATAGAACCTGAGGAGTGAGGAAGTAGGAAGATCGAAAGGAGAGTCGAGGGGGCATGCCCCCTCGCTGGAGGTCATGCTACACGCTGGCGCTGCGCACGACGTTCCTGAATCTCTTGAGCATCGATGCAAAGGCTTGCAGTCGGCGCGACCAAAAGGCGCTTGAGCCCAATCGGCTGCCCAAACTCAGCGCAGTAGCCATAATCTCCTTCTTCGATCCTTTTCAGTGCAGCCTCCACGTCCAACAACTCTGCCTGGTCCCGCTTCAGCATCCGCATTTCCATCGCGCGCTGCTCTTCCGCGGAGGCAGTATCCGCCGCATCCGGGAGACGCGCCTCGGAGTCATCGCGGAACGCCTCTGCTCGTTGAGCGAGCAGGCCCTGTAGGTGCAGTTTTCGATTGAGAAGAAGTTCCTTGAAGAAAGCCAGTTGCTGGTCGGACATGTAATCCGACTCCGGCGCGGAAAGCAGTTGCTGCTGAGTGAGTAAGGTGGACATAGGCGATTCCTTGTGAAGAGGTGGATGGCCCGAGCTTAACGAGGCCTCTCCCCTCTTCAACTCAAATGCCTCCGCTAAATCCCCGGCTACGCAGTCTTGAACCACAGGACTGCACCGTTATGGTCACCGTCCACACCAGCAGGAGGACATTCATGGAATTCAAAGCGTTGGGCACTGGCCGTTCCACATTCGATGAGCACTACGGGGCGGCAGCCTATTCCCTGGGCGATCAGCTCGGTTTCATTTACTTTCGCTCAACCGGCATCGAGCCGAGCCATTGGGAAAGCCGTATCTATGAGAACGGCCTGGTAGCAATGGCGCCAGTGGCTACTGACACGGCTATCCAGGAGGCATTCGACAAAGTGGATCTCTGTGCCGCGCATGCCAGAGCTTTCTCCAGAGCGATGGAAGCTCTGAGCGCGCATGGTTGCTCCGATGAGGTGCTCTGTTTGCTAACAGCGGCAGAGGGGCAAATTCAGGAGTTGATTTCCGCTGTTTAGCGCTGAAAGAGGCTGCTACCCTTGTCGTGAGAGTCAAGAGGAACGCGCTATGCAAACCACCGTCAAAAGCGCTGCAGAAATCGAAGTCGGCCCATTCCGCTATACCGAACGAGCCTTCCTAGCTACCTTGCTTTGCCTGGCCATCGGAGCGCTGGCGTTGGCATCGATGCTCGGGAGTCACCCCACGAGCGATGCCACCTTGGGCACACGCATGCTGTCAGTGCAGATGATCGCTGCCTACCTGATCGTACCAATCACCAGTGTGGGCGGTTTCCTGTGCCACAGAGCCGGCTCTAAGGCCCTTGCCGGAATGCTCCCCCTTATTGGAGCAGGCTTCTTGGCCGGCGCGCTGGGCGCAAGCTTGATCTGATTTCCCCTTAGGCTCGGCATTGCCGAGCCGTTTTCTTTTTGTGCGGCGCGTCTATGGAATCCAATCGCTGCAGAAGACCAGATTCACTTGGAGGCCACCAGGCCGCCGTTATACTGCTTACTTCACCCCCTGATTTACATGGAGAAATGCGTGAATAAACAAGAACTTATCAACCAAATCGCCGAGTCCGCGGACATCACCAAGGCTGTCGCTGGGAAAGCACTGGATGCGGTGATCGAGTCCGTGACTTCCGCGCTGAAGGCCGGTGACACTGTGACGCTGGTGGGCTTTGGCTCATTTTTGGTAAAGGAGCGCGCTGCGCGCGAGGGTCGCAATCCTCAAACCGGGAATCCTGTCCAGATTGCTGCTGCGAAGATTCCTGGCTTCAAGCCGGGCAAGGCGCTCAAGGACGCGATCAACTGATCGCTCCATCGCAAGACAACCCCGCCCTTCGGCGGGGTTTTTTTTGATATCCCCCAAAAAAGGGGCACTCCCTTTCCATTATTGGATTGAACAAGGATTTCAAGACATGAAATACATCCACACTCCTGAAGCGAAGGCATTCCTGGTCGACGGCAGCACTTGGCCGGCCACCATAAACACTTCGCTCCCCCATTTCCTCGCCAAGGCATCCGGCATGCTCTTTGGCGGCAAGAGCAGCCAGGAGATCCGCCTGGCTGAAGGTCAAGTTCTACCCAAAATTGAGCATGCGCGCAGTCTGGTACTACGCCAGCTCCGCCCATTCCTGTTTGTCGACCCGACAGGGCTGTTCAACGGCATGGAGCCGGTTGCTGCATACGATAAGTCGCTGATCGTCGCAGACCAGGTCCTGGTGGCTGTTGATCTGCTTGAGGACTTCGACATTTTCGTTGGGCTGACCCGTCTGTATCCGGCCTTGGTGAACGATGCTGCGGCCGTGAGAGCCGAACTCGCCAACCAGATTGCCCGTAGCTACAACGGCGTCCACAAGAGCGTACGGAACGTGAATAGCGGCCGCGCGCACCCAAGCGGATGAGCATGACTGATCGAATTCCTGACGGGGCTGAAGCCCTCACCCGCGAACGCGGTACCCTAGTCGATATTGTTTTCCGTGATCCCGCCGGTCCTTGGTCGGTTTGTACCTTCCGGCGGGAAGACAACACCTCCTTCACCGGTACCGGCAATTTCGGCAACGCAATCCTCTATGAGGACTACATCCTGTACGGCAAGCGCGTACCGGATATCGACGGCGCTGATTTCGATGTCAGCCAGTTCACCTCGATGCCACCAGCGAAGGTTGAGTCACTGGTTGGATATCTCAGCGTCCTCACTGGCGTCCCACGCAGCGTTACGAGCAAGGCAGTCCAGCACTTCGGCGAAAGTCTGATTCCAATTCTGGACCAATCACCAGATAGACTCGTGGAAGCTGGAATCTCCCCGCAAGAAGCCCAGGTCTTAGGCCAGGTTTGGGCTGATCAACGAAGTGAGCAACTCGCACTCGCACAGATCGACGTCGAGGGTATTCCGCCGGCGAAGCTGGCAACCCTGCAACGTCGCTTAGGCTATGCCGCGAACCTCAGTGAGGTTCTGAAAGAAGACCCTTATCTGCTCTACGTCCATTTCGAGGACATTCTCTTCACTTCCGCGCTGAACCTCGCGAAAAGGTTTGGAGTGACCAACAACACAGTCTCTGCAGTTAAAGGCGCGGTGGTCGGCGTGCTCCGCCGGGAGGCTTGGCTCGGGCACAGCTACGTTGAAGGGAGGCCGCTCATCGAGTCGGTCATGAAGATGCTTCGACTCACCAAAGATGAGATCAAGCCCCTCATTGCTCAGGCCGTAACCGACCTCGCCATGGCCAAGGTTGTCCATGCCAGCGGCGGACAGCTACAACTCCTGAGCCTGCACGAAGCAGAAAACAAACTGGCCGGCCTCGTGCGGAAATGGGCAGCACTGGACTGCAAAGACGCCGAGGACCTGGTGCCCACCGAAAAGATGGCCACCAAGCTCTTGAAGCCACTGGGCCTTGAAAACGGGACTGCGAAGACGTTCTCAGCAGGACTCCGCTCGCTCTTGGGAGAACGTTTTGCGCTGATCCAGTGCGAAACCCTCTCAGACCAAATGCTGGTTATCAAGGGCCTTCAACTCTTCCTGAAAGCCTTCGGCGCAGACGCCATCTATTCCGCTTATACAAACGAGATGGCTGACGAGGTCAACCGACTGCTCGATGACGACAGTGTCGTCGTCACGTACTCGGCCTTGATAGGCATTGATCCAAAGACAGGGGTGCCTTCACAGCATGGCAAAAGACCGATCAACGCGGATGTGTTGATTCTTGCCGGGGCGGACTCGCTTGGGATAGAGGAAATGGTGAACGTCCTGCGCGCCGTACCAGATTCGAGCAGGGTTTTCCTGCTTGGGGCAGCAAAGGACCTACCAGCTCACTCCATTGGCCAACCGTTCGCGGAGCTCACCCAAGGCGGGCCGGCGCGAGTTTTCCAGGCGAGCTTTTGGTTGCCACCCAGATCACCGCAACGCGAAGCATCGCGGCGTATCTGGAGCGGGACGCTCAAAGCGAACGACGAAACCTTCGACCCAACCCAAGCGATATCTTGGCTGTCGGTGCCATCCGAGCTGCTCATCGAGACCTTACCTGTTGTGGTTAGGGAGTTCGCCCAGCAGCTACAGGTAGACCCGCTGCTCGATATTAGGGTTGTAGTCCCAGCCGCCAAGGGGCCTCGAGGTGAGGACATGGTGGGCCCGCTGTCTGCAGCGATCGCTCGGGAGTTCACTGGCGAGGAGCACCTGGTTGAGTTCCATGGAAAAGGGCTGTTCAAAGGATTGCCTTTCGTAGTTAGGCAATCCGTCGCCAGCACAAACCATCCACCCTTTTCCGTGTTCACCGCCGCTGAAATCAATCCAGAGCGCCTGAACGCTGTAGACCGAGCTGGTAACCATTACTTGCTCAGCCTGGCAGAGCGCCTCGATGTGTTCCAGGGCGCTGTCATGACGCCGAAGCTCATCCGGGGGCGAGTCTACGACGTTGTCGTCTTGGTGGTCGGCGAGGGCCAGCAGGACCTCATCAACACCACCCTCATCTCGACTCTCCTGAACAGTGCGAAGACCACCTTGCTGGTGGTTGGCGCACTCGACGGATTGCTGACGGGATATTCCCTGCGCGAACCGACTGTTGCCCGGTCTCTTCTCCCTAAACGGATAAATCCAGATGTCGATCAAATCAGCGCGCCTTGAGGCGCTTGCCGCCGAGCATGCGGAAATTCAGCGACAGCGAAATATCGCAATCAGCCTTCCGTTGGTAGGGGCAGCAATTCCATTTGTGCCGCTCCCCTTGACGGTGGCCATCGCTGCAGGCTGTGCTATCTGGTCCCTGCTGCTTGATCGGAAAGAAGCTGAAGCGTCTACCACGGATATCTGGGACGCCGGTTACATCGAAGCCCCGATTCCGGATTGCGACTTCCGCCGCTCCACTTTTCTGGGCAAGGCCATTCCTTGGACAGAGTGGAAGGATCGCGTTGACGCGATCACGAGTACGAAGGGCATCGCCACCGCTGACGATATCCGCCGGGAGTTGATCGACACCTATCCATCAATGATCCCATTCATGCTGTCCGACGACATCATGACTCGCCATGTAGCGCTGCTCGCTGCAACCGGGACCGGCAAGACCGAACTGCTTCTGGCAATCATCCAACAACAGATAAAAAAAGGGGCCGGCCTTCTGTTAATCGAAGCGAAGTCAGACTCTGATTTCTCCGGCTCGATTTACGGAATGATGGAAGCGGCCGGCCGGCTCGATGAGCTGCTGATCATCAACTTCGAGTTCCCGGAAATGTCGCATACCTACAATCCGTTCTTCTCGGGCGGGGTCCGCGCAACCATTTCCACTGCAATGAAGCTCCAAGCCAACTCCAAAGAGGAGTTCTGGACGGACATTGCTCGCTACTCCCTGACTGCCGCGGTGCTGTCGCTGAAGCTGCAGCCCGGGGAGCCAGTGTTCCACATCAAGGACATCATTGCAGTGCTGTCCGACTTCGACCTGCTGCTGAGCTTTATCCGCAACATACGGGTATCCGACTCCATCTATCACAGCGATGGTGTCGAGTGGCTGCACTCATACCTTCGCTTCTGGTTCGACGAAGAAAAACAGGTGTGGAACCTGCGCGGGTACAAGCAGTTGCTCCAAGGACTTGTGTCAAAACTTTCGGCGTTCGCCCACTCCGAATACTCCAGCATCGTCAATACCTACAGCCCGGATGTCGACCTCAAAGAGGCGATCCTCCAGAACAAGGTTGTTGTGTTGTCCATGTCGTCGCTTGCCGACAAAGACGGTGTGGAGCTATTCGGCAAATTGTTCATCTCTGATCTTGCTCGAGCGATCGGCGAAATCCAGCTCTCGAAAGCCAAACCGCTGATGATGTGCCCGGCCATTTTCGACGAGTACCCATCATTCATGGACGAGAGCCAGGTATCCCTGTTCCAGCTGGCGCGATCGGCGAATGTGCCCATCATCATTGCTTTCCAGGGCGTTGGCTTCCTCCAGAACATTTCCCCTGCCTTCGTCGAGATGGTGCTGGGCAACTGCTGGACACACCTGTACTGCGACATCCGGGATGCCCAGACGCGGGAGTTCGCCGTCAAGCTTGCGGGGACGATGATCAAAAGGTTCGTCCAAGAGTCCTCTGGCAGCAGCACGGGACAGAGTTACGCATCCGAGCAATCAGGTCTCTACACAAACGACTCGGAAGGCGCCAGCTCAAGTACCGGATACAAGGCGACGCGGGAGGACATCCTGCAACCCGAAGACTTTGCGTCGCTCGACCAAGGCGACGGGATCATTGTCGCGAAGTCGGGAACCTATCGTGTCCGCATGCCGTTGGTGAGGAACAGCTTCCCGAATGTCCACTTCAAGGACATGCGACTGGTCCGCAGGCCACGTCGAGCGCGCTCGGGCGTCAACGCCTGGCAACGATTCCACGAGAAGAACAAGGCAATGCTGGAAAAGCTGACTCAGGGCTGAATTTAGCATGCGAAACTCGAGCATTGAGGAGACACCATGAATTGGCAAGACAAACTGCGGCAGTGGGATTGGGACTTCGGGGTTGTATGGGACTGGTTTCTCGATATTACCCAGTTCCATGTGCAGCGAATCGGTTGGCCCGCTTACTTGGCCATCGCTGCCGTGATCATCTGCCTCGGGCTTGCTTTCCAGCCTACTCGCGGCCTGACCTCTCTGCTGATTAACGCCTTCGTCCGCATGATTTTCACCTACGTGCAGATCGTGCTGTCGTTGGTAACCGTGCAGTTGTTTGGATTCCTGGGCAAGGTGCTGCTTGCACAATTCCATCGAACCAGGCGCTGGGTTGGCCAGCTGTTCGACGAGAAAAAAACCTCTTAACTCTCTGCTCCCCTCCCCTCGGGCCGGCCCAAAGCCGGCCTGTCACTACCGACCCTCAAAAAAGGGGCACTCACTTTCCACTATTTGGGAAAGGAGGGCCCTTTATGAACTTTCACGCATGGGCTTTAGGGATCGGATATCTGGCGGCCATTGCCGTTCAGCCAGCATTTGCTGAATCCGACCCGTACGTAATCGATCAGCGCGATCCCCGGTATCAGCGTGCCATTGAGCACCTGTCTCTCGCTGCTCAAAACCTTCGCATGGCTCAGGACGAACTCAAGAAGGCCGAAGCCAGCGCCCCACTTCCAGGGCTGGATCTCGTAAGGATGCTCGCACAGGTCCGGCCCGTGGAAGAGACCATCAACGTAGTTCTGCAACCGGAGCAAAAGCGGCTCCGGTACCAGACCGTTACCCCCGATGGCCTGTTTTTCACCCCAACTCGAGTCGGAGATTGACCCATGCAAATGACTGGCCTCGCGCCGCAACTGAAAACGGAGGACCTCAAACGCTTTGCGTTGGGGATTCTCGCACTGGCGGTGACCATCTTCATCGTCGCCATGCCCGATATCGCAATGGCTGCGTTCGACGGCGATTTCGCGCCGGACGAGACGATCGCGAAGAACTCCAACAACAGCTTCCTCTACTGGTGGCGTCTGATTGCCAGTTACGGTCTCTGGGCCGGGTTGGCACTTCTGCTGCTGTCGGTGCTTTTCGCAGGCGCACGCGGCTGGTGGGTATTCGTGCTCGTGGTTCTGATTTCCCTCTTCGGTGAAACCGTAGTGGTCAAGGCCGGTAACCTGGCCGGCTTCAACATGGCCGGTGGTACTGGTTCCAGTTCTTCGGGGACCAAGTAACCATGCGCTTGAGAGTCACAACTGAAGCACCGACTTATGCCTTCGCGACGAGCCCGGTGAACTTCGGAGGCCTCACCCAAGAGGACCTTCTGTTCTTCATCGTTCCCTTGGTGATCGTCAGCAAAACCACAGGCGAAAACCTTTGGGCCTTTGCCGTTGCATTTTTCTGCCTGTGGCTCTTCAAGCGTTCCACGAGAAATAAGCCTCAGGGCTTCCTAGCCCTGATGGCCTCAACTTTCGTAGGCGACCTCTACGTAATGACGAGCGAGTTCCCTGCCCTTCAAAAGGCAGTCGGGAAGTTCGGTCGCTTCACTGCGCGGATCTGGCTCGAGATCGGGCTGATTCCCTCACCGTCTTACTGCAACCGATACGAGCCCTGACATGAGTGAGCAATACGGCGCACCGTTGAAGTATTTCAATTTGCTCGGCGCAAGTGATCTTCGTGCGGGCAGAGCCATCATTACGCTGATCGCCATCTCAGCGGTTTTTGCAGTCGTTATCGCCGTGCTGGTTGGCATGAATAGGGAACTGCAGGAAACAAACCGGAGATTGCAAAGCGAGCGAATCATGTATGGATTCCCAAACTCTGAGGGGATCTTTATCAGCGAGCGGCAGATTCCACAGAGACACATCATTGCATTCGTGGCTGTCTTCCTTGACAACTACTACAACTTCACTCCTCTGTCTGCTCGAACCAATGCCGAAGAAGCATTGAGAATGATGTCGCCACGTCTCCGCGCGCTGAAGGAAGATAGTTTGAAGATCGTTGCAAACCAGTCGGTTGAGCAGCAGATCACACAGGTATTCACAAAATCTTCTCCATATCAAGTCGAAGTTACCCCACAGGGTTATGTGGTGTCCTTCACTGCTGAACGCCACAGGGCCACTTTGAATAGGGTTTTCAACAAGGCTAAGTACAATGTGAAAATTCTAATCAAGCCAGTCAAGCCTTCGAAGTTCTACGAGTGGGCGGTTGTGGCTGATGACTTCGACATCCAGGAGATTTAGGGTTGAAGAAGCGACTGATAGCTGCCGGCCTTTGCGCAGCCATGTCAACCACGATATTTGCGAGCGACGAGTGCAACCGGAATCCGCGCACTGTTGTTTACAACAACTCGCCAGTTGACATTTACATTTCAAACGACACCCAGCGTGCAGAGGTTTTGTTCCCCGAGCCCTACCTCGACGGTATTTATGTAGAGGTAACTCAGGGCATGGACTTCTACCCGTCCCCTATCAAAAACAAGCTCGCATTTCAAGCGACAGATCCGCTGTATACGGGCCTTGTTTATGTCGATGCGCCGTCCAAGCAAACGTACATTCTCAAACTTATAACCCGGCCTGGTTGCGCAGACAGCCAAGTCACTATTTCGGGCCAGCCGATCGCTGATAGGTCCGCCATGGCGCGAGACTCCCGCGGAAGAATTAAAGGTCTGATGAACTATCTCTACGATGGGAAACTGCCTTCGGGATATCGCGAACAGGATTTTTCCCGACTTTCAGAGACTGATCGTGTTGTGTTTCGGCAGGGCTCGCTGGAATTCAAACTTCGCTCCCAAGTTGTGGGTCCGAAGTACATCGGCACTACTTACGAAGTCATCAACAACGGTCGCACGTCAACAAAAGTCGCCATTGATCAAATCGACTATGGCAACAAGGCCGTACGCGAGTCCCTTGGAATTGCCAGACAAGTTTCCATGCTCCCTTCCTCTCGGATACTAGGCCCCTCCCCCGAATACATTACCGAGGTCTACGGAGAGTCACATCGCGGGTTGCTATTCATCGTATCGGAGAAAGTACAGTGAGCGCCGATAACGATCAGAAGAAGAACGTAATAACGAAGCAACGCGGCCTATATATCGTCGCTGCAGTTGGTGCGCTTGGTGTTGCCATGAACTTCATGGGCGGCAACAGCGAAACCACAGGTGCGACTTCGGTTGACGCACCCAAGGCAGTTGAGGTTGGCAGTGACAAAGTCAACTCGATCACCATCCAGGATAAAGATGCTGCACTGACTCAGTTCGCCAAGAAGATCGAAACCCTTGAGGACAAAATCAAGCGAGGCGAGGAGGATCGCGAGGCTCTCAAGGCGAAGATGCTTGAGGACCAACGCAAAGCAGAGCAGAAATCGAACACTGAGATTCGAGCTCTCAGTGAAGAAGTTGCACAACTACGAAAAGATCAGGTTGACGGTGTTTACGGTGGTATCAACAAGCTGGACAAAGGCTCCAGCATGCCATTGCCACCCTCCTCTTCTGAAGGACTAAACCTCGAGGACTTTTCACTCGAGCCGCCAATGCCGGCAGTCTCTGCAAACCCATCGAACTCCAACCGTTACGGTCCGAACTATTTCCTGCTCAATGGCGGGGACGCGGGCGGTCAGCAATTCAACGGAAAAAGCGGAGGCGGCGCGGGCTCAACTGCTGAGACCGAGCAACAGCTGTTTGCCAACATGTCAGCTCCTGAGTCGAATGGCATTCAGCGCGCTGGCGTGAATACCTACAACGAGACCGACGCGACCCTGGCAAAGCTGAACGGCCGCCAGCCGAACCCGGACCCGATGCCGGCAGCCCAGTCTCTCAACGCCTCCCTGCCAACCCAGAGTCCGCGCGAAACGTATGAAGTACCCGCCTTCTCTTTTGTGGAAGTCACCACGCTTCACGGGGTTGCGTGCCCGATCGGCGCCAACGCTCCTGGGGCATCCGAAGAAGGGAAAATTCCCGCTCGACCGGTAGTCCTTCCGGTGCGCGGCATCTTCAAGGGTCCCAACGGCGCCGAACGAGATCTCGGCACTATCCACCTGATGGGCCTCTGCTCTGGCAACCGCAACTCCAGCTCGAATACGGGCCGCGCGACCATTCGCATCGAGCAACTCTCCTACTGGGACGAGACCGGTGGTGCCCAGACGGTCCCTGCAACCGGGTACATCGTCGATACGCGAGACAACGAGCAAGACGTCTACGGCCGCCTGGACAAGGCCTCAGGCCGCACCCTCGCACTCCAGTCAGCTGCAGCAGCCGCAGCGGCATATGCCTCCACCCTGAGCCAGGCCGAGTTCACTACGAATAGCGCGATGGAAAACGGAACCAGCTCAACCACCAGCCAGTTAACCGGGAACGCCACGAAGGCGGCGGTCAACGAGGGCATCGCCGGGATGTTCAAGAAGATCTCGGAGCGATTCGAGCGAGAAGCAAACGCTGCGGTAGACACCGTCATCGTCGAGCCGGGCATCAAGCTGCGCTTCGTAACAGACCAAACCTTCCGTGTTTTGAAACCAGCTGAGGCGTTCGACATTGACCCCGGCATGTACGACACCCTGATCTAGGAACCAGCCATGAACATCCGCCCATTCTTGGCCTTGTCCACCGCATTGCTTCTCAGCGGTTGTGCCAGTGAGGAGCCTTTCAAAAACAGTGCTTCGATGGACCAGATCTACGATGCGGTCCATGGCAGCGCCAGCAGAGACACGGTCTCGCTCCTGCGCCAAGGCCTGCGCGCGCGGCCAGAGCTTGGCTCATCGGAACCGTACTTTCCGATCCGAAACCCGGACGTTGTAGCGCCGGTATGGGTGGTGCCATACGCCGACGCTAAAACCGGCGTGAAGCATGGCGGCCGCTGGGATTACATCATCGTGGAGGAAGCAGATTGGGCAAACTGACCATCGGCTTCTGTCTCCTGGCAGCGGCATCCACGGCTTTGGCTGAGGGTGTTCCCCAGATGTACAAGGATGCCATTCGCGAACACCACACAAAGATGATCCTGGGATCAGGCCAAGACCTGACTGTTCTTCAACCTGACGTCGTTCTCTATCGGAAAATTTTCCAAAAGGAAAACACAACCGATCACCGCGAGCTGATTCAGGCAGACGAAATCCCGTGGGCACAACTCTTCAAGAACCAAGACCTCACCCTTGGTGAAATCGTCCGACTCTCGGCCGCAGCGTCCGGCTACGACTCTCGCTTCGATCCGCAAGTCAACCAAGACCAAGTGATCAAGCTCAACTCGCATCCCAACTCGCTGCGCGACCTTGCGGAATACCTCACCCGAGTCAGTGGCGCTCGTGTGACCGTTTACCCGGAAGGGCGCGTGGTTACAGCAACACTCAAGGGGCAGGGTTGATGGCCAAGGTAAAAATTGACGACCTGCATCTCTACGACACTGAGTTGGCTGGCCTGGCTCGCCGCGGGTATCAGGGCGGCATGCCCATCCAGTTGCTTTCCGATGCATTCCTGTACGAGAAGCATGGCAGCTATTTCCACACCATCGATGGTCGCTTCGCCAAAATCTGGAAGCTACGAGGTATGGATGCCTCGCTCCTGAACAACGATGACCTGTGGTCCCTCAGTAAAGGTCTTGGTGATGTACTGAACAAGTATCCATCTGGATCGGCCGGTCAATTCATTCGTCACACCCATCGAGATATTCGCGAAGTTCTTGGGATCTACCGTGCAGGTATTGAAGGCGGAGAAGATGAGTTCGCTCTCGAAATCGCGAACTCGATCGTCGAACGACAGATTGTTGCGGCAAGCTCGCCTGAAGGTTTCTTCACAAAGCTCTCCACCGAGGTCCTTGAGCGCATGCGTGAGGACTCTCTGGCCGAGATCGAGGATGAGAAGCTTCGAAATAATGTGCGGACTCTTCTCATGGGCGGAGACCCCTGGGCGGAAGAGGGAGAGGATGACGTTCGGGCCAATGTCACCGAGCAGATTGAGCGCGAAGTAAGCCAAGGTCGCTATCCCTTTGTAACGGACTTCTACCTGGTCTTGCTCTGGAGTCCGGATTACCTCTTCGGCAAGTTCATCGACAACACCGCGAAGAACGCACTGGCTTCGATGGGGCTTATCGACGCCAACAAGCTGGCTCATAAGGAATACACGAAGCACGCAAGACGCTTTGGCCAACTCTGTCATGAGATCGGCCAGGCTTTGGCCACGTTCGGGTTCCAGCCGGGCTCGCTTAACGGCCAAGGCCTCATCAACCTTCAGTACCAGCTTTTCAACCCCGTTCGCTGCTTCAAGGTCGACCCGCCCAAGTACCGGCCTGACTTGCCCATCCTGGATTGCTTGAAGAACCCGAGCCAAGTCGCGTACCGGGAAACTCTCAACAATGCCCCGATGTTCGCCTCTGTCGAAACTGAGGAGAAAGGCTGGACGATTCACGATTCTGGCGTCCCCTACTTCATCCGCCCAGTCTCGGTACTGGGTAAACCAACCTCGAGCTTCCCGGGCATGCTGCAGGTGGCCATGTCGGGCATCGAGAGCGAATCGCTGATCACCATCAACTGGAGCGTGCCCTCCCCAGTAGCGATGATGAGCCGCCTATGGACTCGTGGGCGCATGCAATCCGGGAAAGAAGCCATGAAAATTGGCGACAAGGATCTGCTGGCTCAGCAGCGCAATGACCTGGAGAAGGTTAAATCCAAGATCAGTGCGGAAAACGCCAACAACCGCGAGCAGTTTTTTGACGTGTCGCTTCACATCAACCTGATGGGGTTCGTCGAGGCCCAGGTCGATGATCAAGCCATGCAGTTGGAGAACATGCTTTGGCGTGTGGGGCACAAAGAATCCCTTCGCGGCGACGCTGCTGTCAGGAACAGCATGCCGTTGAACTTCCGCAAGAGCAGCATGAAGCTCTTCCGTCGTGACACCCCTCACCTCACGGAAAGCTTGTCCCATCTGTGTCCGTTCTTTGTTGAATACCAAGGCTGCTCCGACCCTGCAATCCTGATGAACAACAGGGCGGGACAGCCGATCTATCTGGACCTGTGGGGCCAGATGACGAACACCGCGCATAGCCTGATTTGCGGTAGTACCGGTACTGGTAAGTCGTTCACCTTCAACAACCTGTTGATGGCCTTGAGGGTGAAGTACCGACCTAAAGTCTGGATCATCGACAAGGGCGACTCCTACGAGAGCCTCTGCCTGGTTCTCGATGGCAACTACATTCGCCTTGCGACCGAGCCGTTCAAAGAGCCGATCACCGGGCGGACCATCAACCCCATCTGTATCAACCCGTTCTGGATCGGTAAAAACGACGACGGCAACAACGAAATGCCGACGTTGGAAGACATGTTCTTCATTGCTCGCATGCTGGTGATGATGATCACCTCCAGCGCTGCAGAGCAGTCCAAAACATCGGTCATTACCCCAGTGACAGTGCCTCTGCTGTATCAGGCACTCAACGAGTTCTATACCGACTGGGTAGCTACCAAGCCGAAGGACGAACCTCGTTTCAGGGACTTCATCCCTTACCTCGACAAAACTGAGTTCACTGAACAGTCGGGCAGATCGCTCGTCCAGGCGCTCACCCTCTACTACGGGGCCGGGCCATTTGCAGCTCTCTTTGACGGCTTCCTGCAGGTCCAATGGGAGAACGACTTTACCGTTCTCGAAACCCAGCGGATGGCAAAGTCTCCTGCCCTACCCGTAGTCACTCTGGCCCTGTTCCGCCAGATCGACTTGTACTGCAAGTTCAAGCTTGAACGTAGCCGCAAGAAGATCGTGGCTGTCGACGAAGCGTGGGCAACCCTTTCTGACCCGACTGCCGCATCGGCGCTCTCCAGCTTCTATCGAGAACTCCGCCGCTATGGTGCCGGCTGCTTGCTGATTTCTCAGACCGTGAAGGACTTCGTCAACCTGATCCGTGCTGAGTCAGGTGGGAATGGCGAGTCACAGGACGGCATCCTCGAGAACACAAGCCATTACTTCTTCCTGGCCTGCTCGCAGTCGGACTACGACATCGCGAAGGAATTCCTCGCATTTACTGCCGAGGAGATTGAGCTTTGGCGATCGCTTGCATCTCTGCCCCCGCTGTACAGCGAAGTCTTTTACCGGATGCGGACAACCAAATCCGAATACTACAGCGGTGTCTTCCGGCTCTTCGCCAGCCCCATGGCGCTTTGGATCGCCTCGTCCCATCCGGACGACTACCAAATGCGCGAGCGCAAGACCCAGGAGCTTGTGCAGAAGCACTCCATCTCCGAATCAAAAGCTCGCCAGAAAGCAATCTCCGAGCTCGCAAAATCTCACCCGTATGGTGCTCGATACCATGTCAATCAAGCTGCTTAAAACCCTCGCGGCGGTAGCCGCACTCGCCTCGCTCGCAGCTTGTTCGTCGAAGTACGAACCGCGCGAAACGATCATCGAGGAGCAGGCCAAGCCTATTAAGCCCCTCTACGCCCCCAAAACCGAACTCGAGCGCCGCGCTTACGAGGAAGGCGTCACACAGGTCCTCACAGATCTGAAGGGAAAGATGCGTGCACGCGATCGGTTCACCTGGGACCCGCCGATCATTCAGTGCGGTGTTGATATTCCTGCACGGGTGCAAAACGGAATGCTGGTCCCTGGCCACAAGGAATGCGTCCAGATCGCTCCAGGTCGCTGGACCGAAGAAGCACCAACCTATCTGCCGGTATTGGGAAATTAAGCCATGAGCAACAACGAAGAAAAACCTTCCCTGAAGGACCTCGTCAATAAGATCAGCTCGGGGGTTGGCAACCTCGCACGTAAAAAGCCAGGACAGGACAGCGCCAGCCAAGGCACAGAGCCCACCATTGACCTTGGTTCGGCGGCCGCGAAAGAGTCGCCTCAAGCCGACGCACACGGCGACGAACTGGAGCCCTTGGAACCGATCATTGCGGAAGAAGATGATCAGAAACCCAAGAAGACCAACAAGCTTTCCCAACTCACGATGGGGCAAAAGCTGATTGCAGCGATCTTGGTCGTGGGGCTTGTCCTCTTCGCCAAAGGTCAGATGGAGGGTTCCAGTACAAGCCAAACGCCTTCTGAGAATGAAGCAGCGCAGGAGGCCCCTACCTCCAGCGAGGAAGGAATGGCCTTTGGTACAGAACCCGCCGATCACACCCAAGCAGAACTTGGCGCCCAGGATGATCTGTCTCTGCCTATTGATGGTCCCGGTCAAACTTCGCGGAGTCTCAGTTCTGAACCAGAGCCATTCCAAAAACCAACTGAAATCAGTTCGGCTCCTCCAGCATTCGGTGGGCTGGACCAGCCATTGAGCGAGGCGGCACCCCACACCACCGCATCCCCTGACCTGGGTGTCCCTGCTCCTGCTCCTGCTCCTGCTCTTGCTCCTGTCGCGGAGCCTTTCTCGCCGCATGAGGATTCGCCGGCAAATCCTTTCGGTGCTCAAGCACCAATAGCAAGCCAATCTGGGGCCGCAATTACCTCTTCGATTGGCGCGGAAAAGCAGCCCCCCGTTTTCGCTGGAACCCCCAGCGTCAACCCGGATAGTGCTCCCGTAAAGGAAGCGCCGAAAAGCAATGAGGCTTTGACAAAGGCTAACGCTGACATTGCCGCTCAGGCTGAAAAGATCTCAGCCCTCGAGCAGAAGCTCAGCAAGATGGAAGCCCAACTCAAAGCTGAAAAGGCCAAGCAAACCAAACCGGCTGTTCAGCAACGCATCACCAAAGCGCCGACAAGAACCCCAGTGGCGAAGTCGTCGCCAGTCGCGATAAGCAAGGCTCGTCCGCGGATTTGTGTGAAAGCAGTAGCAGAGGCGGCCAGGAACTGCAGCACCTGTGTTGCACACGCCTTCATCGTGCACGCGGGAGCAGAGGACATGGTTGGCCAAGGCGATTTCCTTGATGGGTACCGCGTTTCAATCGTGGGCGATCGCTTGGACCTGCAAGACAAAAACGGTCAAGTGGCCCACAAGTTCTGGAGTTCACCAAATGGCTGTAGCGCGATCTAACGTCCTCCGTCAGGTCTCACCGGATGAGCAACTCAATCTGGAGCGCCTGGCCGACGAGGTGAATCGCAGCTACTTCGGAAATTCCATCAACATTCGCCCGCGCTGGGGCATCCCCAGCGCCTGCGAGTCCCCAGAGCCTAAGACTGAGATCAATCATCTCTCTCCACAGGAGCTGAAGGATTTGCAGGCGGGTGTTGAGGCCTACCACAAAAAAGATCTTCAACAAGCCAAAACACTCCTGGAGCAGTTTTCACCTAACGGCCCAAGAGACGCAGCACTGCTGTACGTACGAGTGCTCACCCTGCTGAAAGATCCAACCTGGCCGGATGTGGCCAAATCGGTGAACAGAGTTTGCGACGACACGATCTACGTCGCCCCGGGCAGCATCGAAATGGTCAGCGGCGAGGAGTCGCTTCTGGTTCATCCGATCCTCTCAAGATCGGCCGGCAATGGAGCACCGATTTTCGTCATCCGGTACATCATCCATCACGAGATGGTTCACAAGTTCCTTGGTACCTCCTCTACGGACCCTCACCCGGAAGCTTTTCGACGTCTTGATGCCTGCGCACGTGATCGGTCACGCGCTTTGCAGTGGTTGCGCAAGAACCATTTCACAACGATCGAGGATTCGGCCCGATGAGATGGATTTTGATTGCACTCCTGTTGATCACCTCGGCCACTGTCTCGGCCCAGGACTATGACTACCTCATCGACGCTACTGCAGCCAGATACGGAAATGATCGACTCGTGTTCCGGGCAATGGTGCAGAAGGAATCCAGAAAACAGCCGTGGGTATTCAACGTAGACGGCGAAGGTTTTTGGTTCCAAACCAAAGACCAGGCCGTCAATGCCCTGTGGGCACTCACCTCCGCACCCTGGCTTGTAAAGATCATCCCGGACAAAAACTCCAAAGCAATACGGAGGTTCTTCCCATCTGAACGAGCTGCAATGAGTTTCGCCAATAGCTATCAGCGCAGCAGACAGGCCCAGGGCTTCCCCGCTCTCCTTCAACGAATGGATGACACGAAAGAGGTCCTCGATGGGCAACTGCGCGTGCGCAAAGTCTGGCTACTCAATACCGATCTCGGAATCGCGCAAATCAACTACCGCTTTCACGGCAAGGGAAAGGCCTCTGTCCAGCAGTGGCTCGATCCTGCTTTCAATCTTGACTACGCAGCCCGCCATCTCACGGACCTGAAAAAGCGGTACGGATCAGATCTTCAGGCGGTCGGCTACTACCACTCCAAGACCAAAAAGTACCGCGACATTTACATGAAAGAGTTCATGCCGATCTATCACGAGGAGAGAGCCCGTGCGGGTATTTCTATTGCTGCTAAGTAGCCTGCTGATCAGTACCTCACTGAACGCAGCGGAGAAAGGTCCTTCAGAGGATCAGCGCGTCGGCGAAGGCCTGGTACTCATGCTCAAAGGGGAAAACCAGAAGGCCTGGGATCTTCTTTTCCCCGAAGCCAAAGCAGGCAACGTTACGGCGATGTACCACCTCGGGATGATGATGATGCGGGCAACAAATACCCCGGATCATTTGCAGAGGGCAAAGACCTTCTTCGAGGCAGCTGCCAAGCGTGGCCATAAGGGCAGTGAGGCAATGCTCCTGCAGGTACAGAAATCCTTAGCTGCAGCCACGCCAGGCACCCTCCCCTCGATTGCCGGGAGAAGCGGCCTCCCGGTCCCGGCAGATCT
Source organism: Pseudomonas sp. PI1 (assembly GCF_000812405.1). NCBI lineage: Bacteria > Pseudomonadati > Pseudomonadota > Gammaproteobacteria > Pseudomonadales > Pseudomonadaceae > Pseudomonas > Pseudomonas sp. PI1. The sequence continues at coordinate 97,703 of NZ_JWMC01000009.1, forward strand.
GGAAGGAGCTAAACGGCAAGCCGAACGCATGAGGCAACAGGTTGGCCGTTTCATAGATCCTCTACGTGAGGCCGCTGCAGAAGTGACGATCATGTCGTTCGTGTCCGACAACTCGGATGCGGTCGAAAAGATTCGCTCTGCGATCGACGAGGTCCGGGCCCGTTTTGGTGATCGAGTAGACGCTCAGTTCTACGTCGTAATCGATCAGGCCACATGGGACCCCAAGCGAGTTTTCAATCAGCAATCCGGCCAACTTCCAATGTTGGGGTTCACCCCTGACATGGGTGGGCGGATTGCCAGCCAGTACGGTGTGCGAAGCACGCCGGCACTGGTCCTCATTCCCAAGAACGGACAACCCAGGGTCGTCAACAACCCTGCCTCATTGGTTGCCGATCTCACATCGTTCCTGAACTGAGGTCACCCTATGAACCACAAGCTCAAAATCGGGCTCGCCTTCGTCGCCGGCGCACTGATTTCCAACGCAGGCACTGTCATGTCCAACGTGCCCAACGGCCAGGATGTCCTCGCGGAAGCCTTGTCTTCGGCGCTGGATAAGGTGAATCGGACGGCACGGGATCGTGAGATTGAAGAACTCGACAAACTCCCGAACATCCTCGACTGCCAAAACATGCAGTGGATGAAAAACTGCACAGAGCTCAATCGAAACGCGAAGAAAAACCCGAACGCGCCTCTGCGAATTACCAACAACAAAGGGCTCGAATTCAACTTCCAACCGGGCACCCCGAGTGCAGTCATTCGCCTACAGCTAGAACAGTCTCCCGAGGCCGCCAACGAGCTGGTCAGCTACATGGACCAAACCTGGGGCCAGTATAAGCAAGCGGCGAATCTCTACCAGATGGCGATGTGGCAACGCGGTGACCTACAACACATCAAGGGGCTTGACGCGGCCATGGAAGAGTCCGCGGCGAAGAAGCCCATCGACACCGACTCGTTGAGCATCTCGGTATTCACTGAATCCACCTGCCCTGTCTGCGACCGTCAGTTGGCCACTCTTGGCAGGCTAGTTCAGAAATATCCGAAGCTGAAGGTGCGAGTCTTCCAACTCGATCGAGATGCAAAGGTCTTCGCAGAGAAAGTGACCGCGCGTGGCTTGACCGGGCGGATGCTCAGCCAAGCAGAAAGAGACAACGTCACGAAGATGGGCATCACAGCCTGGCCCATCACTTGGATCGACAACATGAAAGTTAGCCGAAGAGAAACTCTGGTTGGCAACAGAACCATGAACCAGCTGGAAGGCCGACTGATGGCAATGACTTACGTGAAGAACACCACTGTTGCGAAGAAGGATTCCAAATGAAGCTGAACAAACTTGCCGTCATGGTTTGCAGTGCTCTCATCAGTTTCAGCACCGCAACGGCGTTTGCCGATTATGGATACGGTCCTATTGATGGCGACGGTAAAAGCGACAGTTCTGACTCGCCCTGGTCCCGGCGAATGGATGATGTGACCGGATTGTTCGGTGCAAGGCTTAGTGGGAGTGCCGTTAACAAAGCTGGTCGTGGTGGAAGCGGTAGTTTCGATACCTTCACCCCCTTCCAGGATAAGCAGCAGTTCATTGTTGGAGCGTATGGCGCTACCCAGGTGGGTGTAGGTTGTGATGGACTCAACCTCGGCACAGTCTTGGACGGTCAGATCGGGCAGTACGGCGACATGGTTGAGCAGTTCATTCAGAACGCGCCGGCGCTCGCCATCATGTACCTCGCTTACAGCCAGCCAACCGTGAAATCGGTAATCGACGAGCTTAACGCTGTCGGACAGTTTGGCCTGGATCTTTCGAACCTCACCTGCAGTGGTGTACGGCAGCGTGCCGACAAGGCTTACGAAGAAAACATGCAGGTGATGGCCGAAGCTGACTGCACTGTCGAAGAGGGCTACAAGTCCGCGAAGTGCATGTCTGGTGACGGGATCACCAGCAGCCTCATTACCCGAATGAAGGACACCAAAAACACAATTACAAGCCGAGCGACATCATTGATGAATGGCGTGTCAGGGATGACCGGCGGCCTGGTTGGCGTGAAAGGTGGAGGCTCTTCAAGTGGGAGTTCGTCGGGATCGAGCGGGGGAGGATCAGGAAATGGTTCTGGTTCAGGCGCAGGTTCTGCTCCATTGCCCAGCAAGAACTGCGGTGCCAAGCCCGAAGATGGCAAAACCTCCCTCGTGCTGGCTGCATCTGAGCTTGGTTGTGAAGACATCAAGAAATATTCGGGCTTACTGCCAAATTACAGTACCGAAGAGGACGCGCATACGGTCACTCCTCGGACCATTTCGCTTGAAGATGAATCGAAGAAGCTGACTCAGGAGTATCAAAGCCTCTACGCGAACGTATATCAAGCAGACCCAGCAACCTTCGAAAAAAGTGACGCTTATAAGGAGTTGGTGAATCGCGGCGGCATCGTCATCACCGAGACTGAATTTAAATTCATGCGCAAACTAGGCACTACAAATCCCGCATTGTTTGCCAAAGCCCAACAAAATCTCGCCACGCTGGCCATGATGAAAGAGCTAGACGAGGTCATTTCCAAACTTGAAGTGGGGGTAATGACCGGGCTGGCGAACCAAGTTGATGACCAAGCAATAAGCTCCAATGATCAGGCTCGGTATTCAAATGCATTGTCCTCACTTCGCAAAGAATATGAAATGCTCCAGAACAAGATTAAGCATGACATGGAGCGAAACAAACTAATCGAGCAGACAGCTAAGGCGGTAATAAATGGCTGATGTTGATGTCGATAATTCCGTCAAGGACTACGACTTCCTCAAGCTCGTAGATTCCAATTTTGCTGACTTGGTCGGTTACTACCTTGGTCTTTGGCAGGACTACCACACTCTTCTGGTTAACTCCGCCGGAGTCATTATCGGAGGTCTAGGTCTTGCCTGGACCTCCATCCTTATGATGAGGAGCCCTGAGGATAAGCTGAGGTCGGTTTTCACCGGTCTCACGGGCACCTGCCTAATGTTTTTGCTTCTTTCAGTCTCTACATTCACATTCCCCGGCACAGGTAGCTCTGTTCAAATGGCGCGCGGGGGGGGATGGTCCCTGACTATAGTCGGCAACATCTACGCAATCTTTAAGTCTGCACTTGACAAGGTCAATGAAGGAAAGATTACGGAAGATGCATTCAGCAGGGCCTACCACGTAACAAACCAAAACACCCTAAAACGTTTTGCTGACAGCCCTGTGTATCCACTTTATTCGGACTATTTAAACAAGTGCGAGCCTGCATTCATTGCTGCTAATGGGAAGTCCCCCGAAGCGTTAAGTGCAGGACGATATGTCGGCTTCTTCGGGTCTACCGGAATCGGTGCTAATGAGATTGAGTTCGAAGATAGCAGAGGCTTTCTGGACAAGGTCACGGGCAATGGCGAGGCCAATTATGATAACCCTACCAACTCCACTTGGCTGAAGCGTGATGGTGGCAATGCAGTAGTGGAAGGTACAAAGAAGGGTATGGCTATGCTCGACAAGATCGAGGGTGATAGCAATCCTTATGACGGCACGAACCCACCCCAAGGCTTCGAGATCCCAACCGAAGCTTATTGGGTGCAGAAGCTCTTTCCAGAAAAAGCTGGGGAAGTTGCTGACCAAGCATTGTCTCTTGACGCTAGCGACTCGAAGTACAAAAAATATTTGAACTCGGGCTTCAAAGAAGCACCAACTACTGGCGCAAAGCAGAACTTCTATCCCAAGACCTGCAAAGACATGTTCTTGATGATCGATATGGCACAGAGAAATTTCAACTCTGCCGTCCAAAAACATGCTCCTGCTTATCAGGAAAACTCATTCAGACGGGATGGTGATGATGCGGCGGCAATAATGCTCAATCACATACGAAATGAAGCATCTCAGCGGAAAAAAGGACAGTCGGAATTACTTACCTATGGCGGTATGTACTACCAAGATTCCGACGTCCGCGATCCAATGACCATGTTGTTCGAGAGCGGAACAACGAAATTTATGGATATAGGCAAAACCTTCAGAGAATGGATGCTTACTGTAAAAATCCCAATGATGATAAACGGTGCCGCCATGCTCGCTGCACTAATGGGTATTACATTCCCCATCTTTGCAGTTTTCGGCATCTTCTGGTCGACAAGGGTGATTTTTACTTCTGTTAAAATTATTGCTTTTTGCTTTATTGTTGCGTTCGTTAATGACCTCTGCTTAACAATGGCCTCCACAATGCTTGCAGTTAATGCTGAGACCATGCAAGGCTACAACATGGGCAACTATGCTCAAAACTCAACCCTATTAATATCGGCCGGAACAGGCCAGTACATTATCTTTGTTGCACTAACCGTTATTGAAATCATCTTCGCTAAACTTTTGCTCTGGGACGATGTTAAGAGTCTTGGAGGCTTCAATCCTGCCGGTGCAACTACAGGATTGGCGGCAACCGGCATGGCGGTCGTGGGAGCAGCAATACGAATTGCGGGAGCTGCTTTGCCTGGCGGAATTGCAGGTACAGCTGGGGCTCTAGCCAGTGGCGGTGCCAGTGCTGCGGGTGCCCCTGCCGGAGGTAATCCTGCACCTGGTGGGGGTGGCGGTAGTGGCGGCGGTGGTCCAGCGCAGCAGAAAGTACAAACTGCGGCCCAGGTTGCGGGCGGGATCGCCGGAGGGCTGGGAGGTGGTGGCGGTGGACAAAATGGCGGTGGCCCTGGGTCATCGGGTGCCAACGCACGTTCGGGAGTGAAAATTCCAACTCCGCAGGCTTCTCAGTCCTCCAAAGGCCAGCGTTCGAGCCTGGACGATCTCATCTGATAGACCAAATTCTGCTCAGGGCCCATATTGGGCCCTTTTTTTTGCTTGAAATCCGAACACCGGGCGGTATAACCATCGCCATCCGAAGATGGAGAATGAACGATGAAGGGAAAAATGATGTTGCTGGCATGCCTTCTGGTAAGCGCATGCGGGAATGGGGAAGTCGAGAACAATGCCGCCGGGGTTGCCTCCACAGGTCAGGTGGATGGGCACCCAGACTGGAAAATGCCTAACTCAACCGTCTACGAGATTGTGAACAGTCCAAACAAAAAGGCTACGTATGGCTATGAATTCCGTGCCAAACGAACCAAGGACTGGGAATCGGAAGGATGGACAGTTTGGGTTGCGTCCAACACCTACTCCGATGCAAAGGCACAGCTTAATAATGCCGGCCAAGCCGAGCAAAGCCATGTTCGAGCTCGCCGAGAAGGACGGGCTATGTGGGATCTGAAGCTGCTCCTAAAAAATGCTGGGCTTCCGGTGTCCATCAATTATCTGTCGTATGGCCAGATGCCTATGTCCACTGTGCGTACAGCTCAACGTGACCATGGCGTTGGGATGACATTCTTCGGAGACGAATGTGGCACTGGATTCCGGGAGTGTGTCGACCACTACTACTACTCGCCGGCCCTACGGCTGAAAGAGCGCGGTAAGGTATCGTTCAAAGAGTGGCTCGCCCCTTACAGCTACTTCCCTGACAACGAGTGGGGCCAGATGAATCAACGGACGATGCTGGCACAGGGATTTGGTGCAGACGAATCGTCGGCGTTCTACGACTGGTGGCCAACGATGGTTTTTCTGGTCAACCCCGACAATGAAGTCGTACGCGCTTGGCTTCCTCAAACCGGTAACGCCGCAACACCACATACCATTCTTCGCGCTGTAGTGGAGGAAATGGACGTGGACCCGAAGACAGTCTCATTGACCGGGGCTCGCCCAGCCCAGTACACCACCTTCCCCAACCATGCATACTTTGGCACCAGCATGGAGGACAAGGCGGTCCAGGATATCGCCAAGATCCTTGAGGATATTTCAGGATGATTGGATCGCTTCACTTCCAAATCAACGAAGAGTCGGTTCCCTGCTATGTCCTTGACATCGTTGGGAACCTGATTCGCCGAGCGGCCGTAGGTTCTCCACTTACGCTTATCCCCTACGCCGTTGAGTTGGTGACTCCGGCGGCTGAAGTGATTGCTCCACGCCCCTGGTCGGTAACGCCCGAAACGGTAATGTCCCGAGTCACAAAGGTTGCTCCTCTGGTGCCAGAGGTCGGCCGTGCGTACCCACGAAATTCGGTTCAGCAGATCCTCATGCCGTTCGCACCTCAGGTAGAAACGGATGAGACTGAAGAATCGATAATTCAGGCTATCGACATGCTGCCCGGGTTGGATGAAGAGTCGGCCAAGGCGGTAAGAGAGACTCTTGCGATCCACGGTATCCACCCAATCCCTGTGAGCGGTAACTACAACGAGAATCTTCATCAGGCCCGCGCCGGCGAGATTTGCGTTGGGGGGGTCGTCAAGGTCGCAGATGGCTGGTTTTCAAACATGAAGGTGTACCGGAAAGCACTGGTTCGTTCTGCTTAGGTTACGGGTCCGAACGTGTGCCACCAGCCCAACACCTGAAATTTTTTGGTGAATCCAATGCGCAGCATTCAGATGAACAACGACTTCGATTTCGATACAGACACCAGCTACCTTCAGCAAGACGATGCATTTTCGGTGAACGAAATGCTCTCGGAATGGCCTACGACGAAGAATGCGTTTGTGAAACGCCTGGCCAACACTTTGGGCCAGGGTGCGAATTTCGAAGCTCTACGCCTGCAGGACTTCATGGACCTGGTTGGCTCTACGGCCGTCGCTCGACCGCGTGAGACTGTCACATACGAGGTTCACCTTCGCGATAGGGACACCCTGCTTGTCGATGCTGCCATCACCTCGATCGCCAGCACGAATCCCCCTATCTCTGCGGACAACGCTGGCTTCTTTAAGTACGCCCTTCGCTGGTTTGCAAAAGAGCGTCCGAAAATCAAGCTCTCTGCTCGAGCTGACGGCCTTTTCTGGGTTCACCTGCCCGAGTAAATTCAGATAAAAAAAGGCTATCGGGAGTTCCAGATAGCCTTTTTTATTGCCAGTCTCAGAGGCCTATGTCCACTGATGCCATGGGGTCAGGCACGAATAAAGGAGCCGGAGGTTCAGGCGTCACGTCTTGCGGAGCAGCCGAGATCGCGCTAGCGACCGAGTTCGCATGCCCCACTGGCTCATCTTGCCTGGGATTTCCGGACGGCTCAGCCACCCCAGCGGCAGCATCTTGACTCAACATCGTCCGTGTAGATTCGGGGCACGATCTGGCAAGAGCATAATCTGTCATTGCCTGCATCACCGCTTCTGGAGCACCAAAGCTCAACGACACGTGGCGGTTGAGCATGTTGAGGAAGACAGTTTGCCGATTGCCATGCCCCAAGCCTTTGTAGAGGCGGAAGAGTTCGGGGTAGTAATCCTCTCTCAGAGTCATCTTCACCTCGACTGCGCGCTCGTCAGAATGCGCCGGCGGGGTGAAGTCACTCAACGTGACAGGCCACTGTTTCTGGCAGGCCGCTGAAATGCTGAACACCATCTGATTTCCGGCTCTGGGCCCATGTTGGCCCAGGGCTTCGATCAACGCATCGTGGTGGCCAGGGATGAGCTCCGCTCGGATCACGACTTTGCTCATCTGTGCGTTACCCCTGGCGGATCAAAGCATGCTCTTTGAAATACTGACTGACCATGAAGCGGTAGTACCCGCGGACAATCGACTTGTCAGGGTCTTTTGCGCTGTAGATCGGGCAGGTGATGTGGCGCTTCAAGAGAGTGCGGCCAAGAACGGTAGTTCCACCGCCGGCGGCTACCATCCCTTTCAGGAAATCAGTTGAGCCCCACAACTGCTTGATGAAGCGAGGAATGGTCTGATCGGTGAAAGCCTGGCGTGCGGGAAAGCTGATCGGTTCCATATCGATCTTGGTTCCACGCCAGATGAAGTGGCCTTCCCTCAGCCAGACATCCATCGTGTACTCGTTGATCTGGTTGTCTAATGCGAAGTTTTTCGGAAGCTTCGCTCCCTTCTTCGTGATGAGCTCGTTCAACTGCTCAGGGTTACTCAGAGAGGTGTAGATCGCTTTGTGGATGTCAGAGACTCCACTGGATTCGCCGTATCGGATATCACTGACACGACCATTATTGAACTGCCCACCGTCGATGGTGCCGTAGCCGATATCGATGATGCCGTACTTACCTTTGACCATTTCGTTGGGATCAAGCGGGTTACCATCTTCGTCCTCGAGCTCTGGATCGAACCATGGGCCAGCGAACTGGGGAAGGATCTTGACCAGCTCAGGATGGTAGCCGTCTTCTCGTGCCCACTTTTTCAGATCGGCCTCGAACTCAGCCGCGTGGGTGGCGAAGAATTCGGTCGGCAATCCTGTAGCGATGACCGGGTTCTTGATGTTCGCATCCTTCAGCACCTTCAGAAAGAGCACTCGAATCTCGTCGGATTTGTAGAAGCTCGAGTCTGTGCTTCGAGAGCGCGCACCCTCTTCCCTGCAATCATCACCCACCAGGTAGCGACGACCGTTCTTCGTGGTGAAGACTTCCCGACTGAGGGCTCCACCAAGACTGCTGCCGGCATAGGGTGCAACCAAGGATGGATATTCCCCGCTGGCATCGTTACCGGCCTTGTAGCTCGTCGAGCCGTTGCCCAGATCTATGGCAACCAATTGCTCAAGCTTCATAGACATTAAATCCCCTCATGGTCAAAGCAACGCTTGAAAAAGGCCGCGTAGTGCGAGCCATTCATCCATAGACGCTGCGATAGTTTTTTGTTGCCTAAGGATGCTGCCTGAATGCTTACCCAGGTAGCAGTGAGAGATGACATCACTCGTGATCCACTGCGTCGGCGGCCTCCTCTTCTGACGCCCTATTGCTTCAGCTACCTCACCAGGTGTCGGGTTTCGACCCAACTCTTTAGCCAAGCTCGCTTTCATCTCCGCGCGGAGCATGCTCCGCTTGAACTCTTCGATCGGCTCAGTTTTCCGGGCCCCAGTGACCCGATTAAAAATTCTGACCACCCTGAAGATCGGCTGCGATGGGCCCAGCGGATCACTTTGATCGACATCCTGGCGGCAGATGATCGACCTATATCGTACAGGTTGCCTGGCCTGGTTGAACTCGATTAAGGCCTCCTGAAGTTCTGAGTCGACCAACTCGAAACGGCCAATCAAGGTTTCAAGCTTCATTGGAGCGCTGCCCCCCAGCCGTTCAATCGCACCAACCCAAGCGCTGATCACCGAGCCAAAGCGAACGACGTCGATGTCTAGAGGCATTCCCAACGTATGCGCCCATCGACTCACACGTTCTGAAAAGTGGAGAAGGTCACCCAGGTCGTTGAGAAATTCAGTGGTAAGCCGTTTCCCCAGGAGCGAAGTTAGCAGATCGATTACGTCAGGCTCGGCATCAGGAAGGATGGCCTTTCGGTAGCTCTGCAGTCGCCCCTCAATCCGCTCGTTGCACTTAAGGTAGAGCCGGAGAGAGCCAGACGATTTTCGGGAGGCTCTCCATTTCCAGAATGTGGAGATGGTTCTCCCGTCTTGCTCAATTGGAAAACGTGAAAGAGCGATTTCAAGCTGCATGAGCTTTTCGGTAGCAGACCGGGCTGCGGTACGCAGGGAATTGAGGAGCGCCAGAAATGTCTCTGACCGGCGCCTTACCGAGTGCTCGTACTCATCAACATACCCTTTAGCCAGGGCATCACGGATTTCCTTCTTCAAAAGTCACCCTACTGAATGTTTTCTGTAATTTTCGGAAATTCTGGGCATTTTCTTCTCCCCTTATTCGCCTCTAATCGGCCTTAACCGGCGCAACCATCCTTTTCCCGCCCTAGAACTCCCCCATATCGCCCCGTAAGGCCCATTTCACGCCCTTTTACGCCCGGAATCCGATCTAAATTCCGTTGCCGCAATGAGTCTGAAAATCACCCATAAATGCCCTTAGCCGTCCTTTCTAGGCATCTCCAGGCAAACACCGGCCCTTAAATCCCTTATCCCGCCCCATTACGACATTTATGGCCCCACACGAACGCCTTCGAGAGCCAGAATTTCGCAAAATGACCTCTTCAGTAGGTTTTTTGGGTAAATTAGGCAAGCAATTCACCATTGAAACGGCAGGACGCGGGCCGACTGCGTTCCCCTATTTTTGGTTAAAACCCCGTCTAATGTAATAGTACGGATTTCTTAGGATTTTGCTTCTTCAAGGCACTTGCCCAATTTCCCCAATATGGAACGACTCTCCACCGTCCAGGCTGCTAACCACCTCCACATTTCTCGGCCCACCATGCGGAAACTGCGCAACACCGTTCTCCCTCCTGACGAGGTGTCAGGCAGTGGCAGGCCCTATTGGTACCGAAGCACGCTCGATAACTACCGAGCTGGCTTAGATACGCAGAAAGCCATTGCCCTATACATCACGTGCGTTGTTGACGGGATTGGACTTGGCGGTGACGTGACAACCATGCCGCTATTGAAAGACGTCCACTTAAGGGAGTACCGGCCAGCATCTGGAACCAGGACAGAGCAGTTGATCGAGGTCCTCAATGAGATCCAGAGGGTTAAACCAGCCGCGGTGGTCCTCCCATTTCAGCGGGTGCTGACTCCCCCCGCCGCGGTGGTCACTGATCTGTGTTACGACCTCGGGATTGCCGTCGTACTGCAAGGGAAGGCCTGATGCCGCTTACGGGCGCACGCAGTGGGCTACTTCGTGTAGCCCATTGAGGATGGCCAAGGTCTTGATGCCAAGGCGAGCGCTGGCACGATGGCTTGTTCGGTTAACCGGCGCAGAAGGATTGCTGCCTGCCCTGCTGAGCAGCCTGGTAAGGGGGACGTTCTTGTGGACTTGGCGCTGTCATCAGGGTAGCGCCCAAGCTCCCCTCTATATAGGAAGCAGACCAAGGGCTCACTCAGTGCTTAGTGCTGCCGTTAAAACCCAGTTTCGTACCAGCATCAATTGGCCGCGCACCGCAGTAGATGTTGCGAAGGGCACCAACCAGGTGCTCTCCCCCGCCAGCTCTTTCATTCAGATAAGCAACAATGAGGTCGAGATCTGCTGCATGGGTGTGGTCCATCCAGACCACCTCTGCGCACACGTCGCCATTGTCCTGATAGACCAGAGCGATTATTGACGGGACACCGTCCACGCTTTCCACCAACCAACCCCTCACTCTCTGCGCGCCGAAGGCGTGATGCCCCGCTACAGCCTTCATTGCATCGCTGTGTACACCGATCATCAGTTTTGTACTCCCATTTACACATTCCCGACCTTAACGACGATCGGTGCAATTTCCAGCCAGCAGCTAAAACCAACGTGTCACGCGCTGACGGTTTTCAGGCGCCAAAACCCTGATGAATACTGGCGTTGCGCCATACCATGGCTTTGACCCAGCCCACACAAACTAGGCGCGCATGTCACCAAATCGGCCTCGGACCCGCCTATTTCGCGGGATTTCAGCCACCTTTTTTGGGTTGCCTGTCCTTTTCTTGCCCCATAAAATCGCCGCGAACTACCAGCGGACAATCTGCGGATGGCCACTGGAGTTGGTGCAGTGACAGCTGAAAAAGCTGCACTCACTGTTTGAGGGGGGGGCCAATTGGCAATCAGCCGATTGGAGATTGTTGCGGTGTCGGCTTCCGACACCGCGACGCTTAGGACCGGCTGTTCTTGCCGGAGGAGGGGCCATGCGCTCACAGCGCAATAATTGGCTGACGGGATTGTCACGCGAGGAGTTCGCGCAGCTCGATCCGTGGGAAGTCGTCTGCCATCCCGAGTCAAGACCACAGTGGATCGCTGAGGTTCGTTCAAAGCTGCGCGTCAGCCTGACGGACGACGAGATCCTGTCCATCCTGCAGATCGGGCTCTACAAGGCCGTCGCTTCCGCGATCGAGCTTTATCAAGATGTCGAGCCTCATCAACGTGCTGCCCATATCATCGGCGCGGCTCTCAACTACATACGTTGGGACGGACGCGGGGATGTGCTTGCTGAAGTTCCTGGCAGCTCGGCTATCAATATGGGTGACCTAGTAACCGAACTTGGTCCTCGCTCCCATTCTCTGCAGTCCGACTACATGCTCGCATCTGCACAGTTTTCTGAGGCGTTGGAATACGCACCTCAATTTCTGGCTGATGGGGTCCTTCTACCGGACGAGACGGGCCAAACCTGCCACCAATACATCGAACAGATCCGCCACCTTCTTTCTGCCCGAGAGCACCACATCCTGCGGCTGGCTGTTATTGAGAATCAGGAGTCCGGCGCGATTGCTGAGATCCTGAAGATCTCAAGAAAGCAGACATGGAAGGTACGTCGCGGCCTGAAGCGAAAGCTAGCTGAGATAGCCAGTGAGGCTGGCGCCTCGAAGGAGTTCATCCGAGCGGTTTCGACAGGAGCAGCCGAATGCAGCGCCAGTCAATAACCGAATTCCTCCATGAAAAGGTGTATCCCGAAATAGATGCAGTCTCGGCAGGCTTGCTCGACCACCTGAAGCCGACAAAGCTTCAGACCTCAGGGACATACCGGATGCTCTGCCCGGCCTGCGGAATGCATGAGGCCTTCCATCATCCTGGAACCCACTTGATCCATTGTCCGCGTAAGAAGAACTGTGGCGAGTCGACGTCGCTGTGGGACGTGATGGAGAAATCGGGCTACTCGAGGAAGGAGATCGTAGAGCGCCTATGCGAACTGGCCCGAGTTGACCCCCCTTCGAACAAAAATCCTGAAGGTCGTATCAATGGCTCCCCTGCCCCCCTCTCCCCAGGGCGCGCCATTATCCAAGCGACCCAAATCCTGGCCCGCAAGTATCCGGACCTTCTTCAGCAGCTGCAGACGGATCGTGGTTACAACGATGAGCAGATGGCGACGATGCGACTTGGCGTCTATTCGTCCCCCGAAGAGGTTCTGGCTTTACTCGAGGAGCGCGGTATCTCCCGGGAAGTAGCCATCGCCAAGGGATACATCTTGGTCGAGGAGAACAACCCTTCGAAGTACCGGCGAACGATGAACAATCGTGTCATCGGTTACTGGCCGCATCCTGATGGGGACGTTCGTCTCTGGGGACGCCTGCCTTCCGGCAAAGGCGATCGATGGAACAAGAAGTATATGTTCGCCGACTCGCTCAAGAAGGACACCCCGTATCTGTTCAGCATGAGGAAGCCCGGTCCCCTAATTGCTGTTGAGGGTACTTTCGATGGCTGGTCGATCCAGTTCATGGGGTTCTGGGGTACCGCTATTGGGCAGGCTTCCATCAATGCTGGTCAGGCGGCCTTCCTCGCAGGTGAAGGTGTCACCGAGGTGGCACATATGGTGGACGGCGACATCGCGGGTTATGAAGGCGGAATCGTCTCGATCAGAAACTGCGAACCTGCTGGCATCGTCACAGCCATCGTCCCGCTTGGCCAAGGCATGGATGACCCTGATGCACTCCGAAAAGCTGGACGCACCGCCGAGTTCGAGAAGCTCATTGCCTCCAGGATGAACGCAGGCGAGTTCCTGGCTCGCATGTGCCACACCTATGCATCGGAATCTCCCCCGAACATTTCCGGCATTCGAAAGATCCACGCGATCGTTCCCATGCTTACCCCAGTTTCAACAAAGCACTGGAAGGACTGGAGCCAAACCTTAGGAGTCAGTGAGCCTAAGGACGTCGCCTCGGTGCGCCTCCTCTCCTCACTGGTCGATGGTGGCTTTGATCTCGACGAGGCTCTTGCCTTGGTCCTCAAACGCACAGGCTTCCGCATCACGCTCACACAGGAAACCGTCAATGGCTGAAGGAAAAGCAAGCAGCCCTGTTCGTCAGATCCTCACGTTGATCCTCTCGGTCACGCTGGTCCTTTACATCGGCAAGATCTACCTCCGTACGCCGGAGTATCGACACATCGAGGTCTGCTACCTGCCCCACAAGGCTGCCCATCTCTTCTGGGTTGATGTGTGGGGCGCTTTGGTGCCTGACGACACCGCCTCATATCTCAAGCACTCACGCGACCTTGAGGAATTCTTCAACTCCTGCGTCCAGCGCACTGCGCACTGGACCTGGCTCCGGTCTTTTGGCCCAAGCAACCAAGGTGACAACAATGGCTGATGAACGCAGCAATGAAGCTCTACACCCGACCAAAGAGGTTCGGATCACTGGCGAACGATCTGCAACCCTGGTGGGCATGGCAATCCAAGCCTCCCGCGTTGATACCACGATCCTCCAGATGAAAATGGCCGGCTCACCTGAGACTCGGCGCCGAGCAAATGAGGCTGCGGACCGATTCGAGCGCGCCTTGAACGCGTTCGATGCCGAAATGCGAGAGGTGAACAAAGACCTGAACCTCAACCGGAACGGCGGCGGGCAGTCCGCTCGATCCGCGCAACAGTCTGGCCAATCGAAGCAAGCCCCTAAACCTGTCCTCCAGAAAGCGAAAAAGGGTGGAGAGCAACAAGCTCAAGCCCAGGGCACCGCCAAGGCAACTCAGACCGGTCAGCAGAAGCAAGGCAGCAACGCCAAACCTCAGGGTCAGCAACAGAAGACCGCCGCCGGCCAGAAACCTAATGGCAAACCTCAACAGCCAGCGGGCGCGGCTTCCAAGCCACAGAAACCTACTGCACCAGCGGTGAAGGAAGCTACTCCGGCTCCGGAAGCAGCCGCTGAAGCCCAGGCATAAGAAAGGAGGGATGATGAGCAGTCTCAGCAATTTAAAGGAGGCAACCCGGCTGCTGCCGGGTTGGGTACCTCCGTTCCTTTTGTCGTGCCTGGTAGTTGGTCTGTATGTACTGGCCGTGTTCACTTATAAGGACAGACCGAGTGATCTCGTAGAGACGGCAACGACGGCTGCCATCGTCCTCTCCATCGTGATTGCTTTCGCTTTCCTGGTGTCGGCGATTGTTAAAGCCGATCCCGGGAAGCTGGGGAAGTCGATGAGCGATGGTTTCGCTCGCGGCCTTCACTTCGTTTGGGCAACAGCATCAGCAGGACTGGCAACCTACGTAGGCGCAGCTGGCATTTACAGAGCGGTGACAGACAACCTGGGTTTCAGCATCTCTGCCCTCCTGGTTGCTGCCCTGCTGGGAGGCGCCTATTGGGCTACGTCCTCCAAGAAAGAGACCAAGCCAGAAACCACGGACCCGATTTCCGGGATGTCTAAAGCACTTGCTCTCCCTGAAACGTTCGCGCAGACGCCAGCCCAACGGCCGGCCTTTCAGGTGACAATGGCTGATACAACACGCTTGGCCATACACCAAGCCGCACGGATCATCGCTTACAAAGGCAGCAATTGCCTGATCGATGGCAGTTTCTACGCAGACCTCGATCTCAATGCCCGTACCGCCAAGATCTTCTCGGACATGAACCTGATTGCTACTGGCCAATTCATCAATTGGCGCATGCACATGCTTCTGATTGGTAGCGCAGCAGAACAGGTCATCCGCGGCACCGCAAGCGAAGCAGCCTTCGATGACCTGCAGTCGTTCGACGACCTTGCTTCGAAGTTCTTGATGTTGGGCGACGGCCGCCATGCGTTCTACAGGCCAGCAAATGATGCCGAAGCAACGCTGAAGGCTTCACGCCTGGCGATGATCCGCAAGAACGTATGGTCGCGTTGCATGGCTGCCGTTGAGATGAACAAAGAGGCCATTATCCAACTCGTACGCCTGATGCGTATTCAGCCTTGCCTCACCCATGGAGACATCAAACACCTGCTTGAGAAGGTCGAGATGCCGCTTGATTTCCCCATAGCGGAGTTCGATACCGACGAGATGATGGAGCGCGCGCTGCTCGGGCTCGTCCATGAGGCCGAACCTGTGGAAGAGGATGATCACTCCCAAACATCGTCCCTGGACGAACAACCGCCAAGCACCCGACCGGACAATGTGCGGGAGTTTCAGCCGCGCAACACCACACTCCAGGCCTGAAGACTGGAAACCAAAAGCCCCGCAGAGTGCGGGGCTTTCATTTTGCGGATAAGTTATCCAAGCAAGGCGATCTCAACACGATCTCGCCCACTCCGTTTCGCACTGTAGAGCGCTTCATCGGCGGCACGGTGCGCTTCCTTCACGCTTACATTCAGAATCGCAACACCGGCACTGAACGAGCAACTGAACGAGGTCCCATCTTCGGACTGGAACTGAATCGTGGTAAAGATGGACCGCAGCCGATCCACAACCATTTTCGCCTGGCTTGGATTGGCACCTACCATGACAATGCCGAATTCCTCTCCCCCAAGCCGCCCGACATAGTCATCAGTCCGCAGCGAATCGGTGAGCACCTCGGCCAGGCCAACCAGCACCCTATCCCCCACTGGATGGCCAAAGGTATCGTTGACCGACTTGAAATGATCGATGTCGATCAGAACCAACGAACTTGGCGGGCCTTCGGCAAGAACAGTCGCGGCGGACGCCATAAATTGGCCGTGATTCAGGAGGTTCGTCAGGGGGTCTCTTCTCATCCTGGACTCCAATCCCTTGGACCTGCTGATTATCGACTTCAACGCCTTGATGAAGGCTCCTCGCTTCAGAGGTTTCTGGACGAAGCCGTCCGCCCCTCGGGACAAGGCGAGCAGTTGCTTCTCGGCGTTGGACTCCCGGCTCAGGAAAATAATGGGAATGGTGGCGTCCCTGTCCTGCCTGATGATCGAGGCAACGACGTCCCCGTTCGCCTCCGGCATGTGGAAGTCAGTCACCAAAACATCAGGTCGGAATCGGGATAGAGCTTCCAGCACTTGGCTTGGATGCTGGATGTGCTCAACGATCAGGCCTTCCTCGGTGAGGAATTTCCGGGCGAGGTAGGCATCGGTCCTGGAGTCATCCAGAAGCAGCACCCGATACCCTTCGATCTCGATGTCACGATTTCGGCTCCGGAATAGGGAGCGCAAGTTGCGGATGTCATCATCGAGTCCCAGGATACGAACTTGTCCGAGCTCCGTGGCTGTCCGACGCTGCTCGAATGTCAGAGGGCAGGACTCCACGACAAGCACGACCAGGGCATCAGACTCAGAGGTCATCACGATCTTGGAGATGAAGGGGATGGCCTCTGGATCGTTGAGCACTCCGTCACCGACGATGAGCATACTGGAGCGGCGAATTCCGGCCTCATCTTCGGGGTTGAAGGGGATCTGGTGGCAGAGCGTGATGACCTTCGCCCCCATACCTTGGAGGCCACGAGCTAACTCTTGCGCCCTGACCCCAAAGCCAGGGACGAATAGCGCCACCGGCCCTGACGTTTCAGCGGCTGCGTCATTCACTCGCCGGCTTGCGGATTGAAGCTCTTCCATCATGCGATCGACCTCAGAAAATACGGCCTCAGTCAACGAGGGCGCCTTACGGATTGCGGTGAGGACGTCTTGTACTCCAGTGACATAGCTGCCATCGACGTCTCTCAGAATGTGGGTTGCGGAAGCTAGGAGTTGGATAAACGCATCGCGGTGACGAAGGCTTGGCCTCGGCCGCACTTGTACCCACCAGGTTGTTTGCAAAGCGTGGTTTACAGAACTGATCATTGGGGAGGATCTCCTCACCCTAATAGTGTCCTTTGGGTGCCCCTTTTCCGCTGCCCGCGAATTCGCGTGGGAAGGAATTTCCTCTGCTGACGAATCCCTACACCATCCCGGCGGTGCAGGTCGGAATCCGTCCTGAGGGCTGTTCAAGGTCAGAGACAGGTTCTGGCACAGCGCCCGTCCCTGGAATATGGAGGCTACATAGGAGACAACAGCATGTACCCAATCAACCGTGATGCACTGGTCTGCCCGATGCACCTTCGTACCGCCCGGCTGCGCCTCAAAGGGATGTGGAAGGATTCTGACGAAGCAACCAATGACGTAGTACGTGCCCTAGAGGCTGGCTGGTTTCTGATCCCAGCTGGACGTGAGGGTAACTACACCAAACGGCAGTTTGAGGCCTTTGATAAGTGCTTCGCCGCGGCCCCCTGGGTGAAGCAGATCCAACATGAGGCTGGAGATTTTGACGAGAGGTTGCGGGCCCGCCTCGGTGCCAGATTTGAACGTCTGTTTTCAGGTGGACGGAAGCTGACTTCTCCCCTCACCCAGGCACTTGCCCTCCCCCATCGGGTCGCGCGACTACCGCTGAGCTTCGAGGCCGGCGCATTCGGCCCCGAGCTTCTGGTTTCATGCCTTGAGGATACCCAGAAGGTGTGCCTGCGGATTCAAGACGAAATGCAAGGTCTTGAGCCGGATTGGGTCCTGGCTGAATCCGTAGATGTGGGCGCCCTTGTTGAACACCTGAACCGGGCTAAGTGCGTCCACCTCCTGATACCGATTCTGGTGGCTACCAGCCCCAGCTACCTCCCCAGGGAGCAACAAGGATGGCTTTGGCAGGTCCAGGTCGGGAATCTTACCGTTACCGAATATCTGGACAGGATCGCGAGACGAGACCAGGAACATACCGACCACGTTTGTGAGTCGTGGAGGAGGCGATTCGCACAAATTCGCACCCTAGCTTCGGTTCTGGAGAGCCTTCCGTCTTACCACCAGGCGACTATTACCCGGCGTCTCCAGTCGGCTGATTGGAGATTCAGGGCGAAACGTTGGCAGGGAAGCTTGGTAATTGATCTCGGTGACCTTCATGAGGTCGGTGCGAGGCACCAGCTGCGCGATGGTTTCGAGTTGGTGAACTTCGTTTTGGCCCTGGACCAGGCCCTCGAACGGGCGGAACCGTGCTGGGACTCGTATCACCGAGGCGAACACAGCGCATTTGCCCAAGTCGAGCGAATGAGGGAGGAGATGGCCCAGGAAGGCCCGCCGCGGGGCCTAGGAGACGTTTTCAGGTCGAACCAATCGTCTCAGCTGGAATCGCCGTTAAGGGCCCTATAGGCGGCCAAAGCCGCCATCATGACAAGGACCGCCGGCCCGATGATGTGCAGATGCTTAGCGATGAAGGTGACAACTCCCCACCGGATGGGACGTCGACGCGCATCATCAAGAGCGTTTTGAAGGCTACTGCAGCGATTCGCCAGCGTGCTGATCTCGTGGCACAGACCACGTACGTGGCTGTCTTGGTGCTTGAGATAGTCGGCCATTCCCAGTTCTTGAATGTTCTGTTTCCAGGTCTCGACAAGGATGAGGTCACCGGCGCGCACCGGTCGCGATCTACCGTTCTCATGCTTCCCATCGTAATAATCGAACTGGAGACCGATCTGCTCGTAGAACCGGTTTCTGCGCACGTGATTGGACTCGTATGCTTGGGCATCGCTCAACCTGATGGGGTTAACCTGTGCATCTGGAAATTGGTGCAGGAACTGCACCACTCGCCACATGAGATAGGTCCCCAAACGGTGCCCTTGGAGGGCATCAGGCGTTACCGTGATGAACCCACGGTTGAAGCCGTCGCTGGCTCCGATCGACACCGTGTTCATGCTCCTGTTCACACCTGCAGCCAGGCTCCCCTTACCAGTCAAGGCATGGCTGCTGCCTGAGGCTGTGTACTCGATTCGGAAACCTGCCTCGTGCGGGGTGATCACTTCAGTACAGGTCACGAAGACCTTTGCGACCTCACACTCCGGCGCATTTCTGCTGCCGATGACCAAGACAGTGGAACTGACTCGCGGGTGACGGCTGACTGCCGGCCATGAGTTGATTTCTTGCTCCAGCACGGGTGCATGGTTCCCTAGGTTGTGGGGGGAGATGGATCTACACAGAGGGTGATTCTGGCACGCAGAGACGCCATTGAGGATGTAGATGCCATAAACCACAAAGGCATCTCACATGGAAACAACCATCAACAACCTCAAAGCCATCTCTGCTGCCCGCATACGGCTGAAGGACCTGCACACTCACGAAGATGGTGAGGGCGAAAATCTGGCTTGGTCCTGCATCGTATTCCTCAAGGGGAAGCGGTTGGGGAGCGTTCAGGACCCGGGTGAAGAAAAGCCCCTGTCGATCGAGATCGACTCCATCCAGCAAGTGGCAATGGTAAAGACGTTGAAGGAGCACGGGTATCAGCTCAACCTCGAGGCTGCTTCTCGGATCGACGCCAGCGATACCCACGAATTCCTGGAGCAGGCTCTACCGCAAATGGCTGACGAGGTGGAGTGGTTCAACAAGGCGAAGCCGCTCTTGAAGTCCAACACCTTGTTCCGCATCCGAGGTGACGAGGAAGGAACGTTCCGTCTGATCCTCGCGTTGTACAACGAGAAGACGGAGCACGCCCTCCAATCGCGGTTCGGCGATCAGCTTGAGGCTGTCCTGAACAACCAGTTGAAGGGGATCACGCTGTAGTGTGGGCTGGGCGGGCCTCCAATACGATTGTTGGGCACCGAAGACCAGTATTGGCGACCCGCCTGGCCCAGATACTCGCAATGCCCGGCTTCTGGCACCCTCCGCCAGACATGAACATGGACTCCATCGACACAGACGCGGAGTACACCATGACGCAACAGCCCCACATCACGTATCCGATACCCGAACAGTGGTGCTTGGTGTTTGCAGACTATCCACTGGGTGAGCCCGCCATGGACGCAATCCAGGGGCCGCTCTTCTTCAGCAGCAAACGAGAAGCGCTGATCGAATACCTGAAGTACCTATCCCCACGACTGGAGCAGGAAGGTGGCCTAGGAGAGTTCCTGGATGCCTTGAGCGATCTGGGCATGGTGCCCAAAACCCTGGTCGCCGACACCAGCGGGGAGTTGCTCCGTCTTGCAGAGACGGCCGAACTGGAGATCCTGGAGGGAATCTGCGCCGGCTACGGCCAGGACAGGACGTCTGAAGGTCGAGAGGTAATTTTCCTGCTCGAGGCTGTTCCACCCGCAAGGCAACCCTCATTCCCACCGGTAACTGCTCCGCTCGCACAATACCTGGCCAACGATGACACCTCGGAAGATGGGCCCCGGGTTTACGCAACTTTTCATCCTCAAGCCTGGCAGAACGACAACGCGGTAGGCGTAGACCCTGGCCCTACGCAGATTGACGTGACGCCCGAGGTCCTTGCGATGGACCGGCCCTATGTATTGGCGATCATGGACAACACCCACGAGTCTGACGGTTTCATTCACGCTCGGCTCGCACCTGAGTGGGTACGCGACTGGCAAGGCCCCTTCTACATCGAGTGCAAGGAATCTATCGAGAAGTTCTTTGCCGGCACCGCAAGCGTGGATAACTCCACCGTGACTGGCTAACCCCGCGCCAGCTGTGGATTACAGCCCACCACTTTGGCTCTGAATGACACCGGTCCCCCGGTAGTATCCGGGGCTCCGGCCTTCCTATCGTGAGGAACCCTATGCGCCCATTAGACGTAATTCTCTGCCTCGCGTTGGCAGCCACTTACCATCGGACCGACGCTGCCGTCGTGGCAACGGCGAAGCGTTTACTCAAGCGAGTAGAGCGCCGGGACAGGCAATCGCTCTTTGATGTGATCAACCACAAGACGCCGTGCCGTTACATCATCCACCACTTGGTGAACCTTCCCGATGAGGTCATCTGTATGGATCTGCCGGCTGAGCGCGTAGCACCACACATCAAGCTGTCGATGGCCAAGGCTCAAGCAGCCAGTGCCATCCAGAAACCTTCACCTGCCGCCTAACATCGGAATCAACTCGCAAAAGGAGCGACGGATGAGCCAACAGAACGCTCGTTGCCCGTACTGCAAGACCATCAACTTGCTCGCCGAACAGAGTCTGGCGGGCCATTTCATCCAGTGCCAGTGCTGTGGAGCGCGCGGCCCAATCAAGGACTCCGAGGCAGAAGCCATTGCCGCCTGGAATGGGGTAGACGAATCGCGCTCAAGCTCCACCGGCGACCTGCAGGTGCTCGGCTTCCTCAGTACCGAGGCAGTGGAGGCACTCCTAACCGATGCCGATGTAGCTGTCACCTGTTTCAACAAAGCCAGGATGATCCCTACCGGCGCGATCGCCGTTGTCCGCTATGACCATGCTCAAGCGCAGGTTGAACTCGCAGAGGCTGGGCAGTCACTGCTGACGCTTCCACTTGAGGGAGAGCCTCAGTCTCCATCCAATACCTGGGCCTCGCCCTTGAGATCGACTAGCGTTGAGCATGAGGAAGCCCCCGCTTATGAGCCATGATGTGATTGATTGTGAGGATATTGGGATGCCACCGCGCTTTGTGGATGCGTGGGGCCAGCCCAGAAGGAGCGGGAACAAAGACGATAAAGTGATGGTGACGTTCCAGATGACGACTATCGAGGAGCGTCAGACGCTGTTCCCATCACCGCGCCTGGTCGACGAGCCCATGTCGATAAAAGACTTCTCGGACGTCCCCTGCTACGAGCTCCACGTAAACGGTGTTTTGAAGGGGTTAGCGACAATCGACCACTCGGTATCAATCGTGGAGCGCGAGTTGATCATCCAGGTCGAGTTAGTTGCTATTCATCTTGATCGCGAACTCCGAAAGCAAGGTTTTGGGCGGGCTTTTCTGGAGTGCATAGGTCGCGAGGCCGGCATCGAGGCCATGACTCACATTTGGCGCGAAAGGTCCGCCGCCACAGCAGATAGGTTTACTGTGAATTTATCGTCTGACCCTATTACTGAGGAGGGAGCGATCGCCACCGAAATACTCTTGGGGATTGTGGAGGATTTGATTCTTAATATCTGCGCCAATTGGACGATCCGTCCCCAGGTCCGAGATGACAGCTAGCCGAACATAAGAGGCCATATGGAATTTTTCGACGGGAAAGGAGATGGCGATTTCATTACGCTTCGGCTGATCGTTGATGGCCGTCCTTTCCAAGACACCTGTGGTATTCGCATCCTCGGTCTGCCAGAGGTTGACGCAGCGATACGGGAGCTTTGCGCCCATCTTCGCGTGCCCCCCGAAGCGGTGCAAACCCGGAGCCAGTTCATACTTGCAATGGAGCATTTCATGGCTTCGGATCTGCCAGAAGCCCAGAAGGTCGTCCTGGTGCAGCGTCTGACCCAAGCGATTTTCAAGCGCTCCGCCGAGCAACTGGCGGATTCAACCGACCTGGCTGGCATGGTTGGCCATCGCGTGATGGCAAGAGCTGCTGCCGGCGGGCGCGTCACCCTGGCTGAGTTCGAGCAGGTGGCGAGGTTGGAGAATCATCGCGATCAGGTAGCGGGCACTCCCTTGGCATCCCAGGCGCCAGCCTGACAACAGCTGGTGGCACAGGGCGGGGTTGGGAGAATGCGAGGCTCAAGAGCAAAAGCAGGCCTTTCAAGAACGAGGTGATTGGCTTGCTGTAACCACTACACTCCGGAGTAGCCTTCATGTTCGATCTCAACACCGCCGGTGCACGTCAGGCTCTGCGCATGCAGCAACCTGATGAGGAAATGGAAGTTCGTGTGCGATATCAAGGCCGAATCTTCGACATCACGTTCCTCCCTGACGAGGATGGCACCCAACCCACAGACCCCAACGATCACCCGGTAACCGACGAGCAGGCAAAAGGATGGCTGCGCGGAGAGTGGTGGTATCACCACATCATGGTTCACATCCGCAACCATGACGGCTCGGAGATCGGCGATGTGAAGGCCACCTGTGACAGCTACAACCTCCTGCCCAGCTTCGCCGAACCCTACGACATCATCGTTCGCCTCTGTGATGAGCTCCTGAAAGAACACCCCTTCTGATCTACCACAGCCTCCACAATCGTCCCCGAGATTCGGGGGTGGACACTTCGCTGTAACCCCTCCTGCCCCCTGATACCCTGCAGCAATTGAACCTCCTTCCTCGGCGCTGAATGGCGCCGGGGCTCCTGCAATCTGACCAGAAGGAGATTCCGAACGATGCTGAACCTCTACGACCCGGCCGCCCGCCAGGCGCTGCGCATGCCGCGTCAGGACCAGGAACATACTGTCGAACTCCGACATCGCGGCGAAGGCTGGTGGGTGGACTTCAAAGTCACCTTCATCCCCGAAGACCCGAAGCAATGCGTTCAGCCCGAAACATCGGGAACCAATACGTTGGTACAGCCCGCCGCGGGGGAAAACGTAGAGTGGTGGTACCACCGCATGGTCGTAACCTTCCTGAACCTAACGGAGGAGCCGAACGAGAGAGATCCACTCTCGATTATTCGACATGAACGACTGATTTCTTCCAATGATCACTACGACCTGGTGCTCGAGGACTGCCGGCAGCTGATGAAGGAAAACCCGTTCTAGGTTCCGCCGGCGGCCGTAATGTGCGGAGGTGGTCCGCATACATTCGAAGGTGCTCCGAATATTTCGCCCGGTCCTGCGCATATTTGCGGTGCAGCTCCGCATATTGCTCCTCAGCCACGGCGCAAATCGCGCCTGCTTGGTATGCCGATTGGCTACCAATCTTCGGTTCTGACTGATTTCCGGGGTGATCGCCTTGCCCGGCATTGGCCGACTTACGTTGGAGGTTCTGGCACAGCCAGGCACGTCCGATGATGGCTCCATCAGACCTAACCCAGTCACGGAGCCGCCTCATGAACCCCGCATTCGAAAAAGCACTCGCCGCACGCTCCCTGTGGATCAACGTAGCTGTCTTCTCCAGCATCGAAGGGTGTGATTCCCAGGCCGAGGAGGCGTTGCAGGAGGCATATGACGCCGTCCACCAGCTGGCGAGCGATGACGTACTGATTCACCGCCACTACGGACCCCGGGCCCCGCTGCTCCTTCTGGACGTGCCTGAGTTGGCTGAGCAGTACAACCTGGCACACGAGCTGTACACGGAGCTGTACTACGAGAACTACCGCAACGGCTCGATTGGTCAGATCTCGGCTGGGTGGCTGAAACCGGCCTCGCCCCTAGATCAGCCGTACACGAAATGGCTGGTGGCGGTGGACAAGCAGGTAGCGGCCTTGATGGAAATTTCCTACTCGCAAGTAGCTGAGGCTACCCAGGGGCAAGCCAAGACCTTATTGCTGGCCTGGAGCCGGGGGATGGATGCAGACGAGGCTGCGGAGGCCGTAGTTCAGGCGCACATCGAACGTGAGTACGAGAGGGAGTTAGCGGAGGAGGAAGAGCGCCAGGCGCACTGGGAAGACATCCAGGATACATACGCCTCCATAGAGGCAGACCTCTGGGCTGGCTGGCGCGAAGAGTGCGTGGAATTGGGCCTGGTGGACTAGCGCCAACACTGCTACCGCAAAAGCAGGCTGTTCAATGAAAGGGGGTGACCATGATTCAGCTGACAACCGACGCCGCGGCCCGGGCGCTGCAAATGAAACGGCCAGACGAGCCGCATACCGTCCGAGTTGCCTACAAGGGGCACACCTTCGAAGTGACGCTGGCCACGGGGGCACCTTCCATTGCACCTCTCGACAGCACGCCCTGGTTGTTCGAGCACGATGACCCAGCCTTCTACATCGACGGCGAATGGTGGGAACACCACGTTGAAGTCCGATTATTGGTTCCCGATGCTGGCGCTTGCCAGACCCGAATGCCGGACTCCAAGGTCAGCGCCAGCATACCCAGCTTCATCAACCCCACCTTCGATGTAATTGTCCTGTGCGAGGACCTTATCGCGGAGTGGGTTCGCATGGGTTCTGGCACGCATGCTTCGCGCCGATGATTTGCTGGTCACATCGAAGCGAAAGATGTTCCGCCCGACGCACGGCCGAACAACTGGGGCTTTTCAATTCCAACGTGTGGGGTTCTACAATGAAGTTCAAACCGTTTCCTCATCGCTTGCGCCGACTCGATTTCAACCAGCGCAAGGCTTCCTTGTTCGAGCGAAAGCAGCAACGTGAGGCGAACGCTTTGCCGCTCTTTGCTGAAATGATCCGAGCGGAACAGCACGACTGGGAAACCGAGAAGGAGATTCGCCAGCGAAGGGATGATGCAACCTTGATCAACTGGCGAGCTCGGGAAGCGCGAGTCTGGCGCAAAGCCAGGAGCATGTTTTTCGCCCTACCGAGCGACGACAGGGCTTCGGTCATCCGCGATTGGAACACCATTTGGCGCAACGCATGGACTCCCACCAACCTGATTTACCTGGTGGAGAAGTACAACGGCGTCGGGGCCCAGCGTGAAGCCGCAATGCGAGAGGAGCGCCAGCAGATGGATGTCCGGATCATGGCCAGGCTCTCACACCAACAAGGCCTCTTTTGATCAACAGGATGGCGGGAGCACCAGTTTGGAACCTTACTCTTGGTTCCCAAGGGGGCTTCCCGCCACGCCACAATACCGGTTTCCAATACCTGTTCAGGCATGGCCCCGAATCATCGTTCAAACAATCGACGTGACCATCCTGTGCGCGAAGTGTGCGCTCAGCGGTTCTGGCACAGTGAGCCTGCCCTGAAGATAGCCTCATTACTTCAGGAGGCTATCCCATGCAACGCACCCACGCTCCCACTCAGTCCAGCTTGACCTTCTCGGCGCAAACGCCCCCAGCAAGCTCTGCTCTAGCCCTCTGCCCGGCGCACCTCCTACCGGACGCAGTAGTTGCCCTGGATGATCCCATGCTCCAGATCAGCGACATGGACATTCGCGAACACATGCGCGCTCGCTTCAGCTTCGACGAGATGCTCGCAGAGATGAGAGCTATCAGCCATCTGGCAGAGCAGCGCCAGCAATTCGGCTCCCGGGCTGAGATGGGCTTGGGCGGCCCGCGCAGCTACCAGGACGTGGGGACCGCGGAATCGGTTATGGACTGGATGCACGAACACGAACTGCGCAGGGTGAACCAGATCAAGCTGTCGCTCCCCAGCTCCGGCGAAGAAGCATTGGCCGCGCGCGAGCGCATCCAGAAGCGCATTGCGGCGCGCCGGGCAGCCCGCACCCCAGCAGCCGCCTAGTCGAAGTCCGAGAACAGGAACCAAACGATGACCATGAACACTCCCAGCGCCAGCAAAGTCCAGCCACATCTGAATCTCGGACCTCACTTCTTCAACGCCCTATCTTGGGTTCGGCAGACCACGTTCCCGGAGGATCTGGAGCGTGATCTGGTTGCCCTCGGCACGGCACCTGCCCTCGCCCAGGAGATTGCCGAGACCTATCGCCACTCGATGAGCAGGGATATCGTGCGCTTCTACGAGGAGTACGCTTACTCGGTTAGCAGTGCGGAGTGGCAGCAGCCGCTGGCGGCCTATATCTCGGCCCGCCTGGCCGACTACGACCGGTATGGCAAGCACGAATTACCGATGGCCAAGTACCTGCTGGCGCAACTGGACACCCCGCAATGAACGAACTGACGCAAGAACAAATCAAGGCCGTGTATCGGTCGGCAATCGATCCCAACGCCCGTGATTCCGAGGGCATGGACTGGTGGGAGGCTGTAGGCGCTGAAATTCGAGCCGTAATATCGGCGCCGACGGCGAAGGAAGCCAGCATGGTCATTGCCTGGTGGCATCATGACTGGAGCACTGTTGCAGATACCCCGCTCAAGGCAGCGCAACGCATCCGATCCTCGGCTCGAAAATCTGGGTTGTACGATGCAAAAAACTTAGAAGTAAACGCCGGTTAGATGGCGGGGAATTGTGATTCGTTTGATGAATTCCGACCAAGGCAGCTTCACGTCAGGAGTTTCATCAAAGCACCAGGTACGATTTCGAAAGCCATTTTCGTCGACCTGCTCAAGGCACTCGGGGTAGTAGGTGTGGTCAGGAAAACTGGCATGCAGGATCGCCAGGGCCTGGGCAGCGGAACGGGCCGCAACCAGATCGCTTATCTCGTTGTCGTTGTACGTCCAACCGACAAGCGGTTGATCGGCCAACTCTACTTCCATCTGCAGGACATCCTCAGCGCCTTCAAGGGCTATCTCCAGGAGAACCGGATCGATATCAGGATTTGCGTTATTAACTGCCGATCGCAGCACAGCTGCGCGTTCAGCCCAATAGTTGGGGCTGAACGCAGAGGGTTCTCTTAAAGGATTCATCATGATGCTTCCTCAAAAAGGGCTGTAGTGATTATGCGGAACGCCCTGACGGCGTCACCAGATAAACGGTTGATGTGGGGCTCGGATGACTCTGCAGCGGTCCAACACCCACAATTAACGCCAACAAGCCCCCTGAGGATATCCAGCTGACGAATGGCCCTGCCACCAGATCGCTAGATGCCTTGGCTGGGAGCCTCATTCGCCGAAAGGCTGAATTTCAGGGCCTAAGTTTGGATGGCAATGCGCCAGCCTGTTGGATACCCTGCCTTCGCCTCGTATTTTAGGAGTTCAATCCTTTGTTCAGATTACTCATGGCCTTCGTCTGGCCAATGCTGGTCATCTGGGCCGCTCTGCAGGTCGGCCACTCTCTTCAGGTAATCGATCCTGCCAAGGTAATCGTGCGCGACAAGGCGGCCTGCGAAGCCTTGCAGATCCCCTACGACACCTCATGCCGTGTGGTTGGTCGGGTGGAGGCAAATCTCGACGGGACCTGGTGGCTTCAACCGAGGGATGCGGGTGACATATACATTCGCCTGCCGGAGGGCTCCTTCCCCTATCTCTACAGCCCCGATGATTACCACATCCGCGGCGGCAAGCCGGCCACCATAGCCTTGGTGGTGGTGACCGCTCTGCTCACGCTCCTCGGCCCGCTGATCAGCTGGCGCATTCAAGCACGCAGGGCAAAACGTGCACCGGGGCGCGGGGAGACGATCTGATAGGTCACCCTGGCCTGGCTGGTGGCACATCCCCTGGCATGGAGAATATCCATGTACTGCCACCACAGGAGCCCTCCCCCATGATGAATAATGATCGCCGGCTGGCCTGGCTTGATCTTGAGTCAACCGGATTCACTGAGCTGCATAAGCAGATGGTGTACCGGCACCGAATTTTGGAAGTCGGGGTTCTGGTAACCGACGGCCAGTTCAACGTCCTTGCCCAACACGTCGTGGTTGTCCATAACGACCCGGCTGACGTCCTTCCCTTGTGCGACGACATTGTACGGAGCATGCACACTCGCAATGGCCTCTTCGACGATGTGTCGGCTTCCTCAACCGACTTGGCCAGTGCTGAACAGCAAATCATCGAGTTCCTGGTAGAGCACGGCGTGCAAGCCAAGGCCTCACCGTTGTGCGGCAGTGGTATCCACTTCGACCGAATGTTCCTTGAGGCCCAAATGCCGGCGCTCAATGCGCACCTTCACTACCGCAATCTGGATATCAGCGCGGTGAAGGAATTCCTCAAGACGATCAGCCCAGCATTCGAACCAGCCAAACGCCAGAGCCACCGCGCGCTCGACGACATTCTGGAATCTGTCGAAGAGGCCCGCCTGTACCGGGATCTACTCGCGCCTATCCTCGCAGCCTGAGCTGGTGGCACACCCCGCCAGCGTAGACCATGTGCTCATCAAGACATTCACCAGAGGACGAGACATGGTCATCCCAGAGCTGGAGGCGCTCAATGCAGCCGAACAGGAAGAAGAGTCAGCACTCCAGGCCTGCCTGGCTTTCGCCCGTGCCGTTCTGCCGGTAAGTCTCCTCGTACGTTTCCAGTGTCCGGAGGGTGAGAAGGCCCTCCAGCAGGTTGCGCGGTCCATTGATCTGCCAACTCTCCCCGCAGAACAAAGTCATCTTGCCCCTATGGCATCTGAGGCGCATGCGCTGCTGAGCAAAGAACCGGGTTTCACTGCGATTGCCGGCCGCTGGCAACGTGCGTACGACCTTTACGACCTCGCCTTGATTGACTTCATCGTAGCCGAGGAAGAGCGCGCCGCGAACGAGCGCCAGCACGCCCAGGAGCTTGCAGATACCTACGCTTTGATCGAGCAGGAGCTATGGCATGATGTTCAGGTTGAGAACCTGGAGTTGGGGTTGATGTAAGTTCATTGCATGGCAGTGGAACCAAATCCCAACACCATCCCTCATGACTATGTCGCCTTTTATCCACTTGGTGCTGAGTGGCAGGCCCAATTACCTCATCAAGGAACGCTTATGACTAAAAAATGGATTGAACTGGAACTTCTCGCAGACTCGGACGCCCGGCTGCCGGTTGTCGAAGGCGGCAGGATTACCGTCGCCGAGGCCAGCATTCGCACCATCACCGGCTACTCCGACCAGATGCTGGGGGACGGGTGCATCCTCGTCCTGGACACCATTGCGAAGAACGGTGGAAGCCGCCTGATTCGCGTCCGTGACGCCTATAGCGAAATCGAAACCCAACTGTCGGACCTGACCGAGTGGATTGAGGTGGACATCGTCAACGACTCTCTGGCGAAGCTCAGCAGTCTCCAAACCGTAGGACTGCTGCGACGGGAGGGGATCAAAGCTCTGAACGAGGTCAAGGACTCGTTCACCGGAGCGCGCAGCCAACTCACTCTGGATACCGTTGGTGATCACGGTGTTGCCCGTGCTCTCCTCCTCAAGCAGTCGTACGAGGATCTCAAACCGGCGCTGCCCGAGCGTAGCGCCGTGGTCAAACATCACCAGGACGCCTAGGAGATACCAGTGGCACGTGCCCGACTCCACCTGATCTGCGGCAATTGCGGGTGCGCCGATATGTGGACCCACTGCATTGAGCCGAAGGGTACTGACATCGACGGTGAGCTGTTCCCGGCGGTTTACC
Organism: Pseudomonas sp. PI1; assembly: GCF_000812405.1. Taxonomy (NCBI): domain Bacteria; kingdom Pseudomonadati; phylum Pseudomonadota; class Gammaproteobacteria; order Pseudomonadales; family Pseudomonadaceae; genus Pseudomonas; species Pseudomonas sp. PI1. The sequence continues at coordinate 127,922 of NZ_JWMC01000009.1, forward strand.
TCTCCTGCGGCAACTGCGCAACGCTACATGATCTTGCAGATAAGGCCCCCAACTCGAAACCAAACCAGCGTCTTGAAGAGATCCATGAGCCACGCTAGCCCAACCGAAAAGAGACCGCGCTACACGCCCGTGTTCGCAGTCCTCATCTACGCATTCATCCTCTGCACCACAGTGCTGGTGGCCGGGATGACCATCCCATGGGACATCGGCACCTACATCACGCACTGCCACGCTGTTGTCGGGTGCTTGCTGGCATTACCCGTCATCGCCAAAGGCAGGCAGTTCAAGGAAATCGGGCGGGGAGTTGGCGCATTGCTGGTCGCCGGCCTGGTGATCGGCTTCACCCTTCTCCGGAGTGTGTTCGGGGTGCAGCCGTTGCCCGAGGACGTCGACTTCCTCGATCTACGCCCTTTCGCCGCGGCGTTGATCGTCATCTCTCTCGGCATCTTGGCCGAGTTACTGGTGCGACGGAGCTTTTGGCCAGGTTTCAGGGCACTTGGGCGGTAAGCTAGGCCTTTCCCTGACAGACATAGGATTTGAAGGATGCCCATTACTGAAGCTGGCAGCGCTCCGGCCCGATCTTTGGCCGTGATTGGCGTATTGACCTACTCCGCGATTCTGGTGGGGCTGTCTCTACTAGCCGCCTGGCTGATCTCGGGCCCGGTGGGTAGCACTATCTCGAATTGCTTCGCGCTGGTCCTGGTAATGCTGGTCGGTACTGGACGAAAAACCCTGAAAGCTGCATACGGCACCCCCTTGATGTCCTTCATGGCCATCGTCTCCGGCATTGTCTTTTCTGCGGTGTTTATCGTGGTCGCCGCTGGCCTCAAGGCGGATGTAGCGCTAGCGTTCGACGTTACCTCGCTCAGTGACTTCGATGTCAGCCTCATCGGCGCTGTGTTGGTCGTTTTCACCGCCCACTTTGTGGCGCATTTCCTGGTCAGGGCATTCTTCTGGCGGGAGTTGGCCAGCTGGGCTTGATCAGGAGGCAGCAGTTACACCAGAGCCCGCCACAGTGCGGGCTTCGTGCTTTCTGGCATCGACGAAATGCCCGGTTCTGGCACACATGAGCTCGGGGGAAGATAGCCACATCGAATCCAAGCCACCGAGCCAAGAGACTTCCGCCATGAAACACACTCCAGCACACATCGCCATCCAGGCCCCCGAGTACAAGGCAGTCAAGCAAGTAATCGCCGTCAACCTGGTGGCGCATGGCTGGACCGCCGCCAGCCAGCTCGATATGGACATCTGCTGCCTGGTGGCCTCCCAGGACTACGAGACCGCCGTTGGCATCAAGACCGCCACGCTCAGCCTCGAGCCGCGATCGGAAGGCTTCCAGCTGGTAGGCAACTACCAGAGTGAGGGCAACAACGTTCTGAGCACCACCTGGCTGAACATCCCCAGCGGCATGACCTCGGAACAGATCGCCGAGAAAGTGCCGGAATTCCTGGAGAAGGTCGACCGCGAGGTCAACCGCAGCTACGCCCGCCGCTTGTTCCTGCTCTGATAGCAGTAGTAGCCACTCCCCCAGGGCCCGCCTTAGAGCGGGCTCTGCGCATTTTTAGGGTCCGAATATCGGGAATTGATGTCAGGCGATAGGGGTTCGAAAAATACTTCGAAATTTTCTCGGCGCCGGTTCTGGCACACACGACCTCCCCTGAAGATGGCTCCATCGACCACACAGGAGCACTACCCCATGACCACCAAGACCATCGCCGCCAACCTGATCACCGAAACCGCCCAAGCTGCTCTGGCTGGCTGCAACTCCCTGCGCAGCATCCACGACACCGCCAAGAAGCTGATCACCGGCAAACAGTTGGGCTTAGACTTCGATCCGAAGCGCCAGAACGCCTTCGAAATGCCCACCGCCCTCCTCGTCTGCAATGTCGAAGAGGCAATCCGCAGCGAATTCGACCAGGATGCCATCCGCGGCTTCGCCGATTCCTACAAGGCCGGCGAGCCCGTCGAACCGCTGGGCGTTGTCGCCGAAAACGGCAAACTGCGCGTAGTGACCGGTTTCACCCGCCACGCCGGCCTGATGCTGGCCATCGCCGAAGGCGCCGACATCAAGCGCGTGTGGGTGAGCCAGGTGGAAGGTGGCCGCGCCGTTGAGATCGTGCGTCAGTGCGTGAGCAACCAGCAGGTGCCGGTTTCCCCTCTTGATCTGGCCGAGGCCTACCGCGAGCTGATCGACGACCACAAGTTCACTGTCGCCGGTGTCGCGGCCGCGGTGCACCGCAAGGTCAGCCACGTTCGCAAGATGCTGGCGCTGGTGAACGTGGCCCCTGAGGTCAAGGAGATGGTCGAGAAGGGCCAAGCTTCCGTCTCTACTGCCCTGGCCGCAGAGAAGCAGTGCAAGGCCAACGGCGAAGACACTGTGGTGCATATGCAGGAGCAGCTCGCCAAGGCCCAGCGCAACGGCTCCGCGAAGATCACCGCGAAGTCCGTTGGTGCGCCGTCCGCCCTGTACGGTCGCAAGGACCTGGACGTAGCAGCCCCGGTGCTGGTCCAGCTGGCCGACCAGCTGGAGAAAGCTCTGCCCTTCATGGCCACCCCGGAGAGTGTGAAGGTCGAACTGACCCTCAGCGGTGCCGACCTGAACCTGCAGGACCTGGCCAAGGCGCTGGCCAACATCCGCGCGGCCGTAAAATCTGCCCAGAGCGGCACCGAGCCGGCGGCGAACGTCGGCTAATCCAAGCCCCCTGACAACTATCGCCCCCACCCACTGGGGGCTATGGGCGGCCGGGACTTACGGAGAGACAAACGGAATGGCCACATTTGCTTTCTGTGACTTCGATGACGCGCTAGATGTTTTGAGGTCAGCCATTACGGAAGCATCCATCACCACCCTGATCGACCAGATCGATCAGCAATTTAATGCTGGATATCTGGATGTGAGTCCAGCGCAGTGGGGGCATCTGGCCTCTGAGGTGATGGTCAGGCTAGACCATGTCCGGCAATCAGCTCCGTCAGTTTGAGAGAGATACACGATGAGCATTCGCCTGGAACTGCAGTGCATCAACCAGGAAGACCCGAGCACCGACGACTGCTACAGCATGAACGAGCAGGGTGTGTTCGAAACTGCTGACGATACTCAGGCCGATCTGATCCGGGCCTACAAGTACCTTCAGGACCTGGCCACCCGTAAGGGCTGGAAGGCAGCCAAGCTTGCCCAGGGCAAGAAAGGCATGCTGTGTCCGAACTGTGTGAAGCTGTATGAGGCACAGACTGGCCACATTCTGAGTTGAACGCTCCACGGAAGTCGCTGGGCAACCACAATGCCCGAGGAGGGCAAGACAATGGCTGTTGTCAATGTTCACGAAGACCTGATTCGCCGCATGCGCGAACGTAAGTATTACGACCTGAGCCAATGGTGCGCCGAAGAGCTCGAGGAGACCGAGCACGAAGCGGAGCAACAGGGTGAATGGCGGATTGCCAAGGAGATCCGCGAAGAAATTGAACGCCAGAAGGCGTACTACCCCTGAACAAGCTTCCGGCTCGCCGGCGCATGACCGAGGAATGGACATGGCAGACAAACTCTACAAATGCAGCCGCTGTGATGGCGCTGGGAAAATCTGGCTGTTCACTGCCGTTCTCGGTGGTGTCTGCTTTCAATGCGGCGGCAGCGGAAAGCAGAAAACTAAGCCCAAGCCCAGGGCTGTCAAATGGGCCGTCTTCGGGCACAGCCGCGAGACAGGAAAAATCGGGCGCCTCTACAACGTGAGCGCACGCACTCAGGCTGAAGCGATCAACAAGGCCCGTGACACCTACGATCGCGCAAGTAGTGCTTGGCGTGACGAGTGGAGCATGCAACAGGCTTTTGCTCAAACCTGGGCCGAGCTGCAAGAGGCCGGAACGCTGGAAACCGCAGGCATCAGCTGATCCACCTCTTCCACCCAGCACCACGAAGGAAAGTACGATGAAACGCTTTGACGATCGAGCAACCTGTTTTCACTCGGGCAAGAAGATCAGCCCGCCCATGAATGAGCGCCGCCTTTGCGCCTGCTGCGGCTTGCGAATCGTAAAAGGCTTCATCGTTGAGATTGGACATGTCGGCGAGGACTGCGCAGGAATCATCGAGCGTCGAAGTCGCGACAGGGACTTCCATGGTGCAACGGTCAAAGACTTCGCCGAGCGGTATAAGCGAGCGACGGGCTGGACAATCAAGCCAGCAGTTCTCAGAACTCTGGAAGATCACTACCCCTGAGAATCGAGGCAACTGCCTCGTTAAGCTAGACAGAGAACTGATGGTTGGGATTACACCCGTTAGTCATAGTAAAATGAACCAAGCCATAACGTACTATTTCATTGCGCTCACGCAATAAAGCGATATTAAATACAAGGTTAGCTATGCAACAAGACAAACAAAGTTCAAAAAACAAAAGCTTTGCATCCAACGCTTTAGCAGTTGCTCTATTAATTATATGTGCCGTAATTGGCATGTTGTTTTATGGCCAAAATATCATGGCCACTGCTACTCAAGGCATGGGTAAACTGGCTGCGAAGCATCTGACTTATGAAATTCCCAATGCCTTGATTTTGCTTGAGGCCCGTCGCGGCCCCTGTGCCACTATCCCAATCACTTCTGAAGAGCTAATGAAGAGGGGAGCGCCTAAGCAAACAGCGAACGGCTCCCCCTGGACTGCAAGCTTCACCGGAGAGTCTGTCGAGGTCATATACCCCTACAGTGACGAGGACGACTATCGAATGACGAAACATGATTTGTTGAAGGTCATTCAAGAGAGTTCAAATGTTCAAAAGGCTGAGATAGCTGTTGAAGGCGTCAAGGTCACTTACTCCTGCCAGCATCCGGTAACTAAATCATGACCGATTCCCTAGGCCCTTTGAGCCCCGAAGAAGAAGAAATGATCCGTCGGCATCGCGACGAGAAGGCCCAGCGTGCCGCGGCATTGGCATTCCGCTTGAAAGCCCTCAAGGTGGCCGCTGAGTACGAAGCCTGGCTGCAACAGGATGAAGAGTGTGGGGATTCGTTCTCGACGTTCGTGAACCGATTCGGCTACCAGGACAGCGATTGCCAACCCATGCACGAATACGTCAAGCGAATCCATAAGGCAGCAACTCCTGACTGAAGGTAGGTTTTTGATGGAAGGAAGACAGTTCATCAAGAGCGTGACCGGGAATTACCCCGTTTACCCGGGCCATCCCCTGGTACTGGCAACTGCGATCATGGAGTTCTACTCCGACTTTCCGACGGCCAATGCGCCTACAAAACATGGCTGGTGCGCCGCCCTGAGCGATAGCCGCATCCCTGGAGCCGGGGACCACGTCGGTGCCGCGGTGCGCTGCTTGAGTATTGGAGCTGAAGGCGGTTCAGTAGATGAGATGGTGGCCGCCGCGGGCAGTTACTGGGAGCGAGGGCAGGCCGGCGGGCACCATGGATATGTCTGTGCCGGCATCGAGCAGGCCAAGGCCGTTGAGCCGAAGTTCCGCGAGCTGGCCGAGCGTTGGTTCCCGAACTGACCCACCCTCCCCGATCAAGGCCCGCCGATTTGGCGGGCTTCTCGTTCCTGCAGGGAAGGTCGGGCCCTACGGTTGGGCCTGAAGCTACGCACTAGCCGTAGTGAGGCTCGGATTCATGCCCGAGGTTCCGAACTCACCGTGCTTCGAGGAGGAGTGCGTTCAGGCCGAAATTTCCGGCCCGGGAGCAGTTGGAGCTTGAGGTTCGGTTTCGAGTCCCGAGATCGGTCTCGAAGCTTCCGAAAGTGGGGTATCCGAGTATTCAGGGTCATCCATTTTTCAAGCTCGGGCATAAAGCCTTCGCCAAGCACATCGCGTATGCACTTGTAGATTGCAGACCTGAATTGCAGATCAGAGAGTAACTTGATCTCCTTCCGCCGGCGGTCCCACTCGGTTTTCAGTTTCCAACTCCGGGCGCCTTTCCCGTTCTCCTCCAGCTCACGGTTCAGTTCGACCAGGGCGTCATAGGCCCTGAGTTTCGATACCTGGATGGCTTGCAGGAGTTGTGTATCGGTGAAACCGTTCTGCTGGGCCCAGAGCGGAAAATCTTGACCATATACACCCGCTTCCCAGAACTTTGCTCGGGTCACTCCCACAGCGCCCACGATCTCCGGGTACAGCTTCGAGAACTCGGAGAGATATCGCTCTCGTTGGTAGTCGTGCACGCGCGCCAGGGCGGCCTCGCCGGCGAGATGTAGAACGCCACGGGCAAGCGCCTGGTCGGTTCGGATTTCCAGCCGTACATGCATCTCGCTTCGCAACACTTCGATCTGCGTATAGAGGTAACGCTGACCGTCACGGTCTTTGCGAGCCACCGCGGCTTCCAACCTGCGGTTCAGGATTCCAATCGCGCCAGCGCACAGGGCCACGACGGTGCCGTGCCTATAGCTGCTCCTGATGAACTCCAGGAATCCGGCCTCGCTTTTCAGTGCTGATTTCAGATCAATCCACGGCATAGGAAATCTCCCCTATTGATTCCCCGAGGCTACTGCAATCCTGAGGAGGTACATGCTCAAAGGCTACGGCTGATTTCCGGATCGCAGATGGTGGCACGGGAGGACCAGCCCGATTCTTGCCTCAGTTGATCAACGAACAGGCACTTGAGGCGATGAGCACACAAAACACACAGATCGAACTCGGCCAGTACCCAACCCCGGCCTGGGCTGCAGCCGCGATCGTACGAAAGAACTTCAGCCACCTCAGCGCCAAGGATTTCGTCCTTGAGCCAACGTGCGGCCCAGGGCGCTTTCTGCAAGCGGTTCCCCAATATGTGCCGGCGCTGGGGATAGAGATCGATCCGCATCTCGCTCAGCAAGCACGTGACCTGACCGGCAGGCCGGTCATTACCGGCGACTTCTTCCAGGTGGAGTTCGAAGAGCGTCCAACTCTGGTCCTCGGTAATCCGCCTTTCGAAACCAAATTCATCGAGCGATTGCTGGATCGTGTACACGGCCTACTGGTCGACAATGGCCAGGTGGCATTCGTCCTACCCTGCTACTTCCTCCAGACAGCGGCGAGAGTGTGTCGGTACAACGAACGCTGGGCCATCCAGCAGGAGATGCTGCCCAGAAACCTCTACGCCGGGCTGAAGCATCCCCTGACTTTCGTGACGTTCACCAAAGACCAAGAGCGCCTGATGATCGGCCTCAGCCTATACCACGAACTGGCGTACCTGCAGGGCTTGCCGAAAGATGTGCAGGAGGCCATGAGTCAGGGCCCAGCCACCTGGCGCGAGGTCGTCGGGCAGGCCCTCGATCTGTTCGAGGGTGAGGCCCACCTGAGCCAAATCTACGAATACGTTGCTGAACGCCGGCCGACGGCAAACCCGAACTGGAAGGAGCAGGTCCGTAAGGTCTGCCAGCAGACTGCGCGCCGAGTGGGCCCCGGGCGATATGCGAAGCCGGACCAGCTGGACATGCTGGCCGCATAGCTGATCGAACATCTGGAGAGACACCGCATGACCACAACCAATCAACAGCGGGCGGTTCAACGGAAGCAACCTAAGAAGGTCAGCCCCGAAGAACTGCAAGCCATGATCGCCCAGTACCAGGCCGGAGAAGTGATTGCGTCCCGGCTACCCTTCACATTCCCCTCGGGCTTTAAGCTCACTGAGGTGGTCCCGCAATGCAAGCTGTGCGGGAGTGAAATCAGAAAGCAAGACTTTAGGGGGATCTGGAACCAGGTACTGCCGGATGTCGTGGTGATCGATGGCCACGGAGTGTGCCGGTCCTGCCGTTGCATCACAGCATTTCTCATCCGAGTCCGAGGGGAAAGCCCTGTGGTCCTGGAATCGATCAGCGATGAAGGCGTTTGGCAGCAATACACCCAGGACCAGACGATGTGGGCGCGGATCAAGCGCCAGCTCCGATTGCTGACCTCCCGCTTCTGACACACTCCGATTGACCTCAGACTGGTCTCATCGCTAACACGCCATGGAGCCCCATCATGAGCCTCAATCCAACGATCATGGACGAAGCCAAAACCGAAGTTCTGAGCTGTCTCGACAACGCGAGCCGGTCTATCCACGAGTTTCACGACGCACCAGCGTTCATGACCTGGTGGGAACAGTACGGTTCTGGTGATCTCGGCCTGACCCACGACCAGAAAATCGACCTCTACTGTCAGCTTCGGGTTGAGGTCTACACCTTCCAGGGCTGCCTCGATGAGTACCGCCGCCTACTGACGGGAAAACCAGACATAGCAATGAGAATTGGCGATTGCCATTATGCCTACCTCAGCGCCAGCGGGGAGCTAATAGGCTTGACGGTGAACCGCAATAGCACGATCGACGAGGCTGAGCCTTACGACTTCGATAGCAGCGCGTTCAATACCTGCGTTGGGGGCTGGATGGATGAGGATTACCGCCAGACACGCAAATGGATTACCGAGCCTGAATTCGTGCCGGTGACAGTCGATCCTCTCCCTGAGAAGTACATAGAGTTTGACCATGCTGGCCAGCGCTGGTCATTCAACCGAGATGAACTCTCCATGCTTGAGAGTGAAGACAGCTGCTTCCACTTTGTGGCGTATCACTTGCTGTCGGAACCGACGACTGAATCGGTGATCGCTTTCATTGAATCGAATGGGTTGGGTTAACTCTCACCCCCATAACACTCCGCAGGACAAGCATTTCGAGCGAGTGGATTAGGACACTCGCTTTCCCCCTCAAAACTCTCATCAAGCGAATTTCAGCCGGTCGCTTTCGTTGGTAGCCAAATTTCGGTCGCGGGACAATCCGGGGACCATCTCTAGAGAAAACCCGTGGTCAGACGACACTGAAAACACCTCGGCGTGTTCTTGATCCTGGCGACAGTGGCGGGAGTGATCAGCTCCTGCTGGGGTAGTGGCACACCTCAATGAACTTACTGCGGCAACAGTGGACCTGAGCGTTGCCGGATCGGGTGAAATCTTGGTGTACGGGAACCCTGCCCAACGCGATCACCGTGTCGCCGGCTCCGGCAAGATCAAATTCAAGTAACTCCCGCGAATAGGAACCGAATCATGAGCAAAACCAAAACTGGACCTCAGGGAGGCACCCCTTTGAGCTTCGATGAGCAAGGGATCACCGGACGTTACAACGGACAGGGCCTACTCGAGGTCTTCATTCCGGCAGGGGTCTCACCAGAGCCTGTAAGCAAAAACGATTTCTGGGCCAACGTAGCGCATTACTCCCTGGTCGCTGCAGCTATCACTCTCACGCTGCAAACCCGTCAAGACAAGGTGAGCCTGAAGGACCTCGTATCCATCCTCAGCGATCTGGAGAAGATGCTGGTGCTGGTCGAAGCAGCGGAACCCGTGCCCAGTGACTTTACAGGCGCATTTGAATGGGTTCGCTCCTGTCTTCAACATTGGAAAGAAGATACGGATGGCGCGTGGAACTTCCGCCACTTCAAGATTCTGCAACAGGGGCTCCTGGCCCGGCTGACCACGATCCTCGATTCCAAGGATCATGTACCTGAAGTACGCCGCTATTCGATCGACACCGACGGGAACGGGGCCTTCGCAGAAGTGGTACTTGCGGAAGACTACGAGCGTACCGTCCTGGCCATGCAGTCCGCTGAAGCGGAGCGCGATCAATTCAAAGCCGAGCTTGAGCGGCTTAAAGATCAGGCACCTGTCGCATTCATGTTCAGGGGGCCCGATGGCCGTCTTCGTATGGATGCCTGCCGCCACAAACCCAGCGAACCAGGATGGGAAGGCGTGTACGGAGAATCCAGGCCCGCCCGGACATGAACCGGCTTGAACGCTCAAGCGAAGAACTGACTGCATTGCTTGCCACGATTTCGCAGGCCGAAGCCCAGCCTGTCTGAGCAGGGGCCTGGTTCTGGCACACCCCGAGGACGCCGATGATTGCTTCCGTGAAATCCCATTCCTCCACCTCTTCAGGAACTGCAAGCGATGAGTAACGAAACGGAAAGCACCATGCCGGCGACCCTCCCCCAGCAGCCGGAGGTTCTCGCGTACCTCAACTACCACAAGCAGGACGTCGCCGGCCTTTCCTTCTCGCCACTTTCAGGGCGGTGCAAGCAGCTGATGGCCGTTGAGCAGTACCACCAGAGTGTGGATGCCCTGACGTCCCAGCTGGACATCGCTTTGCAGGACCTGGCTACGGCTCAAGCCGAGCTGCAGCGTAACAAGGTCACCATTGCTGGGATGAATGAGGCCCATGCCAAGCTCGCAGGGTTGTATGAGGGGGCTCTCTCGCAGATCAAGACGCTTACTGCCACGCCCACCTTCAACCTGTGCCGCTGCGGCGATCAACGTCTTCCGGCCGTGACCCTGGAACGCAACTCCCTGGGACCTTTCTGGAAAGCTGCATGCCCCGCCTGCAAGCATTCGGTATCGACCTTCACCGAGCCCGGCCTCGTCCAGCTGTGGAACGCACTGTCCAAGGTGCCCAGGCCCATACCTGCACCCACCGACGTAGAAGGGCATGTCGGTTTGGTCACCTACACCGCCTTCTGGAACACCTACGTGTCCGGCTACGAGGATGGGAAGCAGGACTCAAGGGCCAGCAACTGCGCGAAGTACAACCCAAGCGGGGCAGCTCACAAGTCCATGGCCCTGCTCGCCAGCCTGGCCCAACCGGAGCAGAACGCCCATGAGTGAGACCCAGCACAACCTGAGCACATCGGCCGGCGGCCGCGGCTACCTGGTGGATTACTTCCAGACCAAACTCGGGCGCTACGACTTCACCCGATACATCCGCGATCGCCTGGCTGCTGATTTCGCCTGCATTTTGTCCCAGCACCTGACAAAAGAGCAGGCCGAAACCGACACCATGCGCGCGGAGCTGCAGGCGCTGCGCGCGGATCGGACGGCAGGTTGGCGTTGCTTCCATTGTGGCGAGCACTTCCTCGACGAGGCCGCTGCCGCCCTTCACTTCGGCACTCATGAGATGCAATCGCCGGCCTGCCTTATCGACGTGGCGGAGTACCGCGAGATGGAAGCACGTATGCGCAGCTACAACGACGAGGATGCCGAAATCCACCGAGCAATGGCGCGCCAGCGAACCCAACATCAGCTCGAACTTCGCCGGGCTGAAGAGCAGGGCTATTCCCGGGGCCTTAAGGACGCCGCGGATGCCATGGAGCGCCAGCAAAGCTTGCATCAACTTGAGCTAAGCCGCGCTGAAGGGCTGGGTTATTCCCGGGGCCTCAAGGAGGCTACGGAGCAGATCCTCGACAAGCAAATGCAGGAGGACTAGCAAATGAGCCGGAAACAAACCGCCGAAGACAAAATCGCCAAGGTACTGGACTCGTATCACGCCTACCTGAAGGAATGGAAGTACGACGAAAAAAAGTCCCTCTTTTCTTCTGGCGGGTGGGTTTTCAAGGGCAAGAACCACACCGCCCACGAAATGAACAGCAAGATCCTCGCCCGCCGAAATCAGGACGTGCAGAAGATCCTCAAGATCACTTCCGAATCGAACGCCGGCATGGGTGACACCTCGCTCTCTGCACAGTGACAGAGGCGCCAGCATCTCTTCATTCCCAATCTCGTGGAGCTAACATGTCTTTCATCCCTTCCCCGTCGAAATCCGGCGGCCGAACCGAAGCCGACGTAACACCGCAAGCTATGGGCCTTGCGATGAACGGCTATGAGATCCGAAATGCTCTGGAGTTCCTAGCCCCGGAGCGCACCCCTGAGCAGATGAGTCATCGACTGGTGATCGAACTGCACTCCGCAGCTCAGGAGATCCGCTGTCCTGAGTCCGGCCTTTACGCGCGCCACGAGAGACTCCCAGACGACATCGCCATCTACCTGGTTGACCATGAGCCCGCCCAGGTCCTGCCCACCCAGGGTATAGCGCCGTACGACAAGGACGATCTCGATGCTGACGATCAACCCCAACATGTGCCCAGCCTCGTGCTGAACGGCTATCAGTTGCTGAACGCCATCGAGTTCCTGGCCCCGGACAACACAACTGAGCAGCTCGAGCAGACGTTGGTGATCGAACTGCATGACCAGGACGAGGACTTCCCTGTGGCAGGCTTATACGCATACCACGAGGAGTGCCCTGAGGAAGGGGCAATACTGCTGCTCGAGCACCAGGAAGGAGTGCTGGCCGGAGGTGGTCAAGAAGAGACCTACGAGACCAAGATTGCGAACACCCTCGAGCTGGTGAAACAGGCTGCAGATGCCATCCAGGTTTTCACCGGGCACGACAGCAGCGCGAATCTGCGGCACCACTATGGCGAGAAATGGTGGGAGAAGTTGGACGACTTGCGTGACAAACTGCGCGCAATCGGGAAGAGCCTCCCGCTCGCCCACTCCGACCAGTTGCTGGCGCTCGACAAGCAGTGCCGGGATGATGTCGGTCGCGCGTTGGGGCTCATCCCTTCGGAAGATCGTGGTTTTGCTTGGTCCTATCTGCTTGCCGCAATCAAAAAAAGAGTGGGCTCACACGTCCTGTCCTCGATCAAAACGGCAGTTGAGCAAGCTGGCGCGCATGAGGCAGTTCAGGATCAACGACATTCTGATTGGTCGTGCTTCGATCCAACGTTCGTCATTGAGTATCTGCGCGAGAGCAGCACCTTCGATGCTGACCTCATCGGGAAAATGTTGGAGTACGCCACTCGCCCTGTCGAAGCCGGGCAAGCCTCCCCTAGCCCTGTGCTTGGGTGTGACTACCGAGGCAAACATTTCGGAGCGCCGTACCTGGATGCTCAATGCCAGAATGGCTACCTCTGGGACGAAGATAGCTGCGATGAGCCAGGGGGGCCGCTGCTCAACGGCGGTGATATTCCGTGCCCCAAATGCAATGCCGCGGAGTACGCGGAATATCTGCGCCTGGACGAGGACGACAATACCAGCCCGGTGCCTGTTGGCGATATCGAACTGGCACGCAAGCTGTTCGAAGAAATGGCACTCATTGCGGATGACGAGAAATGCATCCACATGCTGGCCGGCGCACTTTCCAAAGCACAGCCCCTGGCACCCCGCGACGATATTCTCTCCCGAATGAGCGAACTGGAGTCCGTCGCCAAAGAAGGCAGGCCGAAGAAGATCGTTGTCCGACTGAAGCATCCCGACAGCGAACCCAGCGGTTGCAGCAGCCTGCTCAACTACCACGAACCGACGCGCCAGCAGTTGATTACTGCCGGTATCCCGCTGAGTCGGCACACTCGGAATCCTATCGTTTGTTTCGGGATGATCGGGTGCAAGACGACGGCCGATGGTGTTATCGAATACACCTGGGGGGAATCCCAGGAGGTCCTGCTCGACAAATCCATCCCGACTGTAGACATGACACGTCCGGCCTGGCTGATTCCGGAACTCAAACCTGACGTTGTGGGTGCTCTGCTGCTGGGAGGAATCAGCGGCTCGGAGTACGGCGACAACGACATTCAGGTTGATTCCAAGGTCGTCGAGCGGCTCCAGGCCGAACGTGTAACCACCGAAGACGATGTAGTGGTCGAGCTGGTAACTGCCGACCAGTACAAGCGCGACGTCGCTGGTCTGCAAGCACGTGTGGATCTCTTCGACCGGCTGGCGGTCGCTAACAAGGCCCTTGCCGACTCGTTCCAAGCTGAACGGGACACTGCACTGGCCAGCCAGGCGGCTCAAGTCCGCGTGATCCCGGCAAACTGGAAGATCGAGCGTACCGGCGAGCGCATCATCGTCCAGCACCTGCACAACGGTGCCGGCTATGCCGCCTCCCGTGCGGGTGAATCCGGCATTGCCGAGGCGGTACTGTTCCTCCTCGCTTCCGACCTGGTTGGTGATGGCGTTGTCGCCCAGGAGGACGAGGCATGAAGCGCCGTCCAACTGGGTTCGTTGCGACCTGCCAGTGCGGCGTTGCCATTGGTGCGATGGACATCAATCGCACTGAGCGAGCGGATGCGGGCAGGCTGCTCGGCAAATGGCTGTACGACGGTTGCACCGTCGAACCGCGCTTCGCCGGCACCTGGTCCGCGGAAATCGGTCCGTGTAAGTGCCCCAAGGCACAGGGAGACCAGCATGAATAAGGTGCAACGCTACAGCGTGGATGCAAGGCATCTGCACCCACAAGGCTTCCTGACCGGCCAGGGTATGGGTGAGGTCGTCTACGTCGAAGAGTTCGACAAGGTAGCCGCCGAATCCCAGGCAAACGCCAATGCGCTCGCAGCGGCACGGAAAGAGATTGCCACTCTCCGCGCCATGCTGGGGTTGGCACCGGAGTGGATGGCCCTCACTGGCCCGGGGCAGGTCAAACAAGGGGACATGCTTCGCTTTAAGGTCGGAGACAGCGGGATCGAAGCGCCAGCGCAACTGGTACTTCACGAGGGAACCGGCCGCGAAGAAATCGTCTACAACCGTGGGAAAAACCACTATTTCATCACCGCCATGGCCGTCGATGGCACCAGCTCTCACAAGAGCGTCATGGTGAAAAGCGGCCAGGCCCGGGCGGGTAATGAACAGCTTCTGCGTCGACTTGGACAGGTCATCGCTTGGCAATGCTTCGGCGACTGCAGGATGTTCAGCGAAGAAGCGGTGCCGGCCCCTGCGGAGGTCATTGCAGAGCTGAACGCTGTGCTGAAGGGCGCGGAGTCCGTCCATGCCTGAGAAGCTGAAGCCGGTTTGTCATCGTGCGTTCTTCTTGAGCGCTCCCCAGCACTGGGGGCCATGCAGCAAGGAGCACCATGACATGGTCAAGGCCAACCCAAAGGAATGGCCTGATTATGAGGTGCAGGAGCTTTACGTCCTTCCTGCGAATCATGTGGTCCTACCGCGGGATCTGCTGGAGCGCATTGCCCACGACGATGAAGGCATGTCCGATCTAGCCGACTTTGAAGAGTTGAAGCGGCTCCTTCGTCTCCAGCAACCGTAACCCCGACCTCCAAATCCACATCCTGGGCGTTATTGTCCAGCACACCCCACCAGGAGAAGCACCATGGATCTTGTTCAACTGCTTGACGCGATCCGCGCTTACTACGGCGATACCAGCCGCAGTCGCGAGGCCACCCGCGAAGGTCTTGAAGAGGCCCAGAGCGAAATCGAGACCCTGATCGACAGTTTGGCTGACTAGACAAAGCCTACCGGTGGCTTCTGGCACGCACTGATCAAATAGAAGATGGGCTGAAGTCATAACACTCCAGGAGAACCCCGACAGTGCATCAAACCCCTGAAACCGCCCCCCTCACGGCCATGACGGAGTCCCAAGTGCTGGCATGGATCGACGAGCAGACCTGGTATTCGGACCTGCACAAGCCTACCCCGTCGAACTTGCTGTATTTCGCACGCGCCAGGGGGAATGCCAACCTGACGGACATCGATGAACGCCGGTGGGTGCTATCCCATACCCCGGCCGGATATGAGTTGAAGTGCCTGGACTAACGCCTTCCCCGCCTGAGCCTGCCAGGTAAAACAGGCCCGATACCCTTGGCAGTTCGTCACGGCTCTGCCAGGGGGCATCGGAGAGAGAGTTGAATCGCGGTACCAGCTCGTTCTCCCATGCAGCCCGGAAAATTAGTTCGCCCCGCAGGGCGTAATGGAGCCCCTATGGCATTCGAGTACGTGCGCCAGCACTATCAAGTCCCAGCATGCGTTGGCCGGCGCGTTACCGCTTACGGTGAACCAGGCACGATCATGGCGGACCACGGCCATTACATCGGCGTGGTTTTGGATAGCGACCCGAAGAAGCGGATTCGGAATTACCACCCCACGGACGAGATGGTGTACGGGGAAGTTACGAGTGACCTCCCCCTCCGCCAGTTTGAAGTCCTGATCTGGGGGAGGAATTGGTGGGATTCTGCACGGCAAACCATGCAAGTTTGGGCTGCCAACCACGCCCAGGCCAAATACAAGGCGTACCAGGAACTGGATGACTGTTTCGAGGACGCAACTGCGATGTTCGGCTTCAAAGCCCGGCTGGCCTGATCATGCAAGTCAACGCGCGCGAATGCGAGGCTGCAGGGCTTGATCCGAAGGAGGTCCGCAGGATAGCTGCCGGACTGAGCCGTTATGCCCGCGAGGCTGCAGCCCTGGGTTTGGAGATCTTCGGCGGTTCAGGAACCGGTGACCTTCGTACCGAGGCAGATGCCCGACGCGCCGGACTGATTCTGGCACGCCTGGATGGATCGTTTAATGGTGGTGACGGTGCATCGGATTACGACGAAGACGGACTTCTCCGGGGCGAAAGCTGAGTACCGGGCGCCAATCAGAGGACATGTGCATGAGTGATGCAGCAAAGACCTTACTCCACCACGTGACTGGCTGGCGCTCCGGCGGTTGCGCCGATGAGCCGACCCGAGGCTACGCATTCCACGCAGCACGTGCTTGGGCACAGGCGATCATCGCCGGAGCCGAATAACGAACCGCTCTGTTCAGGAGCAACCAGAGAGACCCGATATGGAACAGCTGACTATCGATGGAAACCCGGTCGAAAAGACAATCAACCTTCGTTGTTTCCGAGTGGACGACCATGACTACTACGCCGCCGCCGACGAGGCCGAAGCCCTCCGACTGCACTCCGACCTGACGGGCATTGACTGTGAGGAAGTCGACAGTTGCACCGAGGTTGTCGGCGATCTGCTCGACAAACCATGGCAGGAAGAAGACAAACCAGGTGTCGCTGTCGGTACGCTTCGTCAATGGCTGGCCGAGGCCAAGGAACCTGGCTGGCTGGCCGGTACCGAGTAAGGAGCCGGTCATGACCACCGAAACCCATCGGGACTATCCCTCACTGGAGTGCCCACTGTGCGAGCGACTGACAAAGCCGCGGAGCCTGAACAAGGATGGCAGCGTCACCTACAGCTGCCCTCCTGACCATGTGAACCACGGCCAGCGATACACCTGGCGAATCGCAGAAGGCGGTGAACTGGTCGAGAAGCGGTAAGGAACCTATGAGCAAACTGTTCAATGCCGAAAAGGTATTGTGGCTCGCAGCCCAAGAGAAGCCCCTGCATGTATCCCCTAAGGAAGCCGCATGCTTCAGTGACCTAGACGGAATCGTCGAGGAGCGACTCGCCGCCGGCCATTTGGAAAAATGCGGCTCGGACGACTCGGGGGACTACTACCGCTGCACCAGGGCCGGCCTGATCGACCTCTACAAAATGAAGATCGCTTGGCGGAAGAAGAACGGCAAGTCGATCGAAAAGGAAATGGCCAAACTCAACGAACTGCTGGCCAGCGCCAGCTGATCTTACCTGTTCCATCGCCCGCGCCTGCCGGGTCCCCGCCGCAGGCCCGCTACCCCCTCGGGGGTATCGGAGAGTGCGATAACCAGCGTAAGCCGGCCACTCTCCAATACCCCTCACCTAAACCAGGCTGTTCAGGAGCAGATCCATGGCTGTGCCGATTAACTCTATTCAGGTTGGCCGCGTCTTCGAATTCCCTGGCGGCGCACGCCGTGTCGTGAAGCTTTCCCCACCGCTCGGTACCGGGTTCAACGTGGAGTGGGAGTACGCCGATGGTCAGAAACGCCAGGGTAAGCACGGCGGTTCCCAGTGGGTGCATTATTTCCGAAGGTCTGCGAAACGGGAACTGGTGGTAGACGGCCCCGGCGGTCAAACCCGTGCACTGCGAACTTCCGAAGTTGTTCCTGTCCTGGACGCACCGATCGACGTCTCCATCCATACGACCTGCCCTAGAAAGTGGGCCTTCGTGGACCTGGAGACGGGTGAGGTCTGGAAGCACGACGGACAGACGTTCATCCGCGCTTCCACTGATGAGGTAAAATCGGTGACCCGTGCGCTTGGAAGCTGCTGAAAGCTGCCACGTCAGTTCAAATAATTAGAGACGAATCATGCGCAGCATATTCTCAAACCCAATCTTCGAGCTTGTAGTTGCCGGCATCGTCATTGCTGCGCTTGCCTCAGGCAGCATGTACATCTGCGCCAACCTGTTCGAAGAGTTCTATCTCCTCGCCCTCAAAAAGGGAGATACGGCATTGGTTGAACGAATCCAGCTCCAGATGGTGTTCGGTGCAGTTTTCAATCTGGTCGTTGTCTATTTTCTGCACAAACTCTACTCGGCCCTATTCCTTAGTGGGGCCAGGCTCAACGGGATGTCTGTCAACAGGGAGCCGATCATCCGATCAGCTCTCAACAAGGTGATGTTTGGCTCCTGCATCTTCGGCATGGCCTCTGTTCTGTCGGTCTTTACTCTGAAGTTCTGGAGGTAATCGCCTTGCGCTGGCAGCTAATTGAAGCAGTAGTCTTGGACAAGCCAGCCGAGGGCGATCCATGCAACGGTTGCGGCCTTTGCTGTATCGCTCAGGTCTGTGACCTCGGTATCGCGCTTGGTGATGATCGGAACTGCCGTGCATTGATCCAGAATGCGGACAACACCTTTTCTTGCGGCCTGGTGCTCGACCCTTACCGCTACTTGGACGCTGATGCCGTTAAGCCCTGGCGGATCATCGATGAGATGAGCGGGAGCAATGCTGGCGAGGAGGCGCTGAAGAAAATGAACGCCGAGGGCCTCGGCGCTGGGCGAGGCTGCGATTCCGATGATGAAGAGGCAGCGCAGATCCTCGAAGAGGCACATGCAAACTGGCAGTTGAATCTGCCTCTGCATTGATGCCCTTGTGGCACCCGCCCTAACCGGTATGGTTGGAATAGGGAGGATTGGAGAGCGGCCTGACCGGAACCCAGTAGCACCGTCCGCGGACACGGCCCCAGGGATGAGGCTGGGATAGCGCAAGATGCGCCCTCGCAGCGGCGGCAGAGAGCGCTGGCAGGTGTCAGCAGGCTGCTCTCCAATCCTCCCCCTACAGCCCCATCCTGGCGACAGTTCATTTCATGCAATCAGGGCCCAATATATGGCACAAAGCCTCGACGAATTCATCGAAGAGATGAAGAAGGACCTGGAGTCCTTCGCCTCGGAATACCGCAAGTCCCACGCGGAAAACCCGGAGCACTTCCCGCTTGTTCTCGACGACAACAACGAAGGGCTATGGCTGGAGTTTCTGGTGGACCATGCCACCAGGGATCGTAGTTAGGCATATTCCGGCAGCTACTGGTGGCACTCGACAGCTCCGGTAGGATAGCCCCATCAACTCAACCATTGGATGGAATAGAAAATGATCGTGAAGGTATCCCTCACCGCCGACGAACTCGCTGACATGGACATGACGGAGCAACAGTTTCATGACCACGTAGTGGCAGCCTTGGATGACGCGCAACCCGATCTGCCCGGGTTCAATGTCGAAGTAGAAATCCAGGACTGACCTATGGCCGCCAAGCAAGAGAAGTCGATCGCTTTCGAAGCAGGCCGCCAGGCCTACCACTGCGGGGTACCGCTTGAGCAGAGCGCACTCCGCAAACTGCGCATCGGCAGTGCCCAGTACGAAGATTATGTCGACGGCTACGAATGCGCGAAGGCAGAGACATCAAAGCGCCAGCAGTAATTCGTGGCGACCGCTTAGTAAAAGGCCCCTCAAAATTGAGGGGCCTTTGCGTTATGAAGCCATGCTCCCTTTCAAATTTCGCATGCGAAACTGCCAGCAGGGCTCCGAGGCCTCAATTTCACTCCAAATATCAAGAGCAGGGATAGTGGCACTCCCTCTGGGCCGTGACTATGGCAGCATCTTCTGCCATGGAACACACCACATGAAAACGCTGGATCTTCAAGGCAATCTGCTCAACCTGTACGTGGCCCTGGCAATGGGCGGCTTCGACGAGTCCTCTGGCAGCTGGGCACCCTTCGACTATTGGGAAGGCACAATCCGATATCGGAATCAGGAGTTCAGTCCCCTTCCGCGATCGGGGCTGCTGATCAACCGGCCGGTGAACCCCAAGCTTTCCGCGTCGCAGACCCTATTCACGGTTACTGCCTGGCCATCGTTTGGAATCAGTTCGGTCCCGAGGTTCCGGACGTATTTGAGTCGTCATGGGCAGGCTGTGTCCCTCTGGAGCACTACAATGTTCCGCTCGACACCTCGGTGGACTTTGACGGGGTTGTGCAGCCTCTGCAGGTTCAGAAAGCAGCGGAGATACTGCGCACATCGCCCCTTGATGCCAGCCAGGCCGGCCCGCTGATGCAAGCCGCTTTCTTCCTCGGAGTCCAAGTTGTCCAGATCAAACCCCAGGAGCCTGGGCGTCGCTGGTCGATCCAGGTGGGCAACAGGGCTGATAGTCAGATCCTGGCTTCAGCTCTCACCGCTGCTGGTATTGCTGCAGAAGCCGCCTCTCACCACGCCTTCCATGCGGTGTACTTCGAGTACGGGCAAGACTAGGACACTGGTCTCAACTGCAAAGACCTACGCCAGCAAAAAGCCCCTGCTTTGCAGGGGCTTTCTTCGCCGTTACTAGGATTCAAACCAACGGATCTGATGCCGGCGGATCAGCAAAGAGACTGGGCTGCTCTTCAACAGACATGCCTTCCGAAACTTGGAAGTGAATCCCGTCGTAGATAGCCTGAGCCTTCTTCGGACCGATCCCCTTCACCGCGCACAGCTGCTCCACCGACGCATTGATCACCGCATGTACGGAACGGAAGTGCTCGAGGAGTTTGCGCGCGGCAACTGGGCCACAACCATTCAAACCCTCCAAGGTGAATAAAGACTGGCCAACGCCGGCGGGCACCTTACCTTTGCGAGTGGCAGGCACGTAGTCGAGTCCTTCCTGCTCGTGCTTGGCTAGCCGGTAGATCATGCCTGCCGCACGCCTGGGGGCTTTGTACCAGAGCACTGTTTGTTGGAGCACGACCGCTAGGTAGCTCAGCGCTCCATCCAATGCATCAGGATGAATCTGAGCCCTGGTGGAGTAGACGTCGCCTTCAATCAGCCAGATCCGGCGCTTGAAGTTCATCATCATCTTGCTGGATTGGTTGATGAATCTGCCATCGGTAACGCTCATGCAGAAGTCGAGGGCGGTTTTCCGCTCCAGCACCAGATCGGCGCTCAGGACGTAGTCCCCAACCTCCAGATTCACGATTTCGACCTCTGCGCCCATCTCGCGCAGGGCGTCGGGAATACGTGATGGGACCTCCCGGGCGTCCACAAAGATCTTGACCATTGCATTTCCTGACCGAATTTGGGGATCGACCTCAATATAACGGGTGACTCAGCTCTGACCACGTCGAAACACTGCCCTGGAGAGCAGGCCATTCAAGGCGATAAGCAGTTGTCTTGCAGGCTCGATATTTCTCAGGGTAGGGGTGGCGGCACACTCTCATCGCTGTAAAGATCGCTTCATCAACCAAATACGCGCTTTGGAGAGCTCCATGAACACCCTGACTTCCCCTGTAATACAACTGGCCAATCTCGGCTACGACCTGGTCAATGGTGCCATGCGCTTTGAGGCCGCGATGTCGATGGGCGCCTCGATCATTGTCCGTGACGAAAATGGGAATGACCTGCAGATCAGCTGCAACGAAGGCAAGCTGGTTGTGGGCGCTGCCGTGGCAAAGCAAGGGCTGACCGTACCCGCCATGATGGTACGCCGCAATGATCGGCAACCCTGCGACAGCAAAGGTGGGATGAGCGTGACTCCGGCTCATGTCGCCAAGAAACCCAATGTGCCGGCGGCCATGCTGCGCCTGCTGGCACGCAGCCAAAAGTAATCCGGTCTAGGTCTAGAACCGGCCTGGCCAAACCCAGCATTCGGAGACAAAACATGCACATCAGCATTTTCCATTCGGTACAGGCACCCCTGGATGGCCACCGCTTCGCCTATGGAACCCTGGCAGAGGACTACCAGGGCGACGACGTGATCGCCAAAGTCGTGTTCTTCAACGGTACCGCCCAGATTGCTGGCCGGTGCAACGTGAACATCAACAAGGGCCTGATGCCCAGTTCCGAGGACATCATCAAGGCATACGTTGGCCGGCAATTCACCTTGCTGGACAACCAAGCGATCGTCGACGAGTTGCAGACAGCCTTGAAAGCTGAGTCGAAGAAGCGCGCGCAGGGTGTAGCGCACATCAATCTCGCAGTTCTCGCCGGCGAGGTGCTGCACTGGCGACAGCTTGGCTGCCTCCCTGAGAGCGGCAAGTTCAGAGATTTGGCCCGCATCTGCGCGGAATATGCCAGTAGTGGCTCTGAGTACCAGGAAGCCGAGCGCCTCGTTGAAATCGAAGCGTTAAAGCATGCCCAGTCGGCTCGGTAAATCGTAGAGGCCCTCAATGCTCGTTGACGATGATGATCTGTCGCTTGACCGGATGGACGACAATCCTTCGGAAATCGACGCTGACGAAGAAGCCCTTGATGCCCAGGACGATGAACTGGCATCCACATGGACGGATACCGAGGATTAATTGATGGCTCGGAAAGTAGAGAAAGCGCGCCGGCTTGAGGTGAGTGCAGGCTCGGCAGAATTGGTTTGTGTTCCCTCCGACAATTTCGATTTCAACGTGAAGGCCTGCGCAGATGCGGTCGCGGCGTTTAAGAGAATCGATCCCACCCTGGCATTCAAGGATTGGGAGGAAGGCACCACCGGATACAGCATTGAGCGGGCACTCGCTGATGCTGCCCGGCGCTGCCGTGTAGTCACGGAGCGTGAAGGAGAAACCAGCTCTCGGCGTGCCGCGCGCCTTAAAGTGTTCCGGCCGGGACAAGAAGACCTGGAGTGTGTGAAAGCCTCGGACTACGACAAGGTGGTAAAGGCTTGTACCGCGGCGGCCAAGATTCTGGCTCGTCTGGACCCTGACCTGAATTTCAGGGACTGGCAGGATGGTTCTGGCCGCATCATCGAGAAGGTCCTCGCCCCTGCCGCACGTAAGTGCAAAGCAGTGGCAGACGCAGAAGCCCTCTGATCTCCATTTTGGAAACTGAACTCATGGATGCGAACCTCAATCTCAAAGCGGCCCTGGCGGTCGCACTCAAGACGGCCGAGACTCAGCGCGCCACAGTACCTGCCTTGCCTGAAGGCTGGATTCAGGCTGCAAGCCAAGCATTCGTGGCTGATGACAGCCAGGCAATCGAAGCTGCAGCCTTGACCATCATCGATGCGCATTCTGGATACGCTGCCAGCTGGGACAAGCGCCCCTGGCTTGCTGACCTGCGCACCGCGGCGACAGAGCCACTCGCGCGGCGGCTGGCGAAACGCCTGGTTGCCGAGGAAGGCCATGAGCGCGCGCTGCATGCCTACATGCGCCGCACAGGTGCTGATGAGCCTCGAGCTCGCAGCGTACTGGCGAGCTTCTGATCCTCGTACCTGGTGGCACAGTCTGGCCGGCAGTACAAATTCGACATAGCTACCTACCAGAACAGAGGTCTAACGATGATCAACGAAACCACCTATGCAGGGATCAGCGTTCCCAAAAGCCTGATGGAACAGTGCAAGGCGCTTATCGCCAACGGAAAGGTGATTGACGCTATCAAGGCTTTCCGTGCTGAGACGGGGTGCAGCCTTCAGAATGCGCGCCGCGCCCTCGAGCTTTGAGCAAGGATCAGCTGCATCATGCGCCCTCAACAGAAAACTGTCCTGGGAAGCCACCCGACCAGCCTGCCGCCACCCAGTGATGACGAACTGGCCGACATGAAGGCCAGCGGCTACTTCTTGGACACCAAGAGATTCCCTTGCGGGCGCGTCGCCGGCGTTATCAAGTTCATGTTCACCTACGCCATCGTGGCCGACGTCACCGTAACGAGCTATTCAAGGCGTTGGTGCTATTCCGACCTGATGGCTACCCTCTGCGCCCTAGAGGACTGGGATGACTACGAGACCAGGCCCGAAGGTTGGCATCGAGAGACTCATTCTGGAGAGCGCCGGAGCGCTGACGGGAAGGTCGAGTTCTACTAAGAACGATGGTTGTGGCACCGTTCGACCAGCAAGATCATGGGCGCAGCGTTCCAATCCGCTGTCAAAACAAAAAATCACAAGGAGACTCACATGGAAACCAGGCTCTGGACTGTTGCCCGCTTCCCTGTTGGTAGTTGGACCACAGGTGGAAGGCCAGAGGATTCTGACTACGAATTCAGCGAGGTGTACCAGATCCCGGCGGAGAGCCGGGAGAAGGCCACCAAGAAGGCTCAGGCAGTTCGCTCCCGGCTTAAGAAGAAGGGCCTTCCCTTCCCGACCCAAAAACAACCTTACCGCGAAGATTTCAAGTAGCGGCAGACTGCAGGAAGGAGTTGAGCATGATGGAAGAGTTCAACGGTCGGCCATTGACCGACGAGCTACGCCGGTTGGCCAGGAAAAGCATCGGCGACTGTCAGACCGTCATGGTCCTGGCCGCCGACGCAATCCAGAATCGCACGCCGGCAGACTTCAAAGGCAGACCTCTCCACCTGGCCCTCGGCAGCTTGGCCCATCGGAATATGGGGGATGCCAAGACGGCGATGTTGGTCGCGGCCGATGTACTTGAAGCCAGGCTTACCCAGCCATGACATCTTTCATTGCCGCCGGCGTACGTTAGCCACTCGCAGTTAGGTAGTGGTGGTCGTATCCTCGATGGCTCCATCCCTCAGGAGCCATCATGGAAAGGGAACACTTCCTCGCCCAGCCAGATGTCGAACAATTTGTCCGCTGGCTGACCAACCACCTACCCACTCTCCAAGTACACCTCAAGTGCCTTCCCAGTCAGTTCGTTCCCAGGGGGCTAGATGTGCAAGTTCAAGGCATCGAAGCCGTACAGGGCCAATACCAATGGAAGGGCAAATGGGCAACAGTCAAAGTCCGGCTGGATGCTCTTCGGGAAGACCTCAGATCGGCAGTACAGGCCGAAGACCAGGACGATACGTTCAGCGCCTGTGCCGCCATTCTCGATTGGGGGAATGTGCCGTCTTCGAAGGGCTTTCTCCTGGAACTCAGCCAGAATGGCCAATTGGTCAAGTACCTGACCGACCGGCAACCCCTTTTGAGCCCTGCAGGCACTCAGAAGCTTTCAGATCTCACCAAACAACGGTTCAGCAGATTCAACTCGGGCCTGACTAAAGTCCATGCGCTTTTGGATACGGATGGTTCCCCCATCTATGACGGAAGAGTCGGGGCGGCGATCGCTATGCTCTACCACCTGTATAGGGGTTCGTCAGAGGCTCGGGCCGCCGGCCAGGCTTCGCACCGGATGTTCGGCTGGGGACCGGGGCTCGACGATCCAGAATCTGACAGGATTCGACAGATCCGCAATCCCGCAATGCTCGGGCGCGGTTACAACGGGACTCCCCAGCTCCTCTACCAAAGCCCTCACATTTGGGCGCAGCGCCAGCTGATCCTGGGCTGGATCATGCGAGCCGTGCTCGAGCGGACTACCTTGTTCAAAGGTGAGGACAGTTCCCTGGCTCACCGGTGCCATGCCTTAGAAGCAGGGCTCTTCATGATGGGCTATGACCTTCGCGCGCTGATCCCTGGGGGGTGGTCGATACCTGACCCGAAAAAGAAGGTCTATCGTCGCCGCAGGGATGCTGGCACACCTCTGGTAGCCTGACGATATGACTTGTCCGAACTACTAGATCAGGATCATCAAATGGAATTCCACGAAGTTGTCCGTCTCGTCAGCACCGTTTCCACGCATGCAGCCAAGGTGCTGTCGGAGGCACTGGCCAAACCCCGTGCCGGCGAATGGCTGGCGCTGGTCGACGATGAGGCCCTGCAAGCGCACTCCGCGATGGAGCAAGCCTTGCGGGAGGTGCGCGAATTGAAGCGCAAAGTGAGTGAAGACGCTCCGGAAGAGGCTTACGACTTCCTGAGCCGCTGCGACAACACCTTCGAATACTCGCTGGCCACCATCACTCCTCGCCGTGGAGATGAACCGGCGGAGGCTCATGCTGGCCGTGCAGGATCAGCTAACCGGCAGTTGACCTACCTGGTGAAGCTGGCTGGCGTTTACATCACGGCATGGGATGAGAATGACGCACAGATGCGCGACTACTTCGAAAGTGGTTGCCTCTGCATCCTGAAGGACAAGACCCTGCAGAAAGCGCCAGCCGAAATGTCCAACGAAGACGCAGTGAAGCTCTACATGGACAATTGCAAATGCAGCCGGCACCCGGAGCATGGTCTCCGGAAGGGTTAACCCTACTCGCCTTCCCCAACGTTGCCCTCGTTGCGTTGGTCGCCCAGTACCTGCTGGGCGACCTGCTCGATGAACTCGAACACCTCCTCAGGCACCGTGTACTGGAACTGCTTTCGCCGGTTTTTCGAAACGATCCCCTGGTTGGTCAGGCACATCATTACCAGCTGTGCCAACTCACTGCCGCGAACATCAAATCGCTCGTCTACGGCCCTATAGACAGCGTCAAAGCACTCCAAGAACGCAGTTTCCTCCCTTAGCTCAACCTCCAATGCATGTCTGGCCATTACCATAGTGAAGGTCACGCAAGGCGTAGCATCCCAGAAGCGGTATACCGCCGGGTGCCCGCGGAACTGGAAGGCTAGTTGGCCATAGTCGATCCACTGCACATCCCAGAAGTCTCGTACCGGGCGCGAGAACGTCTGTAGCGCTTCCAGGTACATGCGCTCTTCTCGCTTCATGGCCACGGACACAGGCAGCAGTAGACCATTCTCCAGCGCGCCGGCACGGCAAAGCGCTTGGTGGATGAGGAAACGAGAAAGCCGGCCATTGCCGTCCATGAATGGATGCAGGAATACGAAACCGAAGGAGATGATTCCCGCGGCAACAAGTGGATCGATCTGCATGGGGGCCTCGTTGGCAAACCCCATCAGGCTCTCCATCAGTTCCCTGCAGAGCTCAGGTGGCGGCGGCACATATGTCACCCCTGCAGCACCTTGAAGAGCGCCAGCGAGGTGGTTCTGTTCATGCCGGAAGGCAGCGGCAAGATCGTAAGGATTTGCGACTGTCGCGTTTTGGAGCCCAACCAGGTATTCCTCAGTCAGCGGTTGGCGCTCATGGGCCTGGCGCAGCAGTTGGATAAAGCGCCGTGACTTGTCTTCCGTTGGAGCCTCACGCTCGATCGCGAAACTGTCCTTCGTCTCGCTCAGGTAGGCCCAGTTGATGGCGCGATCCATCATTCCCGGCGGAAGAGACTCCATGAAAGCTTTCGCGCGGCCAAGAATATCGTGCTCGAGCAGCTCGGTTATGGCAGGCGTCCGCTCCACGGTGGCGCAGTAGGTGAGATCGCCAAGGCCATTGAATTCAACTCGCCACTTCGAGTTCCGATTGCCCGGCCTTGTGATGTAGCGCTCCGGATCGAACAAGTGGACGAAGGGCCCGCGGACGGGGGAATGCTGGGCCAGTTGCTCGCCGGTGAAGGCTTCTCTCAAGAAGCTGGCCTTTCTGATATAGATCCCGTTGGGTGCGGCCTGTAGCGCCCGCTCAAACTCTTCAACCGGAATCCGCGGGAGCGTTTGTGCGAGAATCGAAAGGTTGATGCCCTCATGCTTTAGGGCAAACAGCACATTCCCCAGTATGTCCTCCGGGGCTGGTGCGATGGCAGGCGGTACGGCCAGGGTTTGGCCGATGCGCTCAAGACGAGTCACAGGCTGTACAATGGCTGGAAGACTTAGTGGTACAGCCGAGAGCGCCAGCCGCTCGTGAAGAAGTGCGTATCCTGCTGCCTGCATCCTGGAATTCCTTACATTTCCACCCTGGTTCCCAAGTTTTTCTTCACTCGGCCAAGAAAATCTTTAGTTCTGGGGAGTATGCCGATTTTTTCTTTACCTGCCAGCTTCAATCCGAAACAGGGGTAACGAAAATCTTACCCTCCGTCGCTTCTGCCACATCCCTCACCCGCTGACGATATGCCTCATCAACCACGAATGAGGTTTTCATCATGCAACTGCGCAACACCACCGACCAAGACATCCACCTGTCCGCCGATCAGCTCGAGCAGAAATACAGCCCCGCCGGCGGCGGCCAACACCCGACGTTCACCCGTGAAGACTGGCGCAACGCCGTCGTAGCAGACGACACCACCAGCGGCTACTGGTCCTGGGTAAATGGCCAGATCCAGTCGCTCCTTGATGACTCCCTTCTCGAGCCCAGCGCCAGCAAGGTGGTTGAACCCTCCATGGACCTGGTGGCTGACGAGAAAGGCGTCCGCCAACTGCACTTCGTAGCAACCATCCATGGCAGCGTGGACGTGAACGATGGCAAACCAGGTAGCCCGAGCGTCACCGAGAGCGAACTCGGTCGCCAGATCAGCGATTCCATCAACACCATGATCGGCAATGGTGGCCTGACCGGGGACACTCCGGCCGTCGTCGACAGCAAATCGGTCAGCATCTGCGTCGCCGAGGTGCTCCATACCTCCCAGCAGACCATCTCCATGCTTCGTGAACAGGGCTACGCCGTTGTGCTGTTCAACAAAGACGAACTGGGCAATGCCAGTGCATCTGCACTTCAAAACCGCCTCATCGAATTGGCCTCCGACGAGATCCAGTACTTGCAACCTGCAGAGTGATTTTCAGCGCCCTGACTTGGAGTGAGCCCTGGCAGCCCGGATGGTTTACTCGCTCGACCTTGTGAATTTGCGGAGTTGAATGGATATGACCGAACAAGCCCTCATGGCAACCGAAGCCCTTCCGACCCAGACCTACCGCGATCCCCGCGATGGGAAAGTCATCTGGAGCAACAATGGAGAGGCCTGGCACAACGAAACCCTGGCCGAAGTCCTCAAGCGCAACGACCACCTGCTGGTGGGTTCCACCGTCTTCCGCGGCGAAATGCAGTATCCCGATCCTGCAGACTACGTCCCCGACGTCGATGACGTCCTCATTCACATGCAAGAAGAGGCAGAGGGAAGTGACTGCGGCGAATGGGTGGAGGACTACCCGGAGCCTTCTGATGAAGCGAAAGCCGAGCTGAAGGCTCTGCTTGAACCGATCAAAGCTTGGGCGCGCCTGCATTGCCGTCCCGACTTCGGTCTTGTCGAGAACGTCCAGGAGCACGTTCTTACCCAGGAAGACATCGATCAGGCCATGGAGACCGAGGCGTGAACACCTACATTCCCTCCCAGACTACTCCCAACCGGCTTGGTGCTGATTCCCGCGCTTGGTCTGCTCGGGTTCGAGCAGAGATGCAGGAAATGCTCCAGGAATGGTTCAACTCTGCCACTCAGTGCGAGGAAGCCGACGTCGACCACGAGTTCAATCGTGCCCTGGAGCACCTGATGATTTTCGCGGAGCGCCCCCAGGACCTGGTTGCTGAAGACGCCTCCTACGATCTGGCCACACTCCCACGCTTCGACCAATTTTGCGAAGAAAGTGAAACTGCTCGCTTGTCTGGTGAAGGCGCCTTCATCCGCTATGAACATGCGGCACAACTCGTTCGCGCATTGGAACTCAAGGTCTCCCAGGCTGACTTTAACTACGACAGCGATCGGGCTGCCTGGCAACGTCGGGAAGCCGAACTGCTGGCGCTCCTGGGCTCCCCGACCACTACCCCAATTCACCAGTGTCGAGAGATGCACAACCCGCTTTGGGAAGATTGCACTACTGAAGACGCTGAGAAGGCGCGCGCAGAGGGCCTGGAGGTTCGTACCATGTACTGCCTCCCTGAAGACGCTGTACGGGTGGGGTTGGAGCAGGAGAACCAAGATCTACGCTTGCAGTGTGGCGGCATGGAAATGACCATCGATGAGCTCCGCGGCTCGCTCCGTCAGCTCCAGCACCAGCTGGCCGAGATCTCGACGGACGCAGTTCAAGGCGTTGAACCGGTTGCGAAGTGCGGCCGCGGCCCGGTGGCCTCTTTCTGCCACCTGACGGACTATGGTCGCCAAGTGCTGCCCGAGGGGCGGCATTCTCTCTACCTGGCGGCCCAAGTAAAGAACGGTGTCCTGCTGATCCCCGACAATCTG
This sequence comes from Pseudomonas sp. PI1, assembly GCF_000812405.1. Lineage (NCBI taxonomy): Bacteria > Pseudomonadati > Pseudomonadota > Gammaproteobacteria > Pseudomonadales > Pseudomonadaceae > Pseudomonas > Pseudomonas sp. PI1. The sequence goes on from NZ_JWMC01000009.1 coordinate 157,524, forward strand.
CTCAGTCACCGACAAAGCTGGCGTGCAGCGTTCGAGCGCCTGATTGAGCTGGAACCAGAAAGCCATCAACCTGATTGTGATGAACGTGGATTCTGGAAGCATGAGTTGAGGGCATTCGACCATATGTACGCCGATCTGGACCGCATTAAGGCAGCGCACCGCGACAAGGTGTGATGCCTTCTGCTGAATAGCATCGGGCAAGCCTGAACGCCTCACACCGCGCAAACCCAGTGGGGCGCTACCGGCCCCACTCCCCTTCAACCGGCTCAAAGCCCCCGAGTACCTCTCCGTTTCGTATAATCGGAAGTTTGTTGGCCACGTAACCGACACTCTCCCATGCATTTCGATCTCAATTCCCTTGCTGAGCATCAGCACGAAGGCCTCAACGGCACCTTGCAGGTATTCCAACGGGGGAACCGTGCCCAGGTTCACATGGCATGCGGCACGGGCAAGACCCGCTTGGGCCAAGCAGTGGCGTTCGCGACTGCTGCTGATTGTGTCCTGGTACTCCTGCCTTCGCTTTCGCTGATCAGCCAGACACTGGCCGCCTGGATCAGCCTTGGTCAACTCCCTTTGGATCGCATCCTATGCGTCTGCAGCGACCCATCCGTTGCGGAGAGTGAGGATGAGGATGTGGGCATCGTGGACCTGCCGGTAGAGGTCACGACAGATCCATTGGCTATTGGGACGTTTATCGAGCGGCGGTCGACCGGCCCGCTTTATGTCTTCTGCACCTATCACTCAGTTCCCACCCTCGCCGCAGGCCTACCGGTCGGGTTTCTCTTCGACCTGGGAATTTTCGATGAGGCGCATAGGACCGCCGGCTACGTCGACGCTGGCTTCACCTTCGCGCTCCATGACCATTCGACCCTGAAAATTGGAAAACGACTGTTCCTCACCGCGACGCCAAAGCATCTGCCGGAAACCGCGCGAGCAGGCTTCGAGGTCTACTCGATGTGCAACGAAGAGGTGTACGGCCCGGTGGCCTACCACCTTTCGATGCAGGAAGCGATCGCCCGCGGGATCATTTGCGATTTCCAGGTGATCATCACCGTTGTGGGGGACTCAGGGCCCAAGCTACGCGATGCGTACGAAGTTGTGGAGGAAGACTGGGCAGGGGCCAACGCTACAATCCATGCCGTAGAACTGGTCAGGGCGATGCAGCAAGTCGGAGCCCGCAAGGCCTTCACGTTCCACAATTTCATTTCACAGTCGCGCCTGTTCAGTGACACCTTGAACAAGGTGGGAGATCGACTCGCCCCCGGTATTCAGGGTTGGCACGTCGACGGCAGGATGGCCGGTAGCGAACGTCACCTGATCTTGAGGCAGTTCATAGAATGCGACATGGGCGTCGTCTCGAATGCCCGTTGCCTTTCCGAAGGGACCGATGCACCGGTCGTTGATATGGTCGGCTTCCTCGATCCGAAGGAGTCTTCAACCGATATCGTCCAGGCCCTCGGCCGGGCCTTGCGTCGTGCCCCTGGAAAACTGAAAGGGTATGTTCTGCTCCCTGTCCGCTTGAAGCTTGGGCACGGAGAAACCGTCCAACAGGCCCTTGCGCGATCTTCGATGAAGCACATCTGGAGAGTGCTCTCGACGGTGGCCGAGCTGGATGACCGGATAAAGGACGAACTGGTGCAGATCCGCCGGCGGGTTGATCCCGATTCGTGGGGAATTACTCCAGTCAGCTCCCTGCTCGACAAGCTGGAGGTGCACGCCCCGGCCGAACTGCTCGAGGCGGTGAAGGAGTTCATCCAGCACCAACTGGTTGACCGCCTCACAGTGTCTTGGGAAACCTCATTCGGTCATCTGCAACGGTATCTGGAGGAGTTTGGGCATTGCGCCGTGCCTAAGCGGTACGTGACAGCCAATGGCTCCCGTCTTGGGCTCTGGTGCGCCCAGCAGCGGACCCTACACGCTCAAGGAGTTCTGGCAGATGACCGGCGCGTTCAACTCGAAGCGATCGGATTCGATTTCGATCCACACGCCACGTCTTGGGCCGAAGCATTCCAGGAACTGAGGCAGTACAAGAGGAATCAGGGCCATGCAAACGTCCCAGCCGGCCACGTCACTGGGACCGGGCGCAACCTCGGGACCTGGTGCAGCGAACAGCGAAAGGCCTACCGCGCTGGCAGGCTCTCCGATAGTCGCGAGGAGCAGCTCCGGTCTGAAGGATTCGCTTTTGATGTCAACGAAGACCTCTGGGAAGAGAACTTCAAGGCCCTGCAGGCCTTCATCGAGCAGAATGGACACAGCAACGTCCCGGAAACCGTAGAGGGATCTCGGGGCATCAAGCTAGCCGACTGGTTGAGGAACCAGAGAACGCGCCGAATCACTTTGGCAAGAAAGCGGCGGCTCGAAGGGGTGGGAGTCAGCCTGCAGGCTGTAGCTGAATCATCCTGGGAGGATGGTTTTGAAGCCCTCCTTGAATACTTTGAGGACACGTTGAGTCCCAGCCCGCCTCTGGAATACGAGAGCCCCGGTGGGTTTGCGCTAGGCACCTGGGTGAGTTACCAGCGCCAGCGCTATCAAGCCGGAAAGCTGGAGTTGAACCGCGTATCCAGGCTTGAGCGCCTCGGGTTCGTGTTCAACATGGAGTCAGCCGCGTTCGAAGACGGCCTGATGCAACTCCGTCTGTTCCAGTCCACTCATGGCCATTGCGACGTTCCGACCACTTATGTGACCGCGGCCGGCTACAAACTCGGCTCGTGGTGTTCGAACCAACGCACCAGGTTGAAATCCCGGCCCGAAGATCCGCGGGCAAAGGCATTGATTGATCTGGGCTTTAAGATGGACCCGATTGCAGCAGCCTGGGAAAAGCATTTCACCCTAGCCACGGCGTACGTGGCCGAACATGGCTCAATGCCCTCTACCTACCAAGCCTCTTCCGGTGAGAAGGTGGGAGCCTGGCTCTACCGGCAACAGCAAAAGCTGAAGAAGGGCACGTTGCCAGAGGAGCAGGCCAGGCTGCTTGCAGATTCAGGCTTGGCCTGACTCAGTCCTTCTTGGGAGCGGTGCGTCGCCACTTCTTAACCTGGCCCTCGCGGTACTTTCGCTCCGCGTTTCCGTTCCAGCGGGCCATGACATAGGAATGATCTTCAGCCACCTCGGTAACGAGAACCCTGTAGACCGCCTGCCGGCGGAGAGTGGTATTGCCGGCCTTCTGCGAGACGACATCGTAAAGGACATCGTCCTTCTTCAGCGCGGTGATGGCGACCATGTTCTGAACTCCTTGTTGGTGGCTTGATTGCCTAGAGTCGGCATCATTCCTCGGTGCAGATTGTGCCAGAAGCCTCGGCTGATTCGGAAAGGTGGCCGAGTAGTGGCCTTTTGCAAGCAAATCACGTTGATCTGTTCGCCGACCCTTGATAAATTCGCCTCGTTTACTGCCTGAAATTGCTTTTAGGCACCGCTCCTACGCCCTTGCATTCAAGGGGGTTTGAGCGGATCACTCGGTTGGCAGAATTCTGCAAATCTGGTGATAGATCCACCCAGGCACCACAACCACGCGCAGTCATGCAACCTGCTGACTGCCAGTCCCCTCGCGGCTGATTCTTTGGCCGCGCGCCAGGAATCTGCCTTAGATCCCTGGCAACCGAGCCCTGGGATTCATCGTCCTTTGCTCGGAATGGAGACTCCTCATGAAAAACCTTTTCCTGATCGCCCTCATCGGCCTCGTGATCTATGCAGTTCACTCCCAAAAAGTGGAGAAGGCTGCAGAAGATGCTGCACTCGCTCAGGCTTGCAACGCTGAACGACTCGCTGCACTGAACCACAAGCCGGGTGATTCGATCCCTAAGCGGAACCTCGCCTGCATCTCTTTTGAATCCAATAAAGAGAAAACGGTGTATGCTCCTCAGGGCTGACCTTAAGCTGCTCGCCCCTGGCTGTTGCGCTAGGTTTCCTGGGTGCAGTTCCCTCGGGACCGGCACCATCAGGGTGAAGTTGTGATGCCTCTAAACCTACCCCGCCAGGGGTAGGTTTTCCTTTTTCTGCGGCCCTCTCTATCTATCTCGCCTTTGTCGATCGCCTTCATCCCAGGTGATGAACTCCAGCCCTTCCACTTCACTTGAACCCGCCGGCAAGAGGCATAGCCTATCCGCCACTGGATGCTGTTGGCACACCAAGTCCTGCGAGAGGATATCGGCTCCAGCTGCCCTATCCCCAAGGAGGAAACTAGGTGAGCAAGCAAGAACGTCTGGAGCACGCCAACCAGCTGATCCAAGTCATCGCCCGGCACGGCCGGCGCTTTTTCTTCGATGATACGACCAACACCACTGCCCGACTGGAGCTCGACCAGCGCGGCAAAGTGTGGTTTCACGACCACTACTCCAAAGCCCGGGTTTACACCCACCCTGCAACATTCGGGAACGGCTGGCACGGTTTTACCCACGGCGGAACCATGCGGAGTCTGGTTGAAGCGATGCGTGACTACATCCAACACGGCCGCCAGATCCCCGTGTTCTGGCTCGGTTTTCAGCGACAGTCCGACAAGTCCAATATCTGGGGCTATGAGGACGAGGCGATGTCCGCCGTCAGGATGGAAGGCAGCGCCCTTCCCATCATCCACGGGAAACCTGAAGAGGTGTTCGACTGATGGCAGAGTTCACCTTCACCGCGCACCTCTACAAGAATTTCGGCATCGCACTCCAGGTCTGGGATGAGGAAAGCCTTCCCTACTGCACACTCTCTGTGAACATTCCGGATGCCCTGTTGAAAACGGATGAATTCTGCGTCAACTGGGATGTCGACGAAGACCTGGCACAGCAGCTCCTGGCCACCGGCCGATTCGAGGACACCGGACTCGCCTGTACTGCCGGTCATGCCGTTGCACCGATCTGGCGTTTAGTCTGCCCGGAGTTGCTCGAGCATGTACGGCAGCAGCGGGATCTCGCGCGGCACCACGTTCAGCAATCCTGACTGGCATCCCCTCAATGGTCCATGCCACTGGGCATGAGCTGGGCCTCAAGTACGGAACGAACTTTTGGCCCGTTTCATGCCTACCTCATCTCCATCAAATGGAGTTTCCCCACGAAGGAACGCACTACCCTCATGCAAGACCCTGTTCAAATCGAAAAACTTCTTCGCGCCAGAGAGCGCATCCTCGCTTTCATCGACCTTGACCAAAGAGCCCTAGAGCGCACTCCCGGAATTCAAGCGCTGGAGCTATCCCTGACGAGCTGGCGTCGCCAACTCGTGAGCATCGACTCCAAATTCACCGCGCTGACGGGGCTCTCTCCGCAGCAATACCAAGCGGAAAGCTGATCAGCCCCTCGGATTTCGGGGCTTTGGCGTTATGATGTCGGCCATCTAACTCCCCGATCCGAACCTATGAATGAACTGATCTCAACCATCGACGTTTCCAGCTTGCCGAAGCGAGAGGCACTGGAGGCGACTGCCCAGGAAAATGCCTTCCGCATCGCACGGGACGCTCCCTGGATAGTGAATGCAGGCGAAATGGCGGCTGAAATCGGTGATCAGAAGGGTAGTCTCAAGGCGAAATACATGCGTCTTCGGAAGCTTGGCGATCGGATTGCAGAGGCCATCGGCCCTCATTCGGCCTGCCAGAAGACCTGCAGCCACTGCTGCCATATCGCGGTGGCCATCCATGAAGTTGAGGCCGACATCATCGCCGAGGCGACTGGCAGGAAGCGCACCCAGTCTCCCTCCGGGGAGCCGGTAGGTGAACTCGCCAACCGTTACTTCCGGCAACCCTGTCCCTTCCTGAAGCAGAATGCCTGCTCTATCTACAACTCCAGGCCCATGGCGTGCAGGCTTCACTTCTCCATTTCGGGCACCAATGCTATGTGCGATACGCGCATCGCCCCTGTCGACTCGACGGCGATCAATCTGAACCTCAATGACTTTTGGTTCGGATACATGTCCGTGATGCACGTGTCGCCGATGGAAGATGTTCGGCACTACTTCCCCAATCCCCAAACCAGGAAATGAACCACCGTATGGATACTGTTGGCCGTGCCCGCCCACAAACATGCACCCGGAGTCTGGACGAACTGATCGCACGTCGCAGCAAAATCGACAGGTATGCCTTTGCGCTGGCCGCAACTGCGATCGCGCTGGGGTTCATCGGATACCAGGCTCCCTCCGCTGTTGCTCGCCACCTGGGCTTGGTTGGGATGATCGTGAGTGTCTTCTCGACGACCTACCTGATCGACATGGCCGACGGAATGACGAACACCGTCCGCGCGCTGACGCCGAAAAAGGGCCAGAGCCTCAAGACTGTACCCACCCCTCCCCAACACCAGCCGACCCAAGCTGCGTGAATTCCACAGCCGGTGACTGCAGCGCCGGCTACGGCTTCTGGCACGCGAGCCCGCCTCCGAGACTGGGCGAAACTCAAACAGTCCATGAGGTTCACCATGCACAAGTTTCGACGCTCTCTGATGGCGGACGAGATATTCGAAGGTACTGATCTTCGCACCCAATGGGAGCTCCACGCCCCTATCGACAAACGCACATTCTTCGCCCTGGGCGATATCCTGATCTGCTTAGGTTGGATGACCTGGTGCGTTATCGGTGATGGTCGTCAACTGCTGGAAGCAAGCCTATCCACAGCAGTCGTTTTCTGGATATCGAACACCATTGCAGCGATATGCCTCTTGCTTGCCTTCAACCGGATCGGCAAGGCCATGGAGATAACAAGGGAATATAAGCGCCAGGCCGCCCTCCTCAACAACTGGCTTGCCCAGGGTTCGTATGACCATATCAGCGTCGACCATGGCGTTCTGCAGCTGGAAATCCAGACATTCCCGCTCGACAGACTTCAGATCACGGCTGTTCATGGAGAGCTTGACCCAGACTCCATTCCCTCCCTGACTGTCTATGGTGTGACCAGGGACAGCCACCAGACGAAAGACAGCCGCGGCAATCGACATTCGCATTTCGTGGTTGCGGTCGACTTCCTAATCGGCCATCAAGAAGCTGGAAGGCGTGTGGCGGAGGCAATGGCATTCGTTGGGAACGAAGCTGTTGGTACCAGGTTACAGCGGGGTTTCGGTGACGCTGCCGGCGAGCAATTGCTACGGGCCTTGAACGAGAAAGCCAGAGACTTCAGCCCAGTCTAGGAATTTCCGCCCCCCATTTTCGCTTTTCATGGCCCAGATCAGGGAATGAAATAGAGGCTAGGGCTCCTGGCCCTATAAACGTCCGTTTCCTACCGTGCTCCCGAGAGGCAAGCCATGGAAAGCGAGAATCACCGTCAGACGCCAGCACTCCCCGCCGTGACCTTGGACCATGTTCAGGGCTTTGGGGAGCAACTCTGTAGAGCCATTCGTGAGCTACGGTGTGACCCGGAGTTCAGTGCAAAGAATCTTCGCACCGCATATCAGCAGGGCCACAAGGATGCTCTCGAGCAAGCTGAAGACGCCACCCGTGAGGCGCTTGAGCGACTAATGAATGGGCTCGCCGGCGGGGATAGTGGCACCGCGCAGAGTGGGTGAGCATGGCTCAAATTCACCATTGAGCTACTGTCATGTCGAACCTTATCCCCGCAGAAATCCTGGCCCCAGAAGTAGGGGCTCTTGTCAATTACGGCACCGACAGTTTCGGCAAGGAACCAGGTCGGTACCGGGTAACCGGCTACATGTGCCGCGTGGAATCGAAACCTGATTTCGGTGACGACTTCCTTGGCGAGATCCTCTTCGACTCTTGCAGGGACTTCCAGGGCGGCAAGATGCGTTACTGCCTTCGCGAGCAGGCAACGCATGTGACCTTGACCGGTATCGCCGGCGCAATCGCCCCCATAGAAGAATGCACCGTCACGGGCATGGTTCCGTGGCCCGACGAATTGCTGAAAGAGGCTCGAGAGAAAGCCCGAAGAAAAGGTGAGCGCGGTGAAATGCTGTTCTGATCATTCGCTGGGCGTCGAACGGTCAGAGACTGAACGTCTGGATTGGGTTCTGAAGTATCGACCTGAGTTCTCTGACGGTTTCCTTCGTGTTCGACTGGAGGCTGCAGCGGCACCTGATGGGCTCTCGGGCATGTTCATGGCTGTCGGCTTAGATGCCAGGAGCTGCATCGATAACGCCCTCGCAGGCTTCCTGGTGCGACTCAGATAGCCCCATCAAAAAGGCCGGCAAAGCCGGCCTTCGTGTCTTTGCCTTGATCATCCTTGCGCCGGTGGTTGCACCTCCCCTCTCTTGCACAGCGGTTTGAGTGCTGCACGGAGAATCTGCCACCAACTCATCACGGGCGGTTGTGGATGGCGGTGAATCCCTTCTATTTGCACCTCACCGTCCGCTGGTACCGCCAGGAATCTCCTGGTAGAGCGCACGACGCGGGCCGTAAACTGGTTTTGGAAGCCAAACCGGCACCCCATAGCCAGCATGACCAGCGTGGTGCCGCCCGCGATCAGGTATCCGAACGCAGCATATGCCAGAACCAGCTCGTGAGGAGATCGCAGCTGGAAGTCACGATCGAATTCAACTGGCGAGCTAAGAGCGTCGAACACCAGTAGAAGCAACGCAACCGCCGGGGCACACATCACTGCGAGCTTCAGCATCCGAAGCGCCGTTTTCAGGACTTCCACACCCTGGGAGACATACACCACCCAGTCGCGCTTCACCGTCGCGGTGATCTGCTCCATTTCCTCGTGGGGGACCTGCCCTACCTCCACGCCATTCACATAAACCAACCAGTCGATTTCCGGCTTTGCCATTCAGGCCTCCTATTAGGGATTGGCAAGGCGCGACGACCTTGCATCCATGAGGCTATTCCGCCTGTATAGCTGGTACCAACCAAAGTACCCGTCTCCAATTCACGAACCGCTTCTGGCACACCCCTGACCACCGTGTAATGACCTCATCAACACAACGGCCACAGGTGTCCACCTATGAAGATTACGAACTCATTCACCCGCCAGGTTGGCCAGCTGGAGAACACTGATGATCCAGCCACCCCGATCCTGTTCAGGTCGATCCATCCTGCCCAGGACCAAGATCTGCTGAGCAGCATTCAACACGACGTGGGCCTGGCTCCCGGGCTTGCCCTGCTCTATGACGACGAGCATGTCCTCATCTATGACCAAGAGGAGGTCAACCTCCTTCCAAGTGAGCACCAGAATTTCTATCGCGCTGCCAGTAGCGCCAGCACCTGGCTTGGGATTGCCTGGGAGCTCTGCGTAAACACCGACAACCCGGACTCACCGATCGAGGTACTTTCAAGCGGCTGCCGCGAGCACATCGAGCGTCTGGCAACTGCCCTCAATGATTCGATCCAGCCCTCCACTTCGGTACTCGTCCCTCTGCGCAGTGTCGTTCATGAGGTGGACCCGAATGGCAGCCTGTATGCCGTGACCTGCAGACTCGCAGATGATGATGATGATTCTGTCTATCACGTGCGCTGTGCGGATGAGGGAACCGCCCAGGAAGTGGCAATCCGCAACCTCTACGAAGAGGCGGGCTCTAGCCCGGACCCCACTGCTGAAGGTCATCGTCAGCACTACATCATCACCTCCCAACTGGTCGCCACCCCGGTCGCGAGCACCATCTAACCCCTACGCCCCGGGCTGACCGGGGCTCATCGTCCTGGAGTCTTCCACGTGTCCTACCGCGTAATCCCCAATGAGCATGCTGTACAGCATTTGGAACTGAAGATCGGTCGCCAAAGCTCGAACTTCGCAAACAACCTGTATTCGGTCATGAATTCGCTGATGGAGGGCAAGTTTTCTGGCGGTCTCTGGGAGCTCCGCGAGTACAACAACGGTGCAGTTGCCATGGTTCTGCCGCAAGCAGACCGTGTGGTGGTCGCATCGCAGGCTTGCCAGCGCAATCTGGAGATGTCCCTGGAGGCCCTGTCCCTCATCGCGAATTCCATGCTTCTCGTAGGCCTTTGCGAACAAGCGGCCTTTCATGGTCATGAGGAAGAAGCACTACACCTGCGAAATCTCAACGACGTACTGCGCGATGCGGTCGATGGTCTCATGACTTGCGTGCTGAGGGACGGAGAGCTGCAGGAACCCACAGAAGCGGATCGCCTTATGCCGATGGCAAAGCATCCGGAAAGGGCTCAGTTCCGTCGGTTCATCGACTGAGTAAGGGGCCTGAAAGAAAATTCAGCCCCTGGTGGTGGCACAGGCTGAGCCGCTCGAACATGGCTACATCAACGAACAAGCGAGTAATGAGCCATGAGCCAGCAGCACTCCCCACTCCAGCAACTCACCGCCCTCGGCTACGCCGTGGCATCTGGAGCCATGCGCTTAGACGTCGCAATGTCGATGGGCGTGTCCATCCTGGCGCGTGACGATCAGGGTGCCATTCTGCAGATCAGCTGCAGCAAGGGCATCCTGGCTATCACAGCCGCCAAGCAAACTCCCCAGCTCACCGCCCCGGCGATCCTCTTGAATCGCGTCATCGCATAACCAACCCCCCAAGAGCGCGTCTCTAGAAGAAGGACCACAACGATGAACATGGTTGAAGTACAAACTGAGGAGCTGATCGGCGCGGCACTGGACTGGGCCATCGCAACGATTGAAGGCCTGCCGATAAAGTACGACCCGATGGCTTTCGGAAATACAGCGAATGGAGGCTACTGGATCTGGGATAAAGCGCCTGGCGGCATGATGGCCAAGATCGGCGACAAATACAGCCCCTCGAGCAACTGGAGCCAACTTGGCCCGTTGATCGAGAAGCGCGCCATCGTCCTGGGCAACCACGAATCGGGAGACCCGAGCCGCCAAGGTGAATTTTGGGGGAGCGCTCATTGCTTCGACTCGGGCACCAGCTTTGAAACCTACAAGGGCGTCAAGGTGGCCGCCTGCCGCGCTATCGTCGCCAAAGAGATGGGCCCCGTAGTGCGAGTCCCGATAGTGCTGGTCCAGCCGGGCTGAACCGCAATCTCGGCTCCTGATCATCCCGTCCGTTAACTGAGGGGGCGCCTGCCCCCTAACCCTGGTTCAACTCCAGCTATTGGCACTGAACTTAGCCCCTGAGTTGCGCCCAGCGGCTCCCATACCTCCCCTGAGCAGCAACTCGAAACTTTTCCTTTACCCCGGTTCTGGCACAACCAAGTGCCCCTGAAACTGGGCTCATTCCGATATTCATCGCAGTGAGCCCAGCACCATGACCTCCGCGCAAACCAAACTGAACCAGTCGATACAAGCCGGCCTATTCGACGCCGCAGAGCCTGCCCCGGTTCTTCTGCAGGTGGTAGACCTGACCTTCGACGAGAAGGTGAAAGCCGCGGTTGAGGCCATCAAGCAGCAGGTGCGCGAAGGTCGTCGCCTAGTGGTGGCCTGGTCGGGAGGCAAGGACAGCAGCGTGACACTGAATTTGGCGTTTACCGCCCTGCGCGATCTGATCGCTGAAGGCCACAGTGTTCCGGCACTGCACGTAATCCATTCGAACACTGGTCTCGAAAATCCAGTGATCGAGATCTACAACAAAGGCCAGATCAGGGCGATCAAGGCTTACGCCAAAACTGCCGGTATCGAGACTCGTGTTTGGGTGGCCTCCCCAAATCTGTCCAACGACTATCTCGTTGGCCTGCTGTCCGGCCGCACGATCATGTCGGTGGGCAACAACACCAAGTGCCAACAGATGATGAAGAAGTCAGCATTGGACCGAATCAAGCGCCAAGTGCGTGCCTGGATAGCCGAAAAGGATGGAGTCAAAGCGAAAGACGCAAATCTGGTAAGCCTGATCGGCACACGCTTCGAGGAAAGCGCGCAGCGCGCTGCACGGATGAAGGCTCGAGGTGAGAGTTCTACGGAAGCTGTCGATGCGATGGAAGATGGTCAACTCGTGTTGAGCCCGATCGCCGAATGGGATGCGTTCGACATCTTCACCTACATCGGGCACGTCCGCTCCGAGAAGATTGAGGCCTACTCCGACTTCGAAGAGTTGGTTGATATCTACCGGGACGCCAACGGCGGGGACTGCATGGTCAACCAGTACATCTCGGGCCGGGAGCAGAACCGCCCACCCTGCTCCGCCAGGACAGGTTGCTGGGCCTGCGGACGTATCTCGAAGGACACCAGCGCCGAAAACATGATTTCGGCTGAGGGCGGAAAGCACGCTTGGATGAAGCCCCTGCTCGACCTGCGGAACTACATGCTGGCGCGACACTTCGATCCGTCTGCGCGCTGCTGGCTGGCGCGTACGATCAACGAAGAAACCGGGACAATTAAGGTCGTACCCAACGCTTACGCTCCGGGATATACCCTGGAGCTGCTGCGCCTGATTCTGACGATACAAGTCCGGGAGCAGATCGCTGCACGCAAGCTGGGCATTGCTCCCCGCTTCCATCTTCTTGACCACCGCCAGCTAATCGCTCTGGACTGCCTCTGGGGCCGGTACCAGTACCAACGCAGCTTCATGGCCCTGCGCACCTGGAAAGAGATCTACGAGCAAGGCAAGCGTTATGACATTCCCGATCTTGCCTCGATTCCTAAGTACACCGAGAAGGACGTTTCCTTCCGTGCAGAGGTTCCCTTCGCGGATGAGGAATATTTCGCCGCGTGGCGCGGATTCCGCAATGTGGAAGCTGCTGCCGTGGATTGGGAAGACACCACCGTTCTTCCGAACGGCAAGATCGTTCAGAACGCGAACGTAGGTGACGAGTTCGAGATCGACGAAGAAGGTGCGGCATTGTTCTGGGAGTTCGACCTCGACTATGCCCTGAACCGAATCTCGGTGCTGGATAACCCCTCTGGCGTTGTCCATTACCTGGTCGGTCTCGGAACTGTAACCCTCTACAAGGGCAGCCTGGGAGAGTGGGATCGGATGATGCGCGTGGGCAACCAGGCCTGGTTCCACGGGCTGATGCCGATCATCAATGACCCGCATGCGCTGGTCGAAACCCTGCAAGCAAAGTTCCAGAAAAAGGAAGAAGACAAGCGAAATGCCCTGATCGGGCAGCTGGCGCTGTTTCTCTAAACCCGAACTACGAGGATGAAACTATGGTCCTGATCACCAGCCTGGCAATCGAAGAGGCAGCAGAAACGCTGACCGAGGACGGAGGTCGATTCGGCGACACACTCTTTGGCGGCCAGGTCATTGAGGCTGCCCGCGCACTGCTCAAGCAGCAGACCGAGGATCAGGGGCCGCCGCTTCCCCTGGGTGAGTTCTTCGAACGCAGGGAGGATATGGGCCAAGGACGCTTGCGGTTGATCCTGGACGGGGACTCTGACGTTTGCGTAGCAGTGATCAGCGACGAGGGTGAAATGGCAGACGTCGAGTTCTGTGTGCCCTTCTCCGGCGGCGGCCGCTCCCCGAAGGTCCGTGAAGCGCTGTTGAACCTGTGCCGCGCTATCCGCGACGAGAACGAAACCAACCCGATCCCAGACTAGCACCGGCCGACAATGACCAAGCGCTTCAGTAGTACAGCCTGAAAACCTGGGCCTCGGTTTGGCTCGAATAACGCCAGCGGGCCGATAGACTAACAACCCCATGGACTGCCCTGAGAGGTCCTCAGTCGCATGAACGTGGACAGAATGAAGGAAAGAAAGTGAGCAACAGTCAATTCCCACTATATGCCTCACGAATCGCAGACAAATTCGTGGTTCGCTTCCCGGACGGAATGCGCAACAAAATCGCGGACGTTGCCCGGGGGAACTTCCGCAGCATGAACTCAGAAATCCTTGCTCGGCTCGAAGCGAGCCTTGAGGCCGAATCTCAGGATGGGAATGAGAACCTTCCTGCAGCGAACGGCGAAGGTCTGTCCGCGGATGAACTTCGCCTAATTGCCCGTTTCAGGAAGCTCGACGTGAAACAGCAGTCCGCGCTGGTCGAACTCCTCACACCAGTGGCCCAGGCTCCTCACCTCGCCAAAGCATCCTGATCGGTTAAGCCCGTCTGTTGAATCCCAAGCCCCATCAAGTGTGGGGCTTGGGCCGTAAAAGAGGCGTGTTATTCGCGCCCGCGATAATGTAGGGAATGACAAATGACTGATACGCCCACAGGAAAATGCACTCTCAGCGATCCGATACCATTCAGTGGAAAAGGGAAAACTCCCATTGCTGACGCATATGCGGAAGCAGAAATGATGTTGGCCGAGTATCGTCACGCCCTCAACGATGGTGTCGGCGCGGACATTGATCGATATGAGTTGATCTGTTATCCCGACTTCATGGGCAAAAAGAATGTAGGGGTTGCTTACAGCACCGAGCTTCAGCGGGTGTATCTGCTATTCATCGGCGCAGATCGCCCTGAGCCAGATTATGAACCAGTGTGGCTGCTCGACCAGGCAAAGGAACTCACACTGCTTTCGCGCACATTGGTGGTGCCGGATCAGACCTCAAATGCGTCCACGTTCTGGGGAGGAATCAAGCGCGGACCTATCATTTCGTACCGTTTCAAGCTGGCCGATGCGCCAACATTCATCAACTTCTAGGGATTTCGGATGAGCCAACACATTGTTTGCGTGCCGTGCGCGAAGTCCAATGGCTTGGTCCGGGTTCAACTTGGGTGGGACAAGCCAATGGCAGAGTTCTACCTAGTCGTTTTCGCGGAGCCGCCTGCGGGCCAGCAATACAGCGATGAACGGATCATTTACTCCAACCTCGACGACCCACGTTCTCATGCCCAGGAGCTTGGCTATTTCAAGGGGGTGGTCCGTGAACTGGGCTGCGACGTCCCGGAGTCTATGTGGCGAGCTGCATACCAAGATAGAGAGTTCAACGTCGTCAACAAAACCGTCTTTTACTCTCAGAGCGGGGATGTAGTTGAGCATCTCTAAGTTGCTATGAACCAGCTGGTGGCACACGCGACCAGGTAATTGAATGTAGGACCTGACGATGTCCATGGGGGGCTCGTCGAGCGAAAGGAACCATCATGTTCAAGAACGATACCTTCAGCCGCATCGGCAGCTATCACCAGATATCCGCGTCGGTTTACAACCTGATCCTCGGAGCGGTACTTCTCTGGGGCTTCGCCCTGAACTGGTGGATGGTAGCAACCATCCCGACCGAAACCATCAAAGCGATCAACCCGTTGGTGTTCATCATCGGATACTTCGCCAGTGCGATCGTCGGCTGCATCATTATCTTCAGCTCGAAGAACCCGATCATTAGCTTCTTCGGCTACAACATGATCGTGGTTCCGATCGGCCTGGTATTGGTCATGTTCATTCCCGGCCACTCGCAGGAAAACATCATCGCGGCAGTCCGTGTCACCACCCTCCTCACGGTATCCATGATGGTTCTGGGAACGCTGTTCCCGGCCTTCTTCAAACGGATCGAGGCTGCGCTTTTCTGGGCGTTGTGCATCACGATCGTGGTTGAGCTGCTGCAGATCTTCGTGTTCGACGTAAAACTGGGCGTAATGGACTGGATCGTCGCAGCCATTTTTTGTGGATACGTAGGTGTGGATTGGGGGCGGGCCAACCAGATCGAGCGGACCGTCGACAACGCGGTGGACAGCGCGGCATCGCTCTACCTGGACATCATCAACCTGTTCGTGCGGGTACTGGAGATCATCTCGAAGAAGTGAGTCCGCCGTCCCGGTCCATAACGGATTTCAGCCCCTCAACTTGGCTCGTACGGGTCGCCACCACTTCATAGGATAGGAGTCTCCACCATTGGACTCCTATCCATATGAACCAGAACACTGACGCTACCAAGCCCCAGGACACCGAGGTTTCGTCTCAGACGCAACTGGCAATCCTCCTGTCTATCCGCGGTGGACTCACCAGCGGGTTCACCGCCCAACGATGCATTTCGCAAATCGCTAAGGTCGGTCCAGTTGGTAACTGGGAGGCTGCAGCTTCCAAATACGAAGTTGGCAGCTCGCTGGCGCAGGCCCTGTTGACTTCGGGAGCCTTCAGTTCCGATGTCCAGTTGCTGATCGGCTTCATGGATGACCACCAGGTCAATCCCGTCCAGCAACTTGACCCCGCAATCGACTATCTCAAAGCAGTCCTGTAGGAGCTCATGATGCTTCGTTTGATCATTTTTGCGGTGTTCGCTCTGACCTACTATCTCGGCCGCTTCAAGAGTGACTGGCTGTACGCCTTGTTCGACCAGGACATGACCGCTGACCCGGATCGAATCTTCGGTCTGCTGACGACCATGGGGGCCGGTGCCCTTTGCCTTCTCATCCTTATGTTCGTTGCCGGCTGCATGGCTGTCGGTCAGCGGAGCGCCGTCGACCAAGAACAGTAGGCTCTCTCAAGCTGCCAAGGCAATGATCCGCCTCATTGAACGAAGCACCTGAAAAGGTGCTTCACCCCTCAATCCAGGGTTTAAATACCCTTTGGAGAACGAATGCCAAAACTCCCCATGCTTGCTCTTGCCGCAGTCGCGGCCGCTGTAATTTCGGTGCCTGCATCCGCCGGCGATCGCATCACGATCCAGACCGAAGTCACCAAGGGCGGCGTTGTGCTCAGCAGCGGTACCCAGGAAATCTCGAAAGGGGCTACCGCCCATTTCAACGATGGGCGTTTCAAGGAAATCGATACCAACGTGACGGTGACGTGCCGGGAAGGCATCAGCCGCTGGTTGAATCCCTTCAAACCCGCCTGTGACAAACCGACTCGAGAGAAGGAAAAGGTGCCCGTTGGGTTCATGGCCGATATTACGGCTCGAGAAGCGTCCGACGACAAATTTGCCGTCTCTGTCGACGGTAGCTACGTTCAGGTCCTCGAAGAGCAAAAACTCAAACTCGGAGACACCGAACTCGAATCTGCATCCTTCCGTATCCAAAGTCTAAACAGCAGCATGGTCGTCATGGCTAATTCCGAGGTGGAAATTGCTAACGGAATAGGTGCTGATGAGATCAAGCTGAAGGTAAAGGTTCAGCGCCTGTAAGGCCTTCTACCAGGGCCGCAGGGCAATTCACTGCGGTTCTGGCACGCATCGTCTGCCCTGAAACTGTGTCCATTCTGAACACAGCCAGGGGATACACGATGACTGCAGTACGCAAACTCCAACCGTCACCTGAGACCCATACGGTCGAAGGGATAGCAGCCATGTACGCTCACGAGCTGGGCGGGCGCGCCGGTCGAGAAATCCAGGTGCGGGACTATCACCTGCATTTCGCCGAAGCTCTCCTGGCACGCGATGCGTATGCGCTCAATTTCCTGGCAAACGGATTGAACAATGTCGGCAAGGCAGTGTTCACCGCGGTTACCGGAGTCCAGCTGCCGCGCACTCAATCCGGCACCTGGGCCACTATCCTCGAATGGGCCGGCGTAGATCCGAAGCAAGACGACCTCAAGAAAGCCGAGCATCACCTGCAGGTTCTGCACACAAGCCTGTGCTCACGTTTCTCTGAAGTAGACCGCCTCACCCGCTTCGCGGAGAGCGGATACGCACAGGGCTTCGTTCAGGTGATCAAGGATGGCCGTCGCTACCTCATGGCTGATGCAAGTGGAAAGGTAGGGCTCAACCTGAGCACTCGTGGGCTTCACGGTGAACACACCCGTCCCTACATCGAGGCCTACCTTGCTGTCCAAAAGATCAAAGTTGAACTGGGCCTGCAGAAGGAGCCGGTGTACGTGCCTGCAGACGCGCCTGCAGGCAACCATTCGCCAGCGCCCAAGCCTGCTCCGGCCACCCAGCTGACAGAGCAGCTCGGCATGGGCTTTTAACCAAGCGCCAGCTTTTCAGAAGGTGGAGATGGCTTGAACACTCCACCTGCTCATGATCTTTTCATCACCAGCGGGCCAGCCTTGGGCCCGGCCTAAAGGGAACTCCATGAAAGACTCGCTCCTCACGCGCATCCGCCGGTCCCTGCGCAACAAGTATGTGCAGTCAATGATCGGGTGCGCACTCACCTTGGTGCTGTTCGGCGGATACTGGGCGTACAACCAATTCCTGCAACCCCAGGGGCCTGATACGTCTGCTGGTCAGCACCAGGCAACGATCATGGATCAGATCAGCAAGAACCCCTCCCGGTGGACCGATAACAGGAAAACGCTGGACAACCTCATGGAAGACGTCCGTCTAGGGAACGTCATCGAAGCTGACATCGGGAAGGAAGACATCTACATCACGACCAAGGACGAACGGGCCTATGTCGTGAGCGACCAGTTCGGCCAAGTAGCCCGGCAGTTGCTCAACTTGATCTACAACGAAAAGACTCCGTTGTTCACCATTCAGGAACTGAAGATCGGCCCTCAGATCAGCGCAGCCCGTTCGCTGGACGTAGCGGTTCAACTGATGATGGTCCTCTTCTTCGGGTGCATGCTCTGGCCCATGTTGAGCCCCTACCTCACGATCCGTAGGAAAAAAGCGACATCCAAGGTCACCTTCAAGGACGTGATCGGGTGCGATGAGGCAAAGCGAACCCTGATGGACATGACCGCATGGCTGCGGACCCCAGAGAATTTCGCCCTGCTGAACGCGCGACCACCGAGAGGGGTTCTGTTTACCGGCGACCCAGGCGTAGGCAAAACGCTCTTGGCCAAGGCGCTGGCAAATGAGTGTGGCGTGAACTTCATCGAAGCGAATGGCAGCAGCTTCAGCAGCATGTTCTATGGCGTTGGCATCCAGAAGGTAAAGGGCCTGTTCCGAGAGGCACGCCGCAAAGCGCCGTGCATCCTGTTCATCGACGAAATAGACGGGATTGGCCGGCGCGTCGACCAAGGGCGCCTTGCCGATGGTGAAGGGAACCGCATCGTCAATCAGTTCCTCACCGAGCTGGATGGGTTTAGCGAAAATGCTGGGGTGATGCTGATCGCCGCAACCAACCATGTCGATGCCCTGGACAAAGCTCTTCGCCGGGAAGGTCGATTCGACCGGACCGTTCATGTCCCCCTACCGACGCTCGAGGACCGGGTACGCTTACTGCAGCTGTACCTAGGCAAGACCAAGCCGGCAGAAGACCTGAACTATGACCGCCTTGCCAAGAACTGCATGGGGCTGACGCCAGCAGCTATCGCCTTCGTTGCGAACAACGCAGCGCTTCTTGCCGCTCGCAGCAGCGATACCGAAGTTGGAATGCACCACATCCTGGAAGCAATCGAGATCCAGCGCATGGGTGAAGCGGATGAGAACCAGAAACTGGCAAGCCCTGAGGACCGTCGTAGAGTGGCAGTTCATGAAGCTGGTCATGCACTGGTTGGCGCGCTTCTCAACACCGGACGGGTGGAAAAAGTCACCATTCTCCCCCGCGGGCCTGCGCAAGGCGTCACCCTGATTCTTCCGCTCGAGGACAAGCGACTGCATTTGCAGTCCGAGATTCAGGCGCAGCTCGCTATGGTTCTGGCCGGTCGCGCTGCGGAAGCTAACGTCTTTCAGGAAGTATCCACTGGCGCTGCCGGGGACCTGCAAGAAGCCACTAGGATAGCCCTTTCAATGGTGACCAGTTACGGGATGTCCAATGACGAAAGCCTCACCAGCCTGGCGACCATGCGAGAGCTCGGCATAGCGATCGATGCCCGGATCATCATGGAAAAGGTGGATACGCTGCTGAACGCTGGGTATGAAAAGGCGTTGGCACTGATCGAGAACTGCCGCCCAGAGCTGGATTTCATCGTCGAGCAACTGCTGGCGCACGAGACCATTGGCGGCGAAGTCGTATATCAGGCCCTGGAGCCAATCGGGTTCCCGGTACAGATTGTGGAGTCCGCGGCGGTCGCTTGAAGGCGCCGGTGGGGCCGGGATTACTCCGGCCCAGCTGCTTCTGGCACAAGAGCATGCGGCCGATCCTGACTGCAAACCACAACAGGAGCACGGCCATGAAACTCCAGCACGCCCACCTGCTTTATGGATCGACCACCATTCCGGTGCTGCCCACCACCTCGACTCCTATCCCCGAGGAGTTCGATTTCGCATCTCCCGAAGGCTGTGCGAAGAGCATCTTCGCCATCATGGGCCGTGCAGCCGGCGGACACTCGATAGATGCCTGCCAACTGCGCATCAATCGCGAGCGGGGAACTGCCAATCTCATCGGGCGCGGAGTGCATGTCTTCTACCGAGACGACTCCCTTCCCCCGCTGACCGTCGATGAAGCACTCGAACTGGTGAGCAGGAAGGTCCAAGAGACCTTCCACCTCGGTACAGTCGCACCCTGCTAGAAGCCATAGGGTGAGGAGCCATAGGGGCTCTGTTGTGGCCCCTTGTAATCCGTCAGGAACTCGTCGAAGCGCTCCAGCATCTGCACAAAGATGTGCAGGGACCTCGTTGATTCGTCGCGGAACACCAAATTCCCCTCCTCGTCCACCTGGTGGTAGAAATCGAACATTCCCTCACCCATCAATGCCAGGGCAGGCATTTCGGCCAGGCGTCCAGCCATCCGAACGATCTCACTTTCCCAAACCTGAATTTCCGGAGTGAATGTCCAGTGCGGATGGTAGGCGTTCCAGGGCTTGGCCATGTACAGGCCGGCCCGGTTCCGAATCAGTCGAGCAAACTCAGTGTCGAACTTTACAGTGGAGTTGAACCGATCCCCGGGCGATACGTTGAACTTCGCCTCCCGGAACTTCACTCTGACCTGCCATACGTCGTTGAGAAATTGCGCCGCGTTTTGATGATCGCGGGTGAGATCACTGCCAACCATCAGAGCTTGAAGGCGGCGTCCTCCGGCTTGGTGAGCGTCTATTGCCAGGCGCTTCCAATGGAGCAGCATGTCAACCGGGTAAAGGCACGCACTGTGATCGATCATGCGATGGCACACCGCGCACAGCCAAATCCCATTTTCATAGCCGTGACGATCCACATCCATCGGCAGATCGTAATATCGGGCCGCGTGTGGGCGCGCTCCGCAGATATGCGCAGCATCGCCCGTCAGCTTGTCTTTGCGCCGGGCCCGGTCGTAGACAAAGGTCTGAATCCCACAAAATGGGGCTGAACAGTAACCCCCAACATCCCGCCGTAGATCTTCTTTTACCCGCGGAGGAAATCCATCATCTGTCGTGCTCATGCTATTTCTCCTGAGCCTCTAAGTAATGAGCAGCCGCCAATTAAACCGGCACCGGTGGACGAGGATAACCGGGAAATTCACCGTTGCGTTTTGGCATAGCCAAGCTAGAGTCGGCCGTTACCATCATGAGCCTCAGCAACTCCTGGAGGAGCTCAATGATCACGCCATCGGAAAGCTGCCCGGTGTGGCAGCGCTATCTCGAAATCGTTGCCGCAGCTGGAGCAATGCCCAACCACCTCCCGGACAAGAGTTCGCTCTATCATCGGCTCCTCGCCGGCAAGCAACCACTGGTGCTGCCTCCTCCCCTGTCCCATTCTTACCCCTGGTACGACGTTGTGGAGTCCGAAAAGGTCTTCGCCCCATTAGACGGGCCAGTCGCTTACGAGCCGCTGACTGAGGACGAACCGCCCGTCGATGCGGTATGGATCGATCAGACCCCCTGGCTTGTTGTCGAACGGATTAGCAATTCGGAAATGATCGTCTCGCAGCCTGGCTGGCTGGATCTCGGGTTCCGATGGCGCTACTGGCATAAACCAATCCGCGCAGATCAATCCGAGGCATGCATGATCGCCCACTATGATCGAGCTGTTGGCCGCATCACCACCAGTGCTCAGCTCGACCTAGAGTGCCGGCACCAAGCCGAGCATTGGAAGGCGCACCTTGAAATTGCCGTATCCGCCTTCAGCAATGAGGTCAAGCTGATGGGGATCGACCCCGATCTTGAGGATGCAGAAGATACCCTAAGAGGGCGAATGAACAGGGCTGCGGCTCAGATGCGTCTTGACCGGGCAGTAAGGGATGCGCGGACCCGAGTGGAGAAAGGCCTGCCTGCGGTGCCGTCTGATGCGGAGGTCGAAGCCTACGCGCATCGCTACCGGACAAACCTCCTTGAGGGTTCATTCCAGGAGCAAGATGGCTGGCTATATGTTGACGGCTGGGCGTTGCAGCGAATCTCGCCAGAGAAACTCGGGCCTGAACACTATTTGCCTGGCGCACCGGCTGCCCAACCGCAAGAGAGCCTGGAGGACTGAACTGTGCTCCAACCCTGCAATGAAACTGCGAGAAATCTGCTACTTCGCCTCGAAGCAGCTGGCCTGCGGGAGAGAGCTACCCCCGGCCTCGACGGTATCGGCAGTTACTGCATCGGCGTTCGGGCCACCAACGCCATCGAGGTGTTCGAGCTTGGGAGGACTCTGGGAGCTGATTTCGGCAAGATCCGCGTCGAAAGCTATGCGGAGGGCCACATCATCGCGTTCCCGGAAGCGCTGGTAAAACTGGATCATGGTTCTGCCTGAGCATTTCCAGTTCGGTCTGCTGCACCGGTTCTGGCACAACCGGCGCAGCCTCACCATAGGTCCATCGAATTCATCAACGAAGGATCTACTCCATGAGCACCAATAACCCCAACGCTCTCGACCTCAATCGCGCCATCAACACCTATTCCAGTGACGAGGCGGAGCGCCTGGCCTATCAGCGCATGCAGGAGGTCGGCTTCAAGATTGCTGACATCCTTATAGAGATGCCTCTCGGGACCATGGCTGATCTGGGCCAAGGCGAGTGCCTGTTCGTAGCCCCGTATGCCGGCCGAATCGAGGTTTTCTCTACCCCGGACTGGCATGACAACTGCCGCTGGGGTGATGTCAACTGGTTCTTCCTGAATGACTATCAGGGCCTTTCCGCCGAGGATCTGGACGAACACCGGGTCACGATGGAAAACTGGCTGAAGAACCCGGTATTCCGGCAATGCGTGCCTGCGGACAACGCATTCAAGGTCGTAGCTGCTCAGGAAGACTGGGCGCAGAGTCAAACCGGGGCTGCTCCCTCCCCGCTGAATCGCTATGAACATGACAACGTCAAAAGCCTCATCGGCGGCTACATGGTCACTTCCAAATCCAAACCGCAGGAAACGCGAGTGGAGCAATTCAGCCGGGCGAAAGCTGAGTTGATCGGTCACCTGGAGCGCCAGCTCCAGCAGGTTAAAGGCTTCACCTTCGCGGATCTGTCCAAGAAAGTGAGTTGAGCTCAATCCCAACTCCATGAACCCCGCTTCGGCGGGGTTTCCTGTTCCTGGGTGAGGCCTAGGCCGAATTTCAGCCCTGCCATTTCGCTTGTGCGCGCGCCCACGGCCAGGACACTAGGGCCTTTCTCACCCAGGGAGCCAACATGATCAGCATTCGAGACAAGAAGGTTTTCGAATCCGCGGACGAAGTCCAAATCGAAGTCCACCAGGACGACATCCATCTCGCTGCCCTGGGGCAGTTCACAGCTGTACGTTGCGGCTACGGCGGCCACACTTCCTTCACGGTCATTCAAGAGGACAATCCCTTCGATTCCAAAAAGCCCCTGTTGCAGGTGAAGGAGGGCTACAACACACTCGCGTGGTTCACCAGCGAGGTAGAAGCCAACAAGCTCCTAGCCCGCCTTCGTGAGGTGTTTCTGGAGATAAGGGCAAAGCAGGAAGAGAATTACCGGCATGAGCCGGACTCGATCACCGTCAAAGTGATCAAGCGCTCAATCGAGTGGATCGGAATCGTGCTGACAGCGCTGGTAATCGCCTTTGTCGGCGGCATGACTGCATATCCCGGTTGGAAGATGGGCGAGGGGCTGTACCACTCTGTGATCAACAGCTCTGAGACGTCGGATGGACTGAGCTTCGACTCGGCCGGGGAGCTGCTCCCGCCGGCAGAATCACCCGAAGCCGATTCTGGGTTGGAGCCCAATCAGCCCAGCGAACCGCTACCGGCCAAAGACTGATAATCAAAAACCCGACACACACTCAAAGAGGCGTGTCGGGTTTTTCCCGAATGTCAGGCCTCGCCTGCGCGTATGGCTTCGTAGATGACTGCCAAGAGAGGCTTATGGTCCTCGAGCGAACCATCCTCATCCATCTGGTCGTATGCCGTCAGCGTGTCGAGCCAGGTGAAGAACGCCTCGAAGTCGTCATATCCGCTGATCACATCAAGAGAATGACCGTCTTCTGCCAGCAAGCCTGATACCTGGGCCATCAGCTCACGATAGGAAGGCAGGGCCCCATCCAGCTCGGTTGCGAGCTCATCGAGCTTTTCGTTGTAGCGCTGTTCGAATGCGGAAATGTTGTTGGCGTTCTGCATGATGCTGGCTCCTGTAGCTGGGGCCCCTTGCCCCGCGATGGAGTCACTATCAAGCCGTCCTTCTTGTGCCAGAAGCATTCTGCCAAATCTTTTGATGATCGGCATTTTCCCCTCGGTTCTGGCACCTCCCCTCTTCATGGAACATGAGCACTCGATCAGGAGAGAACCATGTTCCCGAAGCAAAAAAACTTCTACCGAGGGACCAAAGCCCGAACCACTAACTTCCAGCCCGCAAGTCGCGGAACTTTTGGTTCCGGCCTGTATTTCGGGGATCAAGCCTGTGCCGATGAATACGCAGGACCTGGCGGCTCTGTCTGGGAGGTCAAGCTCAACATGAGCAACCCTCTCCACTGCCTGGCCAGCCTTGAGCATGACTACGACCTGGACAGTCCGGCCGTTCCCCTCATCGAGCAGATTTTCTCGATCGAGACTGCAATTGAGCTGATAACCAGGGCTATTGAAACCGACGGCTATTTTGGAGTTGAGATTCAGCAGCGACTTGAGCAGCTCGGTCATGACGGACTTGTGGCCACCTACCCGGACGGCAGTTACGAGGTAGTGGTCTTTTCCCCTGCACAGGTCCTGGATGTTCGTCGACTGGATAGCCGCGCAGCTTGACGTCTCCTACAAGGAAGCGTGGAGTTCACACTCTGAATTCAGGGGGTTCAGGCACGCCAGCAGGTGGCAGATTATCGGCTTGGCGAGTCGGGATTTCAGCGTGCCATTTTGGCTTTGTGCCACCCGTCAAATCGCGCAACCTCTTCCCACCCCCAGCCAAAAGGAATCAGGCAAATGGTCAAATTCACCCCCGAACTTCTCGACGGTTACACCTACATGCTGGATGGCGATCGTACGGTGGACACTGCCGTTCAGGAGTTGAAGGAGGCATTTTCTCCGCAGGCAATCTTCGATTCCGCGGAACGCAGGCTGATCAAGCTGAATCCTGGTACCACCCAGGACCTGCATGCCTACATCAGTGTCGGATACAACCAGTTCGGCGCAGACGCCCGAGCAGTAGCATTCAAAATTCTGGTAACCGATACCGAACAGACTGCTGGCACTGCTCTCCTCTGCGCAGAGGGCTATTTCATCGCCACGACCTGCAAAGGGTTGGATCTGGTCATCGCGATGGACAATATCAGCCAGGACGTTTACCTAGCCGGGGAACTCTTCAGTCAAGGATGGCCACGCCGTAATGGCACCTTCACGCTTTTCACCCAGCTGATCGTTCACCCCGATCTGCGGTCCCCTGTACTCCATGACCTGATGCTGGAGCTCGAGGGGGGTATCTGCTCACTATCGCCGGACATCCCAACTCTCTCCTCGGGGCTCATGCTGGTTTTCAACCGGGATTCTGAGCCGACCAACGTGCTGCTGGAGCAGTGCAGTATCTGCACCGTTCACGAACAACGGGACCAACTCCGCCTGTTCAGCATCCCAACGGAATCTTTCGTCACCGATCGACCCAGCGCACGCACCACTCGCAAGCGAGTTTGCGAGTTCCGGTTCGACGCTTGCGCTTAATCGCCCTCCTCCGTTGCCGGCAGGATCTCACCCGTTAGGATCTCGCCGGCAACCGCTTTCTGCTTATCAGTCTGACCTGAGGTCCCCATGCCCATTCGCCATTGCATTGTCCATTTCATCGACAAGAAACCCGACGGGAACCCGGCGGCACTCCACTCCCGGGATGCCGAACTGGAACACAACGAGGCCGCAGATAACCTGCTTGCCGATCTCAACGATGCCTACAACGCCAAGGCAACTAAAGGTTGGGGGCTTTTCCATGGTCAATCGGGGGCCTATCCACTGAGTGGGTGGCTGAGCGAGTACCTGGATGGCGGACAGGATTTCGTGAGCTTCAGCCGCCAGGCAGCCGAGCACTTGGTGAGGCTGATGGAAGAATCGAGCCTGACTGTCGGGGGCCATTTCCTGCTGGCGCATTACCAGCAAGGCATGACTGACTACCTCATGCTCGCAATGCTCCATCACCGCGACGGCGTCGCGCTGACCGAAGGCCTCGAGGTAGCCGCCATCAAGCATCTCGATGTGGGGCAACTCCACCTTGCCGCAAGGATCAATCTGTCTGAGTGGCGTAACAACCCCAAGTCGCGCCAGTCCATTTCCTTCCTCAAGAAAGGTGGCCGCAAGGCTTTCGACTACTTCCGCGACTTCATCGGTTGCGAGGAAGGCCACGATGCTCCAAGCGAGACGCGAACTCTGCTGAAAGCATTCTCCGACTTCGTTGAAAGCGAAGACCTGCCAGAAGCAGCTGCCAGGGAGAAAACCGACACGCTGGTTGATTACGCCAACGCCCAAGCGCGACTCGGGCAACCGGTAACCCTGGACGAACTTTCGAGCCTGATCGACGAAGACCGACCGAAAGCCTTCTACGACTACATCCGGAACAAGGACTATGGTCTGGCTCCGGAAATTCCTGCGGACAAGCGGACTTTGAAGGAGTTCCAGCGCTTCACAGGACGTGCTGAAGGCTTGGCCATCACCTTCGAAGCCCATCATTTGGGATCGACGGTTGAGTACGATGAAGAGCAGGATATGCTGATCATCCGCAACATTCCGCGCCAGCTCAAAGACCAACTCGCGAAGCGGAAGGACTCTCAAGGGGCCTAAGCGGCCCCGACCACTCTTACCACGTGAATACAGCATTACAGGAGAAGTGGGTGACCAGTCTGCAACCGGACCAGATCCTCAAAGGCGTCAGAGCAACGTACGAGTCGATGCTGCACTCCTCACTCGGGCATGGGCGTACGAACGGTACCTGCCTCTACGCCGCCATCCTCTGTGAGGCCCTGCTACGAAAATTCGCCGCTCTGGACCCAATTATTCGAGGTGGTGACGGTAAGAGGGATGGTGGCCTGGTTATTGATGGGGTTCCGCACGGCCACTACTGGGTTGAAGTCGAATATCAGGGCGGAATCCACGTCGTAGACATCACTGCAGACCAGTTCGGCCTCGACGCCATGGTGTTTGCCCCGAAAGACAGCATTTCTGCTGCATACGTGGCAGGTGACCAGGCGACTGTTGACGCTCACGTCCGGGACATGAGGAACAAGATCAAAGAAGAATATGCTGATCGGGAGCTCCCTTAGCAAAGCCAGGCAGAGATGACTGCATGACCTTTGTCCGGGAGGATTCTGGCACACAGCCGGCCCCCTGAGACTGGCGACTTTCAAACAGGGAGTCGCCCATGCTTCTACCAATCGCTCTCTTCGCATCCCTCATCTGCGCAGCGCTGGCCATGACTTGGCTGGCCCACACTCTTCCAGTAGCCTTTGCCACTGAAATTCAAGGTGTGGCAGCTATCCTGGCACTGCTCGCGCTTGCCCTCCTGATCACTGCATGCCGTCCGAACCGGTACCTTCAATGACTACCAAGAACAACAAACCAGAAGTCCTCGATGCTCGCTGGGCTGACTGGAACCACCAGGTGGTCACCATCAAGAGCGGGCGCAAACATGCCTGCAAGGTCCCTTGCAAAGATTGCCCATGGAGGCGTGATTCCGTCGGAGTCTTCCCGGCCGAGGCATTCCGACTTTCCGCGGCAACCGCCTATGACATGAGCGACCGAACCTTTGGCTGCCATACCACCGGGAAGGAGAAGCCAACTACCTGCGCGGGCTTCCTCCTCAGGGGGGCCGATCACAATCTCTCGGTTCGGTTAAATCTCATCAATGGTGAACTGGACATGAACCAGGTTTCGGACGGCGGAGTCGATCTGTTCGACAGCTATGCAGAGATGGCCATCGCCAACGGCGTCGACCCCGAAGATCCGATTTTGAAGCCCTGCAGGAACAACTATTCCTGACCGGGACCTGGCTTCTGGCACACCAGCCCAGCCCTGATCATGGCTCCATCTCATAAGGAGCCATGCGATGAACGTAACCTTCACCTACAGCTACAACCACAGCATCGTGCCCCCTCGCTGCCGCCTGCCTCGTACAGTCCGCGAGCACGACGGACTGATCACCGTAGAAATTCGGGAAATCCCGCCGGAGCAAGCCCCGGTGGCGATCATCAGCCGAAACAACAGCGACCAGGGGCACGATCCAGTGGAATACCGCACTTTCGAGGGCTGCCTCTGGACGAACTGCAAGCTCTTCGCCGGCGCGCGGGACAACAAAGCGGAAGGAGGCCCGAACGCGACCCATCGCATGCCAGAGCCTGAGATCTCTCTGGTGACGGAAAGCGTCACGCTGAGCCATTGGGAACAGGGAATCTACATCGGCGCCTATCAGGGAAAGGCCGGGATTGACGAATATCTGGAGAGGTGGGCACGCGATCGGATCATCATCGATGGCCAACTGTTTTTGCCGGTCGGAGAACCCATGTATGTGGTGATGACCTTCGGCCTGTCAAACAACCACGGCGGTACGTCCCTCCATTGCACAGACTTCTTGAACGCCAACATTAAGGATTCCTCCTACTTCTCCATTTTGGAGTTCGATCGAGCTCTGGAGTACGCCCGTCAGGTGGCAGCAAACCGCGGCGACACTATCAAATTCTCCGTCGATCCTGGCTTCGAGTTTCAGGTCCTGATCCCCAAGGCCGTTCAGTGGAAGAACCCTGGCTTGTCAGTGGCTACATGACCGCGCCCTGACTCCTCACCCGCCATCACCCGAGCTTCTAGCGTGCTCAATAGAGACCTTGTGCTGGGTGATGGTGGCACGACCTACCTGGTCAGAAAATTCCCTCATCAAATACACACCCGAATCAGACACATACCGTCTGAGCCGATGAGGAGATGAAATGGCTAAGTTATCCAAAGAAGCGGCGAAGCGTCACAAGCAGGCGCTCGACCTGGTTTACTCGGACAAGAGCCTGCGTCTCGAGGACCGCTATTTCATCTTGGAACATTTCCATGAGTCCGCGACCAACATGAATGGTCTAGCCGGCGCATTCTTCACGCCAGAGGGACTGGCCAACGATTTCTCCATCGAAGTCCCGGAGTGTGAGTCCTTGATTGACCTTTGCGCAGGCATCGGGAGGCTGGCTTTCGCCTGCCGCGAGCGTGCAAAGCGTATCGTGTGTGTCGAGATTAACCCTGAGTACGCTGAAGTTGGGAAGCGAGTGCTCCCAGAAGCGGAGTGGATCGTTAGCGATGTGTTTTCAATCCCGGATATGGGGCGTTTCAGTACAGCGATTTCGAATCCACCCTTTGGATCTGTGAAGACTGGCCAGGCGTTCGACGGTCGCTACACAGGGGCAAGTTTTGAGTACAAGCTCATCGAAGCCGCATCCAAGATCGCTGATCACGGCGTGTTCATCATCCCGCAGACATCCGCCCCATTCCGGTACTCGGGCCAACGCTCCTATAGCGTCGAGATTACGCGGGAGTGTGAGAAGTTCATGAGTCAGACCGGTATCGTGCTCGACCATAATTGCGGCCTGGACACATCCGCCTACAAGAACGAATGGCACGGCGTCAGTCCGATCTGCGAGATCGTCTTGTGCGACTTCACCCAAGACCCTGCCGAAATCCCAGCCGCTCCGGCAGAGGCAGAGCAGAATTCCGTGTCCAAGGCTGTAGTCGCGCCTCCTGCACTAATCCCGCCACCGGCTCCAGCGCAGAGCGAACCCACGCTGGCGACCGTGCCCGATCGTGCTGTAGCGCCAGCACCAACTGCACCGGCCCGAATGAAAGCCTCCAGGAAGCCAGACACAGGTTCTGCCAACCCGCAGTCCTTTGCCCAGCTCTCCCTTTTTGATGCAGCGTAGAGGGCTTTTTCCGGGCGCTTCTGGCACACCCCCTGCGCCTTAAGAATGGTCATCAGTCCCCGGACTTCGCTGGAATGAAACCCAAGCATCCGGACAATTAAGGCAGACCACTCTGGAGAATCAGCCCGTGATGAGCACCACCGTCTACCATGCCCTCGAGCAGATCGCGAATACCCCTGGCACCAACGACAAGCTGGCGCTACTGAAGACCCACGTCGACAGCGAAGCCTTCCAGCGCGTCCTGATCTACATGCTCAACCCATTCATCACTTTTGGCATCCGCCCGGCCCGGGCTAGCCAGTTCGGGGCCGAGGAGTTCAGCCAGGAAACCTGGTCGATGCTCGACCAATTGGCCGCCCGAGGCCTCACCGGACACCGCGCTGAGGAGGCGGTTACTCGGGCATTGACGTCCTTGAACCCAGAGTCCTCTGAATTGCTCTGGCGCATCCTTTCCAAGGACCCGCGCGCCGGCTTCAGCGAAACCAGCGTCAACAAAGTCTGTTCCGGGCTTATTCCTGAGTTCAGCTACATGCGCTGCAGCCTCCCTCACCACACCAATCTTTCGGAGTGGAACTGGGCTGCTGGTATCTACTCGCAGGTCAAAGCCGACGGCATGTTCGTCAACGTGACGATCGAAGCCAATGAGGTCAGCCTCACCTCGCGCGCTGGCACCCTTCTCCCTGGAGCACCGTTCCAAGAACTGCTCGACGGGCTTCGTCAGCTTCCGACCGGGCAAGCGCATGGTGAGCTGCTCGTCGAATGCGACGGCAAGATTCTCCCCCGTGAGGTCGGCAACGGCATGCTGAACTCGGTAGTCCAGGGCGGCCAGTTCGACCTTGGCTGCCGGCCGATCATCAAATTGTGGGATCAGATCCCGCTGGCCTCGGTCAAGAAGGGTGGGCGCTGCGACACCCCATACAAGGACCGCTTCGGTCAGCTGACCGATCTCGTAACGGCGCTCGCCCACTCGGCGATCTCGATGATCGAGACGCGCATCGTGTACTCCTTTAAGGAGGCCATTGACCACTATGTGGAGCAGCTTGAACTCGGACTGGAAGGCACGATTATCAAGAAGCCCGAGGCTATCTGGTTTGACGGTACCAGCAAGGATCAGGTCAAGCTGAAGCTCGAAGCCCCCTGCGAGCTTGAAGTGGTTGATTTCCTTCCTGGTAAAGGAGCAAACGCAAAGACCTTCGGGTCACTGCTCTGCAAGAGCTCCTGTGGCCAGCTGGTTGTAGGAGTAAGCGGCTTCAAGAAGAAGAAACGAGAAGAGATCCATCTCAATCGGGATACGTGGCGCGGGATGATCATCACTGTACGATCCAACCAGATCATGCGTCCGAAGAAGCCAGGCAAACCATACAGCCTCTTCCTCCCCCGCTTCGTCGAAGAGCGCTTGGACAAGTCGGTTGCGGATGATCTGGTGCGGATCGAGGAGCAGTTCGAAAACGCTATCCGCATGGCTGCCTTGGGATTGGCTGCCTAATCTCAGACACGAAAGGGGCCGCCTAATGGCGGCCCGATCTTATTGGCCTCTTAAAACTCAAAGCATCCGCAGGGGCACGTCAGCCAGGTAAGTCCGTGCGAGCAAATGCCCTCCTCTCGATCCCCTGCCTGATCCTCAGCCTCTTCTTGAGGACTACGGTATCCGTACTTCTCCCGGGCATATTGAAAAGCTTCGATCGCCTCTTGGCTCGCGGTTTCTTCATCTCCAAACTCGCTGCGCATGGCAGCGCAAAAGCAGGTGAGCACCACCATTTCGTACGTCGGATATCGCTCTACCGCCTGGCGGTACAACTCGCCAACTCGGTTTTGAGTTCTGCTCGGCAACATCTGCACTACACAGTCATCAGCTCCTCGAACCCACGGCCGGATCTGCTGCTTGACGACATCG
Source organism: Pseudomonas sp. PI1 (assembly GCF_000812405.1). Lineage (NCBI taxonomy): Bacteria > Pseudomonadati > Pseudomonadota > Gammaproteobacteria > Pseudomonadales > Pseudomonadaceae > Pseudomonas > Pseudomonas sp. PI1. The sequence continues at coordinate 189,079 of NZ_JWMC01000009.1, forward strand.
CTCCAATCTTGGGAGCTCACCCCCATGAATTCGGTTTTCATCGATTTCTCCCAGAATCTGGGCAACCGTAACAACACCGCTCCCGCGGCTCACGCCAAAGTAGGTTTGTGAAATTCGTTCGTGGCTGGTGTCACTAGCCATGGCGTGGAGAATTCACGGTGTGCGGTACGGCAAGCTCCCTACCATGCCCAAGGTTATGATCCGTCAATGTCAACACAACGCCTGGAGTAGCAGGGAAATGCCTTTGAATCACACCGAGCTTGAAGATCGTTGGCATCGGCTCTGGCGCGCGCTTGGCGCAGCACCTGCTGCAGGTGCCTTCGACTACCTCTGTATGCAATACAGCGAGCCCGGACGGCACTACCACACCCTTGAACACATAGCCGCGTGCCTTGAACACTTCGACTCTTGGCGTCATCTGGCCGACAAACCTCACCTGGTTGAACTGGCGCTGTGGCTTCACGACGTGATCTACGACACGCACCGAGTGGACAATGAAGCTTGCAGCGCTCAGTACGCCATCGCCTTGCTCACAGCTGCCGGCGTTCCCGAGTACGCCCCAGCTGTGGAAGCGATGATCATGGCGACCACCCACCAGACTGGCTCCCAGGCCGATGATTGCGGCCTGGTGCTCGACATTGATTTGGCGGTTCTGGCACAGCCACCACAGGCGTATAAATCCTACCAACAGGCAGTTCAACAGGAATTTGCCTGGGTACCGGATGACCTTTTCCGTGCCGGACGTGCAGACGTCCTACGGGGACTGCTGAGCTCTCACCCGCTGTACGGCCACCCTGAAATCTCGGCCGCATGGGAAGCGATTGCAAGGTCGAACATCGAATCCGAACTGTTGGAGCTGGAAGGCCCGCAGTCCAAGTAGCTCATTCAAGAGGTGAACTATGTGCAAGCTGAACGCCCAGGACCGGGCGACCCTAGAGAAAGCCAAGGCCCAGGCTGCAGAGCTGGTTGAGGCCCTGACCAAGCTCGGCTCAGCGAAGAACGGACTGCTCGGTCTCGAGGGACTGGATCTCCAGCAGCAGGCAATTTCCATTGAAAAGCGACTGGGCGCGATCCAGTCCGTAACGGAGTAATCACAATGCCGACCAAAACGACTGGCTCGGAACTCAAGGCCTTCTACAACGACGACGGGTTTTGGAAGCCGAATGGTGAAGATGATGTCTGGCATGAGGAGCTTGAGCTTGAAGTTAACGGCCAGGTCATGAATGACTCCTTCTCCATCGGCGAAGACCTCAAGCCAGAGGACCAGGTTCGAATCATGGCTGGGTGGGTGCAGTCGAATGACGGTTCTGTCGACGTTTCCTTCGAAACCTACTTCAAGCGCTGGAAGAAGAAGCAAGACACGGTTTTCCTCTCGGTCCAGGCACCGAAGGACAAGCTGGATGCCATCAAGGAGGCGATCATCGCCGCCGGCGGAAAAGTAGCATGAGCCTCTCAATAGAGGGGTTCGCCAAGGTCCAGCAGTGGCTTCTAGATGAGGGATTCTGCAGGGATGAGGTGGCCACCGCTGAGCAGGTCCAGGCAGTAGCCCAGAAACTTGAGGGTGAAGGGAACCGTCTCATCAGCCTTGCAGAAGACATCCGTATCCAGTTGTCCGCGGCACGCCCAGCGGACAAAACGGCATGGTGAGGTGAACATGTCCTGGGCAGATCGAGCGGCACCGATAGTGGCAGAAGTCATCAACCGCGTTGGCCGGAAAGACATGACTGCATTGCGCAAGGCTCTCGCCGAGGCATACCCCTGGGGAAACCGCGCAAACAGGCCTTACAAAGCGTGGCTCTCTGAGGTCAAGCGCCAGCTCGGGCACCCGCTTAACGCCCCCAGGACTGACCTCAACAACCGGCAAATCGATTTCTTGCAAGATCAGTGATCATTCTCTCCCGCGCCGGTTCTGGCACACCGTCAGCCCCCTGAAGATTTCCTCAGTCCACTCAACTGAGGAAGTCACATGAACAACACATCCGTCAGCGCCGGCCTCGGCTTTATGCGTGCCGCTTTCAACGGTATAGGCAAATCGGTCGGTGATCGGGAACGCTCCAAACTTCTCCATGAAGCGATGGAAATCGCGATCAAGGGCAAGATGGCCTTTGATCTGGATGACGTTGAGCCGATGAAACGTTTGCAGATGACCACTTCGGTCGGCGTTTTCCGCCCCTTCTCGGACCACAACTACTTCACCGCATGCCTGGCAGGGGGAACGTTTTGCCGGCTGTGGGAAAAGGCCTTCGACTTCAAACCATTCAAAGCCCCGCTGGTTGCGATATCGACTTCCGAAGTCCTGAAAGACAATCGGGTTGCACCAGGTGTCGCACTGCTGGTGCCCGGCGATGACACCGACCTGATGATGCCTCGATTCCAGGACCTGCAGGTGTGGTGGTGCACCAGTCTCAGTACCAGCAAAGACACGATTACCCTCAGTCGTTATCGACTGACAGAGGACCGTCGTTACCCGTTCTCCCGTGAGGGGCATCCGGCAAACCTCAAGCGCCTGACCCGGGCAACCTGGAAGGACTTCGTCTGCGGCGCAAATGGTGCTGAGCAATGATCCCGCTCTACCCAGCGCTCGACCTCCCCGCTCTTGATGTAGCTCGTTTGCGCCGGGGGCTAGCCGTGCAAACCCGGATTTTCTTCGCCGACAGCATTCCTGGGAACAAGGCAAAGGTCATTCGCTTTTGGGATACCCCAAAGGGCGTCTTTGTCCGCTGTAACTACGGCAAGAACCAGGGTGGGCAGTCGTTGCTCAAGACCATGCCAGCCAACGTGCTGGCCCTGGCCGATTAGCTCACGGCTTCCGGCACGCGCTCGGTCTCCCGAGCATAGACCTGATCAAATACGAGTACGTTCGAATGATTTCTACGATTCCGCCCAAATCCCAGCTCGAAGAGCTGATCGGCGATTCCCAGAACCTCACTGTTGGCCGGCGTGAATTTGCTGTTTCAAACATCCGCCGCGAGGGCGATCTTGGTCTGTTTGCCACGTTCAAAACCAAACGCGCGGAGTTCATTGCGATGAACATTCCCGCCCGTGTCATCGGGCGTCCCAACGCCGAAGCCTGGAGTGTGCTGTCCCTTCGTAACCGAGGGAGCAAGATTGTTGACTTCGCGATCGATCAGGGCCGCGTCCTGGTACTGGTGTGACAAGAGGAAATGCTCATGCTGACCATCTTCATGGCGTCTGCATCGCTGGCTTGTTGGGTATGCACCGAACGAACGGCTCAGCGAGGATTCGGATTCACCCCTGCGAAAGGTCTGGCAAAGCTGATCGACAACGTGCCTCATCTACTTGCGTTCGTCGCCTCGGCCGGCCTGGCAGCTCAAAGCCCCATCCTCGGTGTTGTGTTGTTGGCCATGCACAACGTGGTTTTGCTACTGCTGGCTCTGATGGTGAGAGCCGACACCTTGGATGCTCGATCCCCACGGCTTCGAAAGCGCAGTGATGCGTTGGCAACAATGGACGGCCGCCGTATCTGGAGGCTTACCTCCATGTACACCACGATCCTCATGATTGTTCTTGGAGTGCCGGCGTTCTCGCTGCTGCTGCACCTGCTGAACTGAGCCGACGATGGCCCACGAAATATAGGCCACCCACTTGGCTGGTGACACACACCGTCCAGCCTCACCATGGGACATCGATTGAAGGAGTCACCTCATGAGTACCAAGATCAATCACGGCCGGATCAAACGCCGCGCAACCCTGGAGCAGGCACTTGCCGAGCTTGTACGGATACGCCCTGCTTTCATCCAGGAAGCTCGCAAGGCGGTGGCTACCGTCATTGCTCGAAAGCTCGCCTTCGGCCGGGACCTGGCGGAGAACTACTGCCTTGTCGATGAGGACCGCAATCGCTGGTCCCGAAACCATGTGTTAGGCCAGATCGAGGACGCCTACCGTAATCAGGACAATACGATCAAAACCATGAATTGGGACTTCATAGGTTCGGTATCAGTTTTGCCGTTCCGCGGTGATGTTCTGATGCTGACGTATTGGCGCAACCATGCGCCGTTCGCTCGCCTGATTGAAGACGCGGGATTCACTGACTACCACTACCAGAACTCAACCGACAGGCCTGACACAATCAGCGAAGCTGAGTGGGACACCAGGAGAGATGCGTGGGATGAGGCACTACCCACCGGCAGGGCAGTCGATGTCGCTTTCGAGTTCCAGCTGGTGGATTGGTACGACATCATTTCCGCAAGATATGACGCCGATCTGATCCGAGCCTGCGCTCCCAGCGAAAAGGCCCGCAGGGAGCGAGTCGCTTACCACCTCACGGAAATCGAACAGTTCCACGGATGTGATACGACACAAGGCGCAATGCGCATTGTTCGCAAGGTTCGAGAGATCTATCCAGATCGGGTAACGTCGATTCATCTTTGCGCAACGCCGCTGCAGGAGGTGTGAAGCATGCCCAGCCCGTTATTTTCGCTGTTGCTCAACGCCGCACTACACAGTGCCCAGCTCCGCGTCTGCCGTGCGATCTACTCTGACCTTTTTGGGACGGGAAGCCTGTATGAGCCTCGCCTACAAGGTTACTACTCCACCCTGGACCTGGCTCGAAAGGCTATTCAGGAACTTGCGGATTACTGTCGACGGCAGAGCATCAATGCGAGCAGCCATCCATTGTTCGACTCACTCGACTTGAAGGATGAATTTCTTGCCCGTGTAGAGCTAGGACGGGAATTCGTCCTGGACGATATCACTCCCAGCCAGATCTATGAGACCGGGGAGAAAGGCTGGATCGTTCAGTTCCAGGGCTGGATGCTGCGTCGAGGCAAGCTGGAAGAGATGACCGACAGCTACGGTCTACCAGCGTTTGCTCATCCCCTGGTGCTGATCAGCCCAACTGGTGAGCGCCACACTTTAGAAATGCCCGACGCTAGGATCGAGCGCGCACGTCTTGCCTATTCGCTGATAATGGGCACCGAATATGTGGGCGACGATGGACTTGGAAGCGACCCAGAACATCCGTTCGAGCGAGTGGCCTAGCCGCTTCTGGCACATGCAGCTGCGGGAGATCCTGTTGGCCTCTTACCAATAGGATTAGACCATGCCGTTCTACAGACTTCCCAACTCCAGCGAACCACATTCTGTCCCGCCTCTAACCACTGATTCCATGGATTTCCGGGCTTACTGGAAGGGCAACGAAGCCATTCTGATTGCCCGGCCGGGGCGCGGGCTCATCCTGCGCTGCCCAGAGAGCCCGCACTTCAAAGAGGTCAACTTCATGGTTGGAGGTGAAGTCTGCTCTGCACCACTCCATGAAGATGGTCTGATCGACGTTGATGAGATCGGGTGCCTAGATCCCCGAGGTTGGGACTTTGAAGGAGAGGGATGGGTTGTTCGGCAGTTGAACAAGCCTGAGCTCATCGACATTCGCCTAAGACCCTACGGGGAGGTCAGCGACCTGTACTTCGAACATGATGACTTCGAGATCCGCGACCCAACGCTCAGCGAGTGTGGGCGCTTTAAGGTTGAGCCCAGACATTACGGGTTCATGAAGATTTCGCCCGACGATACCCTGTGGTACCGGCCTGTTCCACAAGGCAGCCTTGTGGTGACCCCCACGCAAGTAGTTCTCATGGATGAATCGGGACAGATTCTTGCTGCGAGGGACATCGACGCGATCCCGGTACCTGGCGAGGAAGAAACGCCAGTCTGAACCCTGGCCTGCTTCTGGCACACTTCCAACCCCTTGATCCTGTGACCAACACTTTCATCACAGGATCAACGAAATGTCCTTCCTGCGCCGCTTCATCAGCACCACCCCTGACATCGACAGATTGCTGGCAGCGAATGCTGCAGTTGCTGTCGGAGTCAGCGGTGGCCAAGACAGTCAGGCTTGCCAACTGGCCGTACACGAACATCTCAATTCGATCGGCCATACCGGCCCCCGCATTGCCGTGCATGCGGACTTAGGCCGTGTTGAATGGGATCAGAGCCTTCCGAAGTGCCAGGAGATGGCAGAGTTCCTGGGATGGGAGCTTCTGGTCGTGCGTACCGGCAGCGGCGACATGATGGATCGCTGGTTGACGCGCTTTGATAACAACGTGAGGCGCTACATCGACCTCGAGTGCGTTCAGATGATCCTGCCCTGGTCTACTGCCTCGATGCGTTTTTGCACTTCCGAAAAGAAAGCAAAACCGATTGCGAGCGCCCTCAAGAAACGATTTCCCGGCCAGGACGTAATCAACGTGGTGGGTGTGCGACGCGAAGAAAGCGCGAACCGGGCAAAGCAACCCGTAAGCAAGCCGGATAGCACGCTGGTCACCCGGGGTAAGGAGGGGGCGACCTGGAACGCGATCATCGATATGAAGCGGGACGAGGTGATCGACTTCATCGAGTCATACGGACTGGCCAGGCACGTCGGCTACACCACCTACAACATGACCAGGATTAGTTGCGCATTTTGCGTGCTTGCTTCGGCAGGGGACCTGAAGTCGTCGACTGGGTATGAAGGGAACCACGACATTTACAGGGAAATGGTCGGGCTCGAAATCGCATCCACCTTCTCGTTCCAATCCGGTAAATGGCTGGGAGACGTGAGGCCTGATCTCTTGACGCTAGACATGCGCCAGGCTCTGGAGGATGCAAAGCGTAAGGCCATCACCCGCCAAAATGCGGAGGCTCGCCTTCCGAAGCACTTGCTGTATGTGAAGGGATGGCCTGTTGCGGTACCTACCCACGGGGAGGCCGAACTGCTTGCCGAGGTGCGATGCACTGTTGCCGATGAACTTGGCTTGGCCATCAACTATCGAGATGCACAAAGCATCATCGTCCGGTACGAGGAGCTTATGGCCAAGGCCGCGGCGAAGGGTAAGGGCCTCTCCCCTACTTTCGAACAGCAAGCCTCAGGCCTGCTGATTCCTGTTCAGCAGATCGATGCACAAGAACACGCCTGGCCCTTCTGAGGCCAGGCTCCCTATCTCAACGGCCACTGGCATTCGAAAGTCAGCCTAACCGCTGGCTTGTTCAGGCATTCGGTAGATCCTCTTACATCGACTTTCGATGGGGCCAGGCTGGGCTGTCAAAATTTCTACTCTACGGTTTGGCCGGATTGATGCTGTTCGCACGCTTGAATGGCAGCATTCGTTGCCTGGATGACCTCATCCAATCGACGGCGAATTATCGGTAAATCGCCGATGGTGAGAGCTCCACCAATTGCCAACACTGAACTCAATTCCTTCGCGGCCTGTGATGCCTCGGTTTCCAGAGATCCGGGTTCTTTTGTGCTCATGAGCTTTCCTATGCCAACGATTTGTTCAGACCGTCACGGAGGCAGTGCGCCTGATCCTCATAACGATCGGAGCGGTCCAGAATCTGTCCGCAGGAATTCGTGATCTGCCAGAAGCAGTCACCTGTTTCAATCTCGTCAACTAACAATTCAAGCATCCGACTGTTGTCGACCTGTACGCTGTAAGCGACCTCAAAACCATCTAATTCTTCACGCTCGATGCTCATTGGCTTTTTCCTATGTGATGAGATCGCCGAGAGTGCCACCTTGATCTGCCAGAAGCCTCGCTCCAGGCATTTCGCTGAACATGCTCGGCAGCGACTTGGAGGGTCAGTAGTCGGCGGTTTCCTCAGTAACTGGGAGCCAGGATAACGGCAGTTCGCCCAGTCCCCACTCCATGTACCGATCATCTCACAGCGATAGGGAATGCAACCTCATAACAAGGCTCCAGACACCGACAACTCCTACCCGAATGTCAGTCGGCAACGGTAACTAGGGTATGGATTCCAGACTGCGGCTTTGGTTTGGGCTTCCGGGTATTGAATGGCAGGATCGCTACGCTTCTGGCACTGGCCGTAAGCACGCATGCTGAATGCGATCAATTACTACGGCCACAACATGAAAAGCATCATCGCCATTCTTCTAGCCGGCATCTCCATCAACTTGGCTGCCTCCCCCGCTCCGGTGCCGGCGGACGATCCGCGCCTTCAGCCTGCAGCAGTGACGTTCCTCAAACCGTCTGAGGATGGCGGATTCCCTGAAATCTACATCGACGGCTATATCCATCAGCCAACGGTGGAAGCATTCAAGCGCGTCGGCAATCTCAATGGGGCAGGCCTGGGAATGGTCTACTTCAACTCGCTCGGCGGGGACCTGGTTGCCGCAATTGAACTCGGCCAACTCATTCGAGAACGAGGCTTTTCAACGAGAGTAGGCCGACGAGGCTCTGCGGGCACTCCACAACCTGGTCGCTGTGAGAGCGGTTGCCCATTTGCATTCGCTGGGGGGCGCTTTCGCTTCCTGGATGAGGATTCGAAGATGGGCGTACACCGTTTCTATCGGGCTGCCGGGCAGCAAGCAAACGACCTGTCATTGGCGCAGGTCGCGTCGACACTGATCGCAACTCACCTCAGCGCAATGGGAGTTAGCCTGAGTCTAATGGACCGTATGGTCTCGGCTGGTAGTGAGAGCATGCGGTATCTGACTCCGCAGGAGGCTTATGACCTGGGCCTGATCAATGCGGGTGAACTGCCGGCGCGGTGGGGTATCGAAGAGGTCCAGGGAGCCATCGTACTGGTGGGGACTCAGGAGAAGGTGCAGGGTACAGGTAAGATCGCCTTGGCCTGCAGTCAAGATGCCAGTGTCGAACTAGCTGCCCTTTTCAAGTCCTGGTACTCCCCTTCGCTGCTCCGGAGAATGGATACCATCACACTCACTGTCGATGGGGCTCCGACCGGCCAAGCCTTGGCCGAATTGAATCCTGAGCTCCGGAACGGATTCCTGACATTCACAACAGAACCTTCCGCAGAGCAATTGATGGCAATTTCGCGAGCCAGGACTGTTGGGTTCCGGTACGGCAAATCCGGGACTGATCTTCGGGCTGGATTCGACGTTGAGGTGGATGGCGCCTCGTCCATGATCGGTAGCTTTATTCAGCTCTGCCAAGGGAAAAGGCTACGACTGGCTGCCCGGCTTTGATTGGATTATTTTTCGCGGATGGTTCTGGCACACACCAACCAAGCTGAAAATTTCCCCATCGCAAACAACACCTCGGGGAAAAGCCATGAGCAAACTGAACACCCTAACCTTCTTCTCCAACAGCACCTGCTACCTCTCCCATATCGTATCAGGTATCAGCTTCAAGACACCAAGATTGACAGCACCACAACCAGAATCTGCGGCACTTGGCAGCCAGCACAAGGGCCTCTGCATTGACAGTCAATCCAACGCAAGAAGATTGACATAGTCAGCCGTTAAATCAGGTGGCATTGACAGGCTCTTGGCCTCGCAGGCGGCCCATTTGTCAATCTGCCAAAGCCGCCCGGGCTCTCCCTCGCTGAAACCCAAGACCTACTTCAACTTCTTGCGCCCCAACTACTGCAGCCTCTCTTAGTTGTTGCATTGACGCACGAGATGAACGCCGAACCTGAGCGAGCAATTTGTAAGTTGCTCGCAAGCAGCAGAAGACCGGCGAACAAAACCCGTACGACACCGAGTCGAGAAAGCAGCGAACCAGCCGGCTACAGAGAAGCGACATTCAGGGATCGACCGATACTGTTGAAAACAGTCAGTACCGTCTCGATTTGCTCACACAAAGCCGCGGAAACATTTAATTGAGGCGATGCTCCGCACAATCTGGAGAAAATCGGTGTCAGGTCTGGGTCAGATTTCAACAACGCCACCCACTTTCACCGGCAGAACTTGCAGAGGAAGTATTTCAAAAGAGTCGGCCCAAGGCTGCCGATGGGAACCGTCAGAAAACGGCCGATTCTGTTGAAAAAGTGGCTGCTTCCCCATGCCGTCGGCAGAATTGCTCTGTCAGCGAGCGCGGGGGCGAACAGCATGATGGGACAGTTACCGGGAGGGCAGCAGCGTCTGTTCTACTCGTTCAATCTGGAGGATCACGTCCCGGCCTAGCACCTCCTGCGCAGCATCGACCAGTGCCTGGATCTCAGTGACCTGCGCGCCTACCTGGCGGATTTCTATAGCCCCATCGGGCGCCCCTCGATTGATCCGGAATTGATGGTGCGCATGCTGGTCGTCGGCTACTGCTATGGCATCCGTTCCGAGCGGCGATTGTGCGAAGAGGTGCATCTAAACTTGGCCTATCGCTGGTTCTGCCGGCTGGGGCTGGAAGACGAAGTCCCCAATCACTCGACCTTCTCGAAGAATCGCCACGGCCGTTTCCGTGACAGCGATCTGTTCCGCTGGTTGTTCAATGAAGTGCTGCGGCGCTGCATGGCGGCCGGCCTGGTCAAGGGTGAAGGTTTCGCCGTCGACGCCAGCATCATCAAGGCGGATGCCAGCCGGCAACGTGGGGCGGCAGGAGATGAAGTCGATTGGCGTGATCCAGCGCTCAACAGTCGCGCCGTGCGCGAGTATCTCGAAGCCCTTGATGACGAGGCGCTGGCTGAAGCTCTTCCCAAGAAAATTTCGCTCACCGATCCGCAGTCCCGTTGGACAGCAGCGCCAGGCGGCCCGGCTTACTTTGCCTACTCCACGAATTACCTGATCGACACTGAGCACGGCGTGATCATGGATGTGGAAGCTACCCCGGCGCACCGTACCGCCGAAGTTGATTCGACCAGGACGATGGTCGCGCGTGTAGAGGAGCAGTTCGACCTCACGCCAGAGCGCCTCATTGGCGATACCGCTTATGGCACTGCCCCGATGCTGGCCTGGATGGTCGAAGAGAAGGGCATCGAGCCGCACGTACCGGTGTGGGATAAGACCGAGCGCAAGGACGACAGCCTCTCCAGTAACGACTTCCACTGGAAAGTGAGTGAGGCAGCCTTGGAGCTGCTTGAGACTCAGGTTTATGATCACATGATTTCAAAATGCCTGTATGGGGTTGCCTCTCATGGATGAACAGCTCGAACGCTTATATGCTACTGCTTGTTTTAATTTCTGCTTCTACGTTTAACGAGCCAACATTGTGCACCAAGGCGTATGCCAACGCTGCTCTCACAGAAGTTGTGAAGCTCCAGCTCGAACAGCCTGAAATCCTGAGCACGCTGCTCAAAGGTGGAAACCAAGGCACAAAGTTATTTGTGCACCGCCCCTATTAGGTGAGAAGATCACTAGATTGGAGACACCTACGAACCGTCATCGCGTTAGCATTACAATAAATTTATAGGTCGCATCATGAGCGAGAAAAAGACACTAGTAACGCTAGAGTTTGACTTGGAAAGTAATCGCTTTGTCGGCAGCTCCGATGCGATCACGGACAGTGACAAAGATATAAGTAGAAGAATTATAAATTCTCTATCTCGGACATTTTCAGATATTTCTAGCGCATGGATCAAAGAATTTGAAGAAAAGGTTTCAAGTGGTGAGTGCGCTGAAGCTTATGAGGTTTTCGAAAAAAATCAAAGCCTTTTTCAGTTCTCTAAAAGCACAGATATCCTCATTGCCCTACTAAAGCTAGATGCATCAAAGCTAGAAAAAGAGCAGCGCAAGGAGTATTTGTCATTTCGAGTCGCATATTCTGCTCATATTGGCAAGCGGCATTTGACTCAAAATGACTTGGACTCATTACTAAATGAGTTTCGCGACGAACTTGATCCTATATTTATTCAAAATCTTTTTCTTGAAAAAGCAAATGTTGCCGCTCAAGAAAATCTTCGCAACAAAGCGTCCGTTCTATATAGAAAGGTTATTGAGTTTCCCGATGCAGATCCTGGAACCATTGCGTGGGCCTATCAAGGACTATCCTTAATTTCTGATAATGAAAAAGACCGGATTTCTTTCACTGAGAAAGCCGCCGACAAGCACTTGGAGAGTGGCGATCGCCAACAAGCAATTGTTAATTTCTTGGTTCTATCGGAATCAATGGAGAATAATAGTAGTCCTGAAAGATCCTTGGGGTTGATTGATCGCTGCATTGATCTTTATAACTCAGAAAAGCTACTGGATCGCGACCTTATCGGCTCCTTAAATTATAAAAAAGCACAGTATCTACACCGTATCGGTCAGCCTCAGGAAGCTATGAGCTATGCAATTAAATCAATTGAACTGCGCAAAGGTTTAATAGGTAATGAGATAGACCTTCATGCCAATTTCTCCCTTGCCAGCATAATTGCTGAAGAGATAGGCGATCATGAAACCGCAGAAAATTACAAAGAAGAGGCGCAATGTATCTCCAGCCTAATTGATGATCCAGAGTTCGATTTGCGGATGCGACTCAGTGATGCCATGACGAGCAATGGCGCCATCAATGAAGAGTTATTCTCTGAGATTATTGCGTTTCAAGATGAGTCAATTCTTTCTGCCGCACTGCTTTACCAATCGTGCACAGCCGACCTAAGGAGACGCTGAACAATTTACCTCTTCAGTCCGCATTCCATTTTCCAACCGATTTTTTCAACCTGACGGTCTTATTTTGCGTTTATGGGCCGATTTCAGGCCCTGTTTTACTGATTAGCGGGTAAACCCCGCCTTTCAGACGGATTTATCCCGCCACCCGTTGCAAGTACCGCTTTGCCAGCATCAGATTGGCCAACCCGAACAGACTGAATAACTGCGCCGTATTCTTTTCCAGTCCACGGTAACGGACTTTGCGATGGTTGAAGCGCACTTTGATCACTTGGAACGGATGCTCTACCTTGGCACGCAGTTGCGCCTTGGCGTATTCGATCTTGCGCTTGACCCGGAACAGCACGCTGTCTTTGCCGTGATGCTGGTAGCTGCTTGGCCGTGCTGCAATCGACCAGATAACGTCCCGTTCAGCATACTCCGCTCGCTTGGCCGCACCGGTGTATCCAGCATCTCCCGAGACATAGGTTTCGGCACCGTGCAGCAGCTTGTCGACCTGGGTGACATCGGCCACGTTAGCCGCGGTCCCCACCAGGCTGTGCACCAGCCCCGACGTGGCGTCGACGCCAATGTGGGCCTTCATCCCGAAGTGCCACTGATTGCCTTTTTTAGCCTGATGCATCTCAGGATCGCGCTTACCTTCTCGGTTCTTGACCGAGGGCGGTGCGGCGATCAGGGTGGCATCGACGATGGTGCCTTCCTTGAGCAGCAGACCCCGACTGGCCAGATGCTGGTTGATCGTTTCAAACAACACCCGCGTCAGCTGATGGGTTTCCAGCAAGCGGCGAAAGCGCAACAAGGTAGTGGCATCCGGTGCCGACTCCCGGCCCAGGTCGATGCCCATGAAGCCACGAATGGCCTGGCTGTCGTAGATGGCATCTTCGGTGCCTTCATCGGAGAAACCGAAACACTGCTGCACGACATACATGCGCAGCATGCGCGACAACCCAATCGAGGGGCGTCCGCGCTTGCCGGTGGTGTCGCGGTAGAACGGCGCCACTTGAGCTTCCAGCTGTGCCCAGGGCACCAACTGCTCGATATCCGCCAGGAAGCGATCTCGTCGGGTTTGCTTTTTCTTGCCGGTGTATTCGAGTTCGGAGAAGGTCTTCTGCATAGCGCGTAACGAGGCTCACGAAGAGGGGGCTGATTGAGGGGGTCAGTGTGCCAAGGCTCTGAGCGGTTGGCTATTTATGCAGCGTCTCCCTAAGCACTGAAGAGGCATTAGAAAGCTTGGATAGGGCCAGGTTAATTCTCGAGAAAGACAAATACGGCGATAAGCGACTGCTTGAGATTGTCTATTTTGCTATCGCAGAAAGATACCGAAAGGAAGGAATGATTTCCGAGGCCCTTGCTAATTATAAGATGTCATTATCCTATAATCAGTTCTCAAGCCCTGCAGCGCAAAACTGTCTTGCAATGCTATTTGATGCCAATCTATGGGTGGAGGCAGAGAGCCTTTTGCGGGATCGAATTGAGATGGTCGGCGAGCTCCCTAATATTTGCTTTGCGTATGGCAAGGCTTTGTGTGAAAGCGGAAATTATACTCTGGCGCTCAGGTATCTTATTAAGTCTGATGCAGGTATTAAGCAAAGAGAAGTATACATTTCCAAGTGCCTAAATAACTTAAGTAGCCATGAGCTGGCTAATTTCACTGACCACAATATCGCCAAGGAAAAGCCAGTCAGTGCCGATGTTTTCTATACTGCCCTAGAGGAGTTCGCAGCCTCTATTAGTTCAGACTCAAGGATGCACTTCTGGTATCAAGATAAAGAAAGCAAAGACTACAAGTGGGTTAGTAAGCCTGAGGAACTAGCCAAGCAAATGCTGATTACCTTTCTCAATGGAAAATTCGGAAAAGGCGAGATGGAAATTCTTCAAGAACCTAGAGCGGGTGCGGGATTCATTGATTTATATGCAATATTGCCTGGTGGACTCAGGGTGGTTGTCGAGCTTAAAATGTGCGGCGGCGGATATACTTCCACATATGCAATTTCGGGTGAGGGTCAAATTATTCACTACCAAAATAATAGGAATACTAATCTTGGCTATCTGGTCGTCCTCGATGGTCGCATGAGGGACTTTGGGATGGGGTTTAAAAAGCTTCAAACAATTAATACTCATACAATTTACAGCGTTGCGGTAGATATGCGCCCTAAGATAGATAAGAAAAAATCGAACTGACCTCTAGCGAAGAGATGTATTGCTTGCTTTTAAGCAAAATCTAAGCTGTGAATAGAAGGGAGTCTATAAGCATCTGCGCTGACAACCCTGACGGCCAGAAGCCTGCAGTACCCCCATGCGATCATTGACGAGTACGTGCAGCAGGGCCTCAACAGCATTGCACTACGCCCGTTGAGCCCCTATGGATTCGCCAAGAAATCCAGTCAGCGCCTGGACTACTCGATGTCTGGATACATCGATTTCTACAAGGTCGCGCTGGCCTACCTGATCGAAATCAACCAGCAGGGAGCGTACTTGTCCGAGAGGCAGGGAGCTACCTAAACTGCCGGCGTTCTAAGAAGGAGCTAAGAGCATATGGCTACGGTCACCAAGCAAATTCAGAGCGCGGACGAGGCGATTTGCCGAAATATCGAATCGCTCGCTGACCAGCGTGCACTGCTCTCGCAGAACGTGCTTGCTCAGCTCCGGAATCTAGTCGAGGGTGTAGCAGTTCGTCTCCATACAGGCTCGCCTGATGCCGAATTTGATTACTCCGCGGTTGATCCAGGGCTAGCTTTCGTTAAGAGCAATGGAAAGCTCAATTTCCTCGGCAGGTTTCACAAGCTGATCCAGCAAAGTGCTTCTCACTACACGCTGGACGGGGACGCATCCGAGCGGCTGATGCTCAAGTACTACGAGTACCTTTGCCGCATCCGTAGCTTGCTTCAAGATCGCTGTGGGTTGGCCGTGCTGAGAAACCTTGAGGATTTTCCGGTCGACCTCGATCCATCTCTTCGTGAGTACCATGAGAAGATCGCTACACGGATTGATCTGGCTCGGTTACCCCCATCCGACAGCCCTCGGGATCGATACTACATCCATAAAGGAAACTCTGAAAAAGACTTTCTGATTTGGCAAAATACCGCGACCCCACCCACCGAGTTTCCCGATGAAGCAGATGACCTTCGCCGACGCCGAGTACGCTGGCAAGCGCAAGCAAACCCGCAAGGAGTTGTTCCTGATCGAGATGGATCGGGTGGTGCCGTGGAAGGGCTTGATTGCTTTGATCGAGCCACATTATCCGAAGGGTGAAGGTGGCCGTCCGGCCTACCCGTTGATGGCGATGCTGCGTGTGCATCTGCTGCAGAACTGGTTCGGCTACAGCGATCCAGCGATGGAGGAAGCGCTGTACGAAACCACGATCCTGCGCCAGTTTGCCGGGCTGAACCTGGAGCGCATCCCCGACGAAACCACCATTCTCAACTTCCGCCGCTTGCTGGAGAAACACGAGCTGGCGGCCGGCATCCTCGCTGTCATCAATGGCTATCTGGGCGACCGCGGCCTGTCGCTGCGCCAGGGCACCATCGTCGATGCAACGCTGATCAATGCGCCCAGTTCGACCAAGAACAAGGACGGCAAGCGCGACCCGGAAATGCACCAGACCAAGAAGGGAAACCAGTATTATTTCGGCATGAAGGCCCACATCGGCGCCGATGACGAATCGGGTCTGGTGCACAGCGTAGTGGGCACGGCGGCCAATGTGGCGGATGTCACCCAGGTGGACAAATTGCTGCATGGCGACGAAAACGTGGTCTGCGCCGATGCAGGCTACACCGGTGTCGAAAAGCGGCCCGAGCATGAAGGACGTGAAGTTATCTGGCAGGTGGCGGCACGCCGCAGCACCTACAAAAAACTCGATAAGCGCAGCGTGCTGTACAAAGCCAAGCGCAAGATTGAAAAGGCCAAGGCTCAGGTGCGCGCCAAGGTCGAGCATCCGTTCCGGGTAATCAAGCGCCAGTTCGGTTACACCAAGGTGCGCTTTCGCGGCTTGGCCAAAAACACGGCGCAACTGGTGACACTGTTCGCTCTGTCGAACCTGTGGATGGCGCGCCGACATTTACTGACGAATGCAGGAGAGGTGCGCCTGTAATGCGGGAAATGGCCACCGGAGTGGGGTCCGGGTGGCGAAAACGTAAGAAATACTCGTCGAATTGATTGTTTTTTGATCATTTGGCGAGTTTAAAAGTTGCGCTAGGTGGTATGCCGGGGAAATACATGGCTACTTCAGACCATCCATAAAACACGTCCGTTTTTCATCTTCGGCCGGATTTACTACGAGGCAACCCTCTATCGCGCTGTAAACAAGGTGAGCAAGTTCGACCGCATCATTGCCTTCACTGATATCGATATGACCGATAAGTACGCGGCAATGCTGATGCTCCGGCGGGATTCGATCGAGGTGCTCGGTCAAACAATGCCGATAACGATCATCAGTGAGTGGGAAGTTTCAATTCGCCCGTGTGAGTTTGACAATTTCGCGCGCCTTTTCGGCTTCGCTACTAAAGTGCGTGCGTCCTCGACGGAGTATCGTTACCTGATGGACAGGCTAACCGTTGGTTCAGGAAGCCTGCTGGATCTTCTTGATCTCTCCGATGAGAAGTACGCCAGGGTGCGAGCGGACGCTATAGCTGGCAATGCGCTGCCGCTGATCTTCCCTGTACTGGATACAGCGCGTCGCATAGTAAGGTCGTCGGCACCTGGCCACAACGTCGTTCGATATCTCATGCTGCGGATGCAGAATCAGATACTCAAGTCGCAGTACAACCGAGACAGCTGCCGCCTTCTTTCTGGATTGAGGCTTCCGTACGGCTGCATTCCATTTGACACCATGCCGTTTTGTACCTCGTTGTCCTCTCACAATCCTCGGTACTGGGACCTCGTCGAGAGCCTTGACACGACTGGAAGAGTCCACGAACTGCTCGCTCGACGCGTGAAGAACAACGTGGAACGTCATGGAAGCCTTTACACGCCCGTGGCAGACCTTGAGGGTTTCGGAGATGTCGATGGATTAATCTCGACCTACAACACGAAGCTCTACCATAAGCATACGGAGCGCCAGCTCCTGCTTGGTAGGGGGCACGTTTTTGTCCGTGGGTACGAGAACGAAACTGTCTTCATCGTTGAGCAGCTTCAGGGATACGCCTCGACGAGGATCGAAGGCTTCACTCAGGCCGTCGAGCGCTGGCTCAATGTAACACCTCGTAGCATCGACGACCCGATAAAGAAGAACGCTCTCAAGCAGTTGTTCAGCCAGTCGCGCGTCGCACTGATTTACGGGGCAGCTGGCACTGGTAAATCAACGATGGTTGACCACATAGCTCACTATTTCAACGATAAGGAAAAGCTCTTCCTCGCGCATACAAATCCAGCGATCGACAACCTAAAACGCAAGGTGACCGCGCAAAACGCCGAGTTCCGGACAATCAGCAGTCAAATTGGTAAGAGGGCCTCCGCCACTGAATACGACCTTCTCGTAATAGACGAATGCAGCACCGTCAGTAATGCAGATCTTATCAAGGTACTGGAGAAAACTTCTTTCAGGTTGCTAGTGTTGGTCGGAGATGTCTACCAGATAGAGTCGATCCAGTTCGGCAACTGGTTCGAGATCATCAGGTCATTTATTCCAAGCACATCGGTGTTCGAGCTGACAACCCCCTTCAGAACCAAGAACGACTCACTGTTAGGCTTCTGGAACAAATTTCGCGCTATTGAAGATGACCTCACCGAGGTCATGGCTCGCAATGGGTACTGCAGTGTGCTCGATAAGACGCTATTCGAGCCTCAGGGGTTGGACGAGATCATCCTGTGCCTGAACTACGATGGCCTCTACGGGATCAACAACATCAACCGATTTCTGCAGACCAGCAACCCTGGAGCAGCAACCACTTGGCGTGTCTCGACCTACAAGATTGGAGACCCAGTTCTCTTTCACGAGACCGAACGGTTCCGGCCAGTGATCTACAACAACCTCAAGGGGCGCATCGTTGGTATCGATAGTGTTCGTGGCCGAATCCAGTTCGACATAGAGCTTGATCGACCACTTAGCGAGTTCGACGTAGATAATGACGAACTTGAGTGGATACAGGGCTCGACCGTGCGCTTCTCTGTCTACGACTCCAATGCTAGCGACGAGGACGACGATTCCCTGAACACCACCGTACCATTCCAAGTTGCTTATGCTGTGTCAATCCACAAGGCGCAGGGTCTTGAATACGATTCCGTCAAAATCGTCATCACCGACGCCAACGAAGACGACATTACCCACAGCATCTTTTACACAGCAATTACCCGAGCACGTGAGCGACTGCGGATATTTTGGACCCCCGAAACACAGCAAAATGTTCTAGCGCGTATTAGCCTCAGCGCGAACACAAAGGATATTGCTATTCTCGCTGCCCGTCGCGGCCTTACACCAGTACGCAAATGAGCTGCCAGAGCAAGCACAAGAAGCTAAGGCTGATGCCAAATTCTTTGGAAAGAGTTCAGGTATGCCCGTAGGCTAAAGTCTTCGATGTCTGCTGCCGGTGAGGAGCCATCGGTGGTCAATGTCTGCTTCTGGCCCAGAGTGTGTAAAAACGCTTCGTCAAAATTGAAGTACTCGCGTCTACGTGAAATCTGGAGTTTATCGGCACGTCAGCAAATGTGGATTTCTCCCAGATGCACGATTTCTAGCTTGTGTTTGAGTACCTGCCGCACTTGAAAACGTTTTTACACAGTCTCGGCCAAAAGCGGTCACCGAATGTCTACAAAAGCAGGGGTAATTCAGCCTGGACTACCCCTGCTCTGGCGGGCGTTCCAGCCTAGACCTAGCAAATCGCGATACGGCCTAGCCTATGAGCGTGGTTTGGCTCTCGCTGTCGGTTCCGCTTCCATAGGGTCTTCAGGCCACCAGTGTTTAGGGTATCTGCCTTTCAGGTCTTTCTTCACCTCAACGTAGGTATTGGCCCAGAAGCTCGCTAGGTCCTGAGTTACCTGCACAGGTCGTCGTGCAGGCGACAGGAGGTGCAGCAGCACAATCTGGCGACCACCGGCGATGCGCGGCGTGTCGGCGAGGCCGAACAGTTCCTGCAGGCGCACAGCGAGCACCGGCATCTCGTCGCTGTAGTCCAGGCGAATGCGTGAGCCCGAGGGCACCTCCAAAGTGCGCGGCGCGAGTTCGTCGAGGCGCTGGGGCAGCGGCCAGGGCAACAGGCTCTGGAGGATGCCGGCCAGGTCCAGGTTGGCGAAGTGGCTGAGCCGACTGACCTTGCCCAGCCAGGGCTGCAGCCAGTCTTCCAGGCTGGCCAGCAGGGCGCCGTCGGACAGATCCGGCCATTCGCTCTCGCCCTTGGCGGCGAGGTCGAGGCGGCGTAGCAACGCCACCCTCGCCTGCCACTGGCGCAGCTCGGGGTTCCACGGCAGCAGCTCCAGGCCCCTGCGCCGCACCAGGCCCAGCAGCGCCCGCGCGCGGGCCTCGTCGTCCAACTGGGCCAGGGCTTCGCGCGCCAGAACCAACTCACCTACCTTGATCTGCCGTTCGGCACGCAGCACGCCTTCGCGCTCGTCCCAGTCCAGCAGGTCCTGGCGGCTCACCTGCTCGGCCAGGGGGCCATCGAACAGCGCGGGGTCGAGGTCGGCGGCCAGGTAGATGCGTTCCTCGCGCTGGCCCTGGCGACTGCCGAGGTCGGCGATCACCAGCCACGCTTCCTTCATCAGGGCATCTGGCTCGCCGAAGATGGCCGCGCGGCCGTTGGCCAGGCGGTAATCGGCTCCGCCCGCGCGGCGTTGCTGGGCGATGCGGTCCGGGTAGGCGAAGGCCAGCAAGCAACCGAGCCAGCGCGGGTGATCGGGGTCGGCCACTGGCTCGCTGGGCGCGCCCCGCAGGTAGACGCGGAATTGCCGCGCCAGCTGGCGGGCGCGCTGTACGCCGCTACGGGCGCCGCGAGCGGCCCGGTCGCCACCGGCCAGCAGGGCCAGGCGACTGTGCAGGTCGGCGCCACCGCCCCGCAGGATGTCGCACTCGCCCAGCAGCGCCGCGAGGTCGCAGGCCAGGGTGCCGAGCCCCAAGGCCTGGCCACGCAGCAACAGGTGGGCAATGCGCGGGTGGGCCGGCAGCTCGGCCATGGCCTGGCCATGGCGGGTCAGGCTACCGTCCGCGGCCAGGGCACCGAGGCGTCGCAGCAGGTCGCGGCCCTGGGCATAGGCAGCGGCTGGCGGCGGGTCGAGCCAGGCCAGTTCATTGGGATCGCCGACACCCCAGCGCGCCAGCTGCAGGGCCAGGCCGGCGAGGTCGGCCTGGAGGATTTCCGCGCTGCCATGGGCGACCAGCTGTTCATGCTGGGCCTCGGACCAGAGCCGATAGCAGGCGCCCGGCTGCAGGCGTCCGGCCCGGCCGGCGCGCTGGGTCGCGGAGGCACGGGAGATGCGCTGGGTGTCCAGGCGGGTCATGCCGCTGGCCGGGTCGAAGCGCGGCACCCGCTCCAGGCCCGCGTCCACCACCACGCGGACGCCGTCGATGGTCAGACTGGTTTCGGCGATGTTGGTGGCCAGCACCACCTTGCGCTTACCCGCGGGCGCCGGCTCGATGGCCGCGCGCTGGGCCGCCAGGTCCAGCTCGCCGTGCAGCGGACAGAGCAGGATCTCGGGGCGATCATCCAGGCGCTCGGCCAGTTGTTCGGCGACGCGACGGATCTCCGCCTGCCCAGGCAGGAACACCAGCAGGCTGCCGAGCTCGTCGGCCAGGGCCTGCAGCACGGTCTGCACCACCTTCGGCTCCAGCGCCTCGCCCGGCTGGCTCGGCCGTCCCCAGCGCTGCTCGACCGGGAACATGCGGCCCTCGCTGCGCACCACAGGCGCCTCGTCCAGCAGGCGCGACAGGCGCTCGCCTTCCAGGGTGGCGGACATCAGCAGCACCTTCAGCGGCGGCTCGTCACGCAGCAGGGCGCGACCGTTCAGGCAGAGCGCCAGGGCCAGGTCGGCGTCGAGGCTGCGCTCGTGGTATTCGTCGAAGATCACCAGGCCGACGCCTTCCAGCGCCGGGTCTTCCTGCAGGCGACGGGCGAGGATGCCCTCGGTCACCACCTCGATGCGGGTGCGCGGACCGACCCTGGACTCCAGGCGGATGCGGTAGCCGACGGTCTCGCCCACCGCCTCGCCTAGTTCGCTGGCCAGGCGCTCGGCGGCGGCGCGGGCGGCCAGGCGGCGGGGTTCCAGCATCAGGATGCCCTGTCCCGCCAGCCAGGGCTCGTCCAGCAGCGCCAGCGGTACGCGAGTGGTCTTGCCGGCACCGGGCGGCGCCTCCAGCACAGCTTCGTGGCGGGCTTGCAGGGCGGCCTTGAGGTCAGGCAGGACGGCATCGATGGGTAACGGATTCATGGGGACTCCCGGGCAGACCGGGCAGTATAACGTCGAACCAATCAACGCTTATCGAAGGCCAGCCGGGATGGAGCCCAGTCGCGCTCGCCCCGGTTGGCTGGTATGCCTAGCCCTCAGCTTTTGCCAAAGAAATTGCCTCACGAACATCGCTTTCTTTGAAACCAATCTTGTCCACCCACTTACGGAAGAGTCCGGGAGCTTTCGCGACACAATGACCAAAAAGGTTTCCGGTGAAGTAGAGTCGCAGTGGAAGCCGGAAGCGGTTGAAGGCAACTTTGAACGCCTACTGAAAAACAGTGGAAACTCAGGAAAATACCTGCTGAAGGCTGACGGGAGAGCGGTTGAGCTAGATGTTGACATCTTCGCCTACCGGGACGGTTCCATGGTCGAATATGAGTTCCCGTACAGCTACAAAGCCAAAGGCGATGGCAGCGTTACTTATTCCCAAGCGGAAATCGATGCGTTGATTGATCGTATCGAGGAAGTGGCCGCTAACTGAGTATATGCCTGGAAATGGGGCTTCCTTTTTGATCTAAATATGAGGGTGCCCCGTTTCTGGAACAGTCTTTTGGAAGAATATTGCCGTTTCAGCTAAAACAAATTTGTACTGGTTAGGCGGGGATGGCTGTCTTTACCAATGCGAACCGACAGACGGTGCTTCGATTGGCTGGGGTAATAAAAAGCCCCTTCAATGAGGGGCCTTTTGTGTGATTGTGGCTTGTATTAGTCGTTGGCGACGTCATTCGATTTTCTGAATGATACCGGCCACTTGATTTGCCGGGTACGTAGAAGTGCCATCACCTCGCAGTTCGCAGTTCGCAGTTCGCAGTTCGTAGTTCACCTTGAACTCATACTCCACCTGGGAGCCATCACGATACGGATACACCTCCAAGCTAACCTTTTGTTCATCGGATCCCGCCGGTACCCAGTATACTGATGTATCGGAAGCACCGCCTGTAGCTGGCTGGAAGATCTGGTCAAAGTTGGCCTGCACAGCGCTCACATCCCAGCTGACATCCACATCATACCTCATCGTTCAGAAGGATTTTTGCCGCTCGCACCATTTTTTGATGTTGCTTGGATACCATCGTCGGCTGCCCTTCTTGGAGGGCAGCCGGAATCCTTTCGGGAAGTCCGTTAAATCCAACTTAGTAAATGCCACCAGAAATAATCCAGCGGAAAGAGCAGTACCACGGAAAGGCCAGCTAATATCAGGCATAAACGGGCAGCGTGGCGTATTGAGATGCCTGCCAGTGGCATGGCCATCATTAAAGGTACTGACTGGTAAGTGAAGACAATGGTCGAGAAGCCCAGAACCTGAGTCATGATAACGGCTTCCAGGCTGAATCCGGTCAGTTCACTGATTTGCCCGGCCAGGGGCGTCAGTGTTGCGGGAATGCCGGCCAGGGTTGTTAAGGTGCCGGTTATTGTGGCGGCCAGGGCAAGAGCCATGAAATTGAGGAAGTTTTGGCCTGGCTCCAAGGGTAACCAGTCAAGCACATGCCCGCCCAGAATGGCGCTGATGTCCTGGTAGTTAATCAGTGCCGCGATACCCAGCAGCCCGGCAACCACCAGAATAGAGCTCAGATTCACCTTCTGGTTGAAGCTTTTGGTTGAAACCATTCCAATACCAGGCAGTAAAAGCAACGTTGCTGCGGCCAGGCCAATCCATGCGGCGGAGATGCCATGCAGGGAGTCCGTCAGCCAGAACCCCAAAGTTGTCAGCATGATAAGCAGTAAGCGCCATTCCCGGCCTTCGAGCCTGGTCTGCCCAGACGGCGGGGTGCTTCGTTCAGGTTTGTCGGGGTAGAGCCAGAGAATGACGGCAATCAACAGCAAGGCTTTTAATAGTCCAAGAATCGGGAAGTGCAGCAACAGGTATTCGCCAAACATGGGGCTCCAGCCGTGAATGTTTTCGGCCGAGCCGATCATGATCATGTTTGGGATATTGGCCGGCAAGATGGCAAAGGTGGGCACATGACTGCCAAAAGCTGCCGCCAGGCCAGCCGCGGTGTGCCCGTTGGAGCCCGGGGAAAAGCCGCAGTTCGCGGCAATGGCGAGGGCAATCGGTATAAAAAGCACGATTCTGCCCACCGATGACGGCATAACAAACCCGAGCAGAATGCCAATAAAGACGATGCCGGCAATCAGCCTGTTGTAACTGTTATCCAGGTAGAGCGTGAAGAAGTCTGATATTCGCTGAGCGAGCCCGGTTTCGGTGATGGCAATGCCGATCACCAGGCCAGAAACAATCAACCAGCAGGCGGTGGACGTCAGCCCCGAGAAGACGACTTCGGCGGGTGCCAGCGACAGCAGCATTGCCAGGGCGAGCACCAACAGGGCCGAAACAAACTCTGGCAAGGCGCTGGTGGCAAACAGCACCAGCCCGGTCATGATCAGAAGCGCGGAAAGTCGTTGCTGTTGGTCAAACCAGCTGGCCAAGGGCGAGGCCATTAATGCCAGAGCCAGAGCTGGAATGAGTGCCGCTGCAATCCATTGAGATCTGTTGAAAGGCAAGGTTTTCATCAGTCTCTGGTCTCTCTGCGTTTAACGCACATTGTCGTTCTTCCTCGGAAACAGCCAGAATGAGAACCACCTGGTCATGCGTGGCATCAGCACATAACTCATCAGCCCCATCACCACCATGGTCACCAGCATGGTGCGGATCAGCAGCGGGATTTGCGCCAGCAAGTCGCCAAACAGGGCGAGCACCACGGTGACCGCCGGGTACAAAGCCAGCCAGCTGACAACGGTCATTTTCCACTTGGGCGGAGGCTGAACCGGGTTCTGGCCGGGCAGGGTAAACCAGGTGACGATGCCGGACGTGGTTTCCCGCTCGCTCGGCTGCACCAGCAGTGCCTCGATTTGCTCGAGTAGCTCGGTTCGTTCCTCCGATTCTTCCCATTTTCTGAGGCTGTCACGGTCCTGGAACTTGAAGACAATGCGGTATTCCGGGTCTTCCGGGGATGAAGGGCGAAACATGGTGGCGCCCAGGTAGCCGGGAAAGCTGGCGGCGCGCTTTGTCATCTGGCTGCTCAGCCTTTCAAATTCGCTTTCCTGGCCCTTTTTCACGCGCCGGGAGACCACCACGGTTAACGGATCAAAGTGTTCCTGGTTGTTTGCTGTCATCGCTTGCATCCTTGAGTTGGTAACGGTTTAACCGGCAGCCCGGGTGTCAGGCGCCAGGTGTTGAACCAGATATTTCTGGCGAAGCACGTGATACCCCACGGACTTGCCAGCCTGTACGGTTTCGGTCAGCGTTTGGGCGGTGTCGCTGGCCAGCCGGTGGATATCCGCCACTTCCTCGCTGATTTGTTGCACTGTCTGGCTTTGCTGCTCGGTGGCGGCGGCAATTTGCTGGTTCAGTCCGTCGTTGTCGTTCAGCCCGGAGACAACCGTTTGCAAGGCCTCCACGCTGGCCTGCATTTGCTCCACGCTTTGGTTGGACTGCTGTTTTCCGGTTTCGATGGACGCCACCACAGCCCGGGAGCCTTCTTGCAAGGTGGTGATCATGTCCTGGATTTCGTCCGTGGATTGCTGGGTGCGCCTGGCCAGCGACCTTACCTCGTCTGCCACCACGGCAAAGCCACGTCCGCTCTCTCCGGCGCGGGCGGCTTCGATGGCCGCGTTGAGTGCCAGCAGGTTGGTTTGCTCGGCAATGGCGACAATCACATCCAGAATGCGCCCGATGGACTGGCTGCTGTCATCCAGTTTGCGCACCACTTCCATGGAGTGATCCAGCTCCTGCGCCAGCTCCTGAATGCTTTTCTGGGCCGCATTGGCGTGGGTGGTTGCGTCATCGCCCGCCTGCCGGTTGCTGTTGCTGAGCGTGGCTGCCTGCTGTGTGTTGCTGGAGACCTCCTGAAGGGTCGCGCTGAACTCTTCCACCGAGGTTGCAACGGTAGACAGGGCTGCCTGCTGCTCGACAGAGGCCTGGGTGCCGCTTTGCAGCAGGGTGTTGGCTCGCATGACAAAGCCTTCGATTTGCTGGCCGCTGTCAGACACGCGGGTGATCATTACATCCAGTCGGACCCTCGCCAGGCGCAGAGCCAGCTCGATTTGCCCGATCAGGCCCGGGTGTCCGGTGTAAACCAGTTGCTTGATCGGGTGGTGAACCAATTCCCTGGCCTGTGCGGCCAGACGTTCCAAAGGGCGGTTCAGCACCCATAGTGCAGCGAGCATGGCTCCGCTTCCGGCCAGAAAGGTGAGTGTTGTTATCAAAGGGCTGAACAGATAACTGGCGATCAGCGCGGGCACAAATGCCAGGGCTGCAATCAGGGTTTGCAGTAGCGCCGGAGGCAGTAACGGTATCTTCAGCTGGCGGGGCGTTTTGCCACGGCCCCGGGCCCGATAGACATCTTGGGTGCGCTGAATAGTAAGCGGCGAGGGCAGCTGGTAGATGGCCTGATATTCGATTATCGAGCCGCTGGTATCGGAGATGGGCGTGACAAAGGCGTCGAGCCACATATCTTTTCCATCGGCGGTTTTGTTGCGGATCATGCCCATCCAGGACTCATGCCGCCCGAGCGTTTTCCATAAATCGTTCAACGGCCCCTTGGGCATGTCCGGATGCCGGAGGTTTTCGAACGAGTGCTCTTTGAGCTGAGCTTCGCTGTATCCCACCAACTGACAGAAGCCTTTACTGGCGTAAGTGATCCGACCCTGGCTGTCAGTCAGGACCAGCAGCTGCTGTTTGGTCTGTTTTTCCATCTGGATAGATTCGTAACCAGACATGGTGCCACCCCTTGTTGAAACCCGTATTGAAACTGAAAAAGGGGCCCGCAAACGCGGGCCCAAAGGAGAGCCACAACGATTTGCAGATCATTGGCCCATAACAAACTGGCTATCGGGATAACGGGTGTCTGGTGTCACGAAGCTGTAAGCGATGCGCGGAACGCAGGCTGGAGAAGTGTTCATGTCGGGTCACCGTCTTTGTTGTTTGTGTTAGCGACGGCTGTAATGAAAGCAGGATGTGTGCCGGTTAATTCTGGTTCTTTTTAAATTTATGAATTAACTGGGAAATGTATTTTAAGGAGGTGTGGGTGAGGGTTTTGGGCGTGGGGATACAAAAGACTGTTTGATCAAATGGTGAAATTTGGGCCGGGCATTCTTTATTTCATAAGATCGATAGCAACCTCCCTGTTGCTGTGCGTGAATGACGGGGCTCAGCCGTCCAGAATCCCGGCTTTTTTCAGGCGATACGCCAGAGCAGGGCGAGTCAGCCCGAGTAGACGGGCGGCCTTGGAGACATTCTGATTGGCCTCCTCCATGGCTTTTTGCATCAAAATGCCTTCGACCTGGTCGAGGCTGATCTGTTGGGCGAAAACCTGTTCAGGCCAGTCCGCTTTCTCCGTGCTGCTGTCGCCGGCTGTTATGTTTCCCTCTGCATCCACGCGCACGATGCCGGCCTGGCTCACCTCGGGTGGGGTGACGAACAGGGCTTCCTGACTGATGGTTTCGTTGTTGTCGGTCAGGATTACGCCCCGCTCAATAACGTTTTCCAGCTCGCGAATGTTGCCTGGCCAGTGATACGCCAGGCAGAGTTCTTGGGCCTTGTCCGACAAGCCGAGGGTTCTTTTGTTGTACTGGGCGTGGAACTTCTCCAGAAAGTGTTCGACCAGCAATGGCAGGTCTTCCAGCCGGTCTCTGAGTGGGGGAATCTTCACCGGGAAGACGTTTAACCGGTAGAACAGGTCTGCCCGGAAACGCCCTTCTTCCACGGCTTGTTCGAGGCTTTCGTTGGTGGCGGCTATGACCCGCACATTCACCTTGCGGGTTTTATTGTCGCCGACCCGCTCCAGTTCACCTTCCTGCAAGACCCGTAACAGCGTGGCCTGGGCGCGAGGGGTTAACTCAACAACCTCGTCCAGAAAAATAGTGCCGCCATTGGCTCGCTCGAAACGGCCCTCCCGGGACTGGTTGGCACCGGTGTAGGCGCCTTTTTCAACGCCGAACAGCTCTGCTTCGATCAAATCCGGCGGAATGGCCGCACAGTTCACGGCCACGAACGGGTCCTCCGAGCGCTCGCTGCGCTGATGAACGCTGCGGGCGATCACTTCCTTGCCGACACCGGTTTCCCCCAACAGGAGTACGGAAACTTTGCCCTGGGCGGCCTTGTCGATCATTCGGCAAACCCGGTTGTACGACGGGGACTGTCCGATGCCGTAATACTGGCCCTGTTGCTTGTGCAGGCTGCTACGCAATGATGTCAGCTGTTCCTGCAGATCGTAGAGCTCTTCGATGAGTGGGTCGTCTTTGAAATAGCGGGAGAAGGCCTCGGCGTTTTCCCACTCCTCCGCCGGCCGGCCTTCGATAATGCACTTTTCATCACCGCAGCCACGACAACTGATTTCCTGGAAAATGATCTCCCGTCCCATGAAGGAGGAGCTGTAAGCGCAGGCATAGCCCAGTAAAACCCAGCAGGCCGGTTCATCCATCTGTCCCAGCTCGGTTTTGCAGATTTCCACCTCCCAGGAATTTTCCCATTCCAGAATACCGTGCAGGGCACCGGTTTCCCGGTCCAGGTCCAACTCGTGAGGTATAACTTTGACCATGCCCCTGAGTGCATGCAGCTGAGGGCCGGCCAGGAAAGTATCTATGTCGTCGGAGTCTGGCCGGAGTTTCCGTGCCAGCTCAGCGTCTTTAACGCCAGAGGTGTAACCCAGACGCAGGAAGAAGCCTTTGGCTCTTTCCACGCCCATGCTGTTGACGATCTCGCGACGAAAGGCCGCCAGAGACGCAAGGCTCATCAACAGAACCCGCTGCTCACCGAACCAGATCTTCCCTTCGTTGCTGTGAAACTGAATCTGATCCGTCAGATCCTTGAAATCTGTGTATTGGAGATTTGGCTTGTAGGTTTCAGCCATGACAGTCCCCCATTGTTGTTGTCAGTCGGGGAAGGCGTTCGCCGCCTTTATTTTGAACCCGCTATCTAGCCCATGATCGACGCCAAAAATCAATCCAAGGGTCAGGAGTTCAACCAAATCCTGCGGGCCAGGATACGTGTGACCAAATAGTCAGATCCGGGTTCCGTTTCATCATTTGATCAAATTTGCATAGGTATTTTTGCGAACAAAAAGTGACCTGATAGGCCGGATTAGAACGCCTGGTCTAAAGATAATCCCTTCTAAAACAGCCGGCTAAATGAAGTTCAGTCCGGTTTTCCCGTTGCTGGCACAGCCGTTGCTTACCCTCCCTACAGCCAAATACAAATACAACGGGGCTAACCATGACTACCGAGATTCAACACAAATCGTTTGACGAGCTGACCCGTTACATCCGGGTGCGCAGTGAACCGGACGACCGCTTTGTCGAGTTCGACTTTGCGATCGGTTACCCGGAGCTGTTCGTGGAGCTCGTGCTTCCCCGCGATGCATTCAAGATTTTCTGCGAGCACAACAAGGTCGTTCACATGGACGCAGAGATGATCCGCGAAATTGACGAGGACATGGTCAAGTGGCGGTTCGGTGAGCGGGGCCAGCGTTACTGAGTCAAGCAAGCAACACCCACAATCTGATCCACAAAAACAAAACGGAAAGGTTGATATGAGTATCGAAATCAAAACCACCTCGGTGGAGCCCATTCGTCACACCTACAGCCACATTGCGCGCCGATTTGGTGACAAGCCGGCGACTCGCTATCAGGAAGCGAGCTACGACCTGGAGGCGAAAACCAACTTCCACTATCGCCCCCAATGGGATTCCCGATACGAGCTCAATGATGATCGCCGTACCGCCATCCGCATGGACGACTGGTACGCGGTGTCTGATCCCCGCCAGTACTACTACGGCGTCTACGTAGGCAACCGGGCCAAAATGCAGGAGTCCGCCGAGACCAGCTTTGGTTTTTGCGACAAGCGCAACTTGTTGACGCGCCTGCCGGAAGAGACTCAGAAGCAGCTGCTGCGCCTGCTGGTGCCTCTTCGTCATGTTGAACTGGGCGCCAACATGAACAACAGCAAGATCTCGGGTGACGCTGTAGCCACCACCGTTTCCCAGATGCACATCTACGCCGCGATGGATCGTCTGGGCATTGGTCAGTACCTGTCTCGCATTGCTCTGTTGATTGACGGTAGTACCGGTAAGGCACTGGACGAGTCCAAAGGCTACTGGATGGATGACGAGCTGTGGCAGCCCATGCGCAAACTCGTGGAGGACACCCTGGTCGTTGATGACTGGTTCGAACTGACCCTGGTTCAGAACGTTCTGTTGGATGGACTGATGTACACCTTGGTGTACGACAAAATGGATGCCTGGCTTGCGACTCAGGGTGCGGAAGACGTTTCCATGCTCACCGAGTTCATGCGCGACTGGTACAAAGAATCCCTTCGCTGGACCAACGCCATGATCAAAGCCGTCGCCGGTGAGAGCGAAGCCAATTGCGAACTGCTCCAGACGTGGATCGATCAGTGGGAGCCGCAGGTTTATAGCGCTCTCCAACCACTGGCAGAAGCCTCGGTGGGTATTGACGCTCTGGATGAAGCCCGGGCGGAGCTTTCTACCCGCCTGAAGAAATTCGGACTGCAGAGTAGGGGAGTCTCAGCATGAGCCAGTTGGTATTCATTGTATTTCAGGACAACGACGACTCTCGCTATCTCGCCGAAGCGGTTATGGAGGATAACCCTCATGCGGAAATACAGCACCAGCCTGCGTTGATCCGGATCCAGGCTGAGAAGCGCCTGGTGATAAACCGGGAAACGATGGAAGAAAAGCTGGCTCGCGATTGGGATGTTCAGGAAATGCTCGTAAACGTCATCAGCATCGGCGGCAATGTCGATGAGGACGATGACCATTTTATTCTTGAGTGGAATTAATTGGGAGAATCATCATGGCTGTTCAAAACAAGAAATTGAATCTCAAAGACAAATACCAGTATCTGACCCGCGACATGAGTTGGGAGCCTACCTACCAGAAAAAAGAAGACATTTTTCCGCACGAGGACTTTGAAGGTATCAAGATTACCGATTGGTCTCAGTGGGAAGACCCATTCCGTCTGACCATGGATTCTTACTGGAAGTATCAGGCGGAAAAAGAGAAGAAGCTGTACGCCATTTTTGATGCGTTTGCCCAGAATAATGGCCACCAGAACATTTCAGACGCTCGCTACGTCAACGCCCTGAAGCTGTTCATAGGTGGCATATCTCCGTTGGAACATGGGGCCTACCAGGGGTATGCCAAGGCAGGTCGTCAGTTCAGTGGTGCTGGTGCGCGGGTGGCTTGTCAGATGCAGTCGATTGACGAGTTGCGTCATTCGCAGACCCAGCAACACGCCATGAGTCATTACAACAAGCACTTTAACGGCCTGCATGATGCTGCGCACATGCACGACCGGGTGTGGTTCCTGTCGGTGCCCAAGTCGTTCTTTGACGATGCCCGCACCGCTGGTCCGTTCGAATTCCTGACCGCCATTTCGTTCTCGTTCGAGTATGTGCTGACTAACCTCGTGTTCGTTCCGTTTATGTCGGGCGCCGCATACAACGGCGACATGGCCACCGTGACCTTCGGCTTCTCTGCCCAGTCAGACGAAGCACGCCACATGACCTTGGGCCTTGAGGTGATCAAGTTCATCCTGGAGCAGCACGAAGACAACGTGCCCATTGTTCAGCGCTGGATCGATAAGTGGTTCTGGCGCGGATTCCGCCTGCTCAGCCTGGTCAGCCTGATGATGGACTACATGTTGCCGAACAAGGTGATGAGCTGGGCCGAGGCCTGGGAAGTGTATTACGAGCAGAACGGTGGAGCCCTGTTCAAGGATCTGGCGCGTTACGGCATCCGTCCACCCAAGTACCAGGAGGTGGCCAACGATGCCAAGCATCACCTGAGCCACCAGCTGTGGACCACTTTCTACCAGTATAGCCATGCCACCAACTTCCATACCTGGGTTCCAAAGAAGGAAGAAATGGACTGGATGTCTGAAAAGTACCCGGACACTTTCGACAAGTACTACCGTCCGCGCTACGAGTTCCTGGCGAAAGAGGCCGCCGCTGGCCGTCGCTTCTACAATAACACCCTGCCGCAACTGTGCCAGGTGTGCCAGGTACCGAACCTGTTCACCGAAATGGGCGCGCCCACCAAGTTGAGCCATCGTCAGTTGGTTCATGAAGGCGAGCGTTACCATTTCTGCTCCGAAGGATGCTGCGACATCTTCAAGCACGAGCCGGAAAAATACGTGCAGGCCTGGCTGCCGGTGCATCAGATCTATCAGGGTAACTGCGAAGGCGAAGATATCGAGACCGTGGTGCAGAAGTACTACCACATCAACATCGGCGAGGACAATTTCGAGTACCTCGGTTCGCCAGACCACAAGCGCTGGATGGCCATCAAGGGCGAAAAGCCTGCTGATGAGAACCAGGACGCCGCCTGATACTGACCCGGGAGCCGCCCGGTAGCCACTGGCGCCGGGCGAACCACCCACAAAAACAACAAGGTGACCATCATGAGTGTAAACGCTTTATACGACTACAAATTCGAGCCCAAAGACAAGGTCGAGAACTTTAACGGCATGCAGCTGTTGTATGTCTACTGGCCTGATCACCTGATGTTCTGCGCGCCGTTAGCGTTGTCGGTTCAGCCGGACATGACCTTCCGTGCCCTGATTGAAGAAATCCTCAAGCCGGCAACTGCGGCGCACCCGGATTCTAGCAAGGCGGATTTCCTGAGTGCCGAATGGCTGTTGAACGATGAGCCGTTTACCCCGGATGCGGATGCCAGCCTGATAGATAACGGCATTGATCACAAAAGCATGCTGACGGTCACAACACCTGACCTCAAGGGCATGGCTGGCGCCGGATACTGAGGGTAGTGCTATGAGCCATACCGTAACTATCGAGCCCATTGGCGAGCAGATCGAAGTGGAGGAAGGCCAGACCATCCTCGCGGCGGCGCTCCGCCAGGGCGTCTGGTTGCCGTTTGCATGCGGTCACGGCACCTGTGCTACCTGCAAGGTGCAGGTGCTTGAGGGCGACGTCGAGATTGGCGACGCCTCACCGTTTGCCCTGATGGACGTGGAGCGAGGCGAAGGCAAGGTGCTGGCCTGCTGCGCCACAGTGGAAAGCGACGTGACCATCGAAGCCGATATCGATGTCGACCCGGACTTCGAGGGCTACCCGGTGGAGGATTACGTAGCGACAGTAACGGATATTGTTGACCTGTCGCCCACCATCAAGGGTCTGCACCTGAAACTGGACCGCCCGATGACCTTCCAGGCTGGCCAGTACATCAACATCGAAGTGCCCGGAGTTGAGGGTGCCCGCGCGTTCTCACTCGCTAACCCGCCAAGCAAGCCCGATGAAGTGGAACTGCACATTCGCATGGTTGAAGGGGGCGCTGCAACCACCTACATCCACGAGCAGCTGAAAGCCGGCGATGAACTGAACCTGTCCGGCCCCTATGGGCAGTTCTTTGTGCGCAGTTCCCAGCCTGGTGATCTGATCTTCATCGCGGGTGGTTCAGGGCTTTCCAGCCCGCAATCGATGATTCTCGACCTGCTGGAGCAGAACGACGAACGCAAGATCGTGTTGTTCCAGGGCGCCCGCAACCTCGCAGAGCTCTACAACCGCGAACTGTTTGAAGCACTGGATCGTGACCACGACAACTTTACCTACGTGCCGGCCCTGAGCCAGGCCGAGGACGATGCCGACTGGCAGGGCTTCCGGGGTTATGTGCACGACGCCGCCAAGGAACACTTTGGCGGCCGGTTTTCCGGTAACAAGGCTTACCTGTGTGGCCCACCTCCGATGATCGATGCAGCGATCACCGCCCTGATGCAGGGCCGGTTGTTCGAGCGGGACATTTTCATGGAGAAATTCCTGACAGCGGCCGACGGTGCGGAAGACGCCCAGCGTTCAGCCCTGTTCAAGAAGGTCTGACCGGGAGGTGGGCCATGGCCGGATTCCAGGTAAGCAACCGGACCACCGGCGATCACTTCCTTTGCCAGGAGGGCCAGAGCGTCCTCAAAGCGATGGAGCAGGCAGGCAAGAAGTGTGTGCCGGTCGGGTGCCGTGGCGGTGGCTGCGGCTTTTGCAAAATCCGGGTTCTGGAGGGGGATTTCGAGTGCGGCAAGATGAGCAAGGTGCATGCCCCGCCCGAAGCCGTTGAAAAAGGGGAAGTCCTGGCTTGCCGGATCTACCCGCTGACCGACTTGACCATCGAGTGTGTGCCTCTGCCGGAGGCGGCACTTGCGAAACAAACAACAACAAAACCGTTGAGGTGATTGTCATGAAAAAAGGTGTAATGCGTCCCGGCCACGTGCAGATCCGGGTTCTCGATATGGGCGAAGCCGTCAAACACTATACCGAGCTGCTGGGCATGATCGAAACCGATCGTGACGACCAGGGCCGGGTGTACCTGAAAGCCTGGACCGAGGTGGACAAGTTCTCCCTGGTGCTGCGTGAAGCAGATGAGCCTGGCTGCGATTTTATGGGCTTCAAGGTACTGGATGAAGACACCCTGGTTCAGCTGGAAAAAGACCTGGTGGCTTACGGCGTTGAGATAGAACAGGTACCGGCGGAAGAGCTGAAAGACTGCGGTCGCCGTGTGCGGTTCACCGTGCCCTCCGGCCATGCCTTCGAGCTCTATGCCGACAAGAAGTACACCGGCAAGTGGGGCGTTTCCAGCGTCAACCCTGAAGCCTGGCCTCGCGGTCTGCAAGGGATGAAGGCCGTGCGCTTCGACCATTGCCTGTTTTACGGCCCGGAATTGGCCGCCGTGTATGACATCTTCGTCAACGTGTTGGGCTTTTACTTGGCGGAACAGGTTCTGGACCCCGAAGGCACTCGCGTAGCGCAGTTCCTGACCGTGTCCATGAAGGAGCACGACGTGGCCTTCATCCACCACGAAGAGAAAGGCAAGTTTCATCACGCCTCCTTCTTCCTGGATACCTGGGAAGCCGTACTGCGGGCGGCGGATCTGATCTCCATGACCGATACCTCCATCGATATCGGCCCGACCCGTCACGGCCTGACCCACGGGCAGACCATCTACTTCTTTGACCCGTCGGGCAACCGTAACGAAGTGTTCTGTGGCGGTGACTATCACTATCCGGACCATAAACCCATTACCTGGAAGGCGGAAGACCTCGGTAAGGCAATTTTCTACCACGATCGCGTACTGAACGAACGCTTCCTGACCGTGTTGACCTGATTAGGAACAGGCCGAACGTGATTCAATTTAACAGGACTATGCAGTCATGAAAGAATTCAAGCACTTTATCAACGGCGAATACGTGGCTTCGGCCAGCGGCAAAACATTCGAAAATCGCTCGCCCGTGGACAATAGCCTGATCGGCCAGGTTCACGAGGCCGGTGAGGCGGAAGTCGATGCTGCCGTTCGTGCCGCTAAAGCCGCGCTTAAGGGCCCCTGGAGCAAGCTGACCCAAAACCAGCGTGCCGCCATGTTGAACAAGATCGCAGACCGCATTAATGAGCGTTTCGACGAATTCCTGGCCGCAGAGTGTCTGGACACGGGCAAACCGCGCTCAATGGCCAGCCATATCGACATCCCCCGTGGCGCAGCCAACTTTAAAGAATTTGCTGACAGTATGAATCATCCGACTGAAGGCTTCCGAATGGATACCCCGGATGGCACGGGCGCTGTAAACGTAGGCCATCGGACGCCAAAAGGCGTTATTGCCGTGGTGTCTCCATGGAACCTTCCCCTGTTGTTGATGACCTTCAAGGTGGGCCCTGCGCTGGCCTGTGGTAACACGGTTGTTGTTAAACCGTCGGAAGAAACACCTGCTACGGCCACTTTGCTGGGTGAGGTCATGAACGAGTGTGGTGTGCCACCAGGTGTGTTTAATGTGGTGCACGGTTTTGGCCCTGACT
Organism: Pseudomonas sp. PI1; assembly: GCF_000812405.1. Taxonomy (NCBI): domain Bacteria; kingdom Pseudomonadati; phylum Pseudomonadota; class Gammaproteobacteria; order Pseudomonadales; family Pseudomonadaceae; genus Pseudomonas; species Pseudomonas sp. PI1. The sequence continues at coordinate 224,535 of NZ_JWMC01000009.1, forward strand.
CTGCGGGTGCTTTCCTGACGTCTCATCCATTGGTGGATGCGATCACCTTCACCGGTGAAACCCGTACCGGTGAGATCATTATGAAAGCCGCCGCAGTGGGCCTTCGTAATGTTTCCATGGAGTGCGGCGGAAAAAACCCTGGCCTTGTGTTCGCCGACTGCGATCTCGAAAAAGCCGTGGAGGGCACGATGCGCTCCGCGTTTGTCAACTGTGGTCAGGTTTGTTTGGGCACCGAGCGGGTCTATGTGGAGCGTTCGATATTTGACCAGTTTCTCGCCCGTATGAAAGAAGAGGTGGCCAAGCTGAAACTGGGCCGACCAGAAGATCCCGATGCGAATTTCGGGCCGCTGGTCAGCTTGGAGCATCGTGACAAAGTTAAAAGCTATTACGACTTGGCTCGCGAAGAGGGTGCAACCGTCGAGATTGGTGGAGGCATTCCCGATATGGGCGCAGAGCTGAACGATGGCGCCTGGATTGAACCGACCATCTGGACCGGCCTGCCTGAAGACGCCCGTGTTATCCGCGAGGAAATTTTTGGTCCGTGCTGTCACATCCGTCCGTTCGATACCGAAGAAGAAGCCATCGAGTTGGCCAATGACACCAGCTACGGTCTTGCCTGCGCCATCTGGACAGAAAATTCTGCCCGGGCTCTCCGCGTGGCGGAACAGATGGAAGTTGGTCTGGCGTGGGTGAACTCCTGGTTCCTGCGTGATCTGCGCACATCCTTCGGCGGCGCCAAACAATCAGGGATTGGTCGTGAGGGCGGCGTGCATGGTCTGGAGTTCTACACTGAAACCAAAAACATCTGTATCAAACTGTGAGGTAGCCATGAACGTACCTGTAGACAGCCCTGAAATCGGGCGTGAGATCACCGCGGCCGGCTACCGGACCAATGTGCACGATCACGGCGAAGGTGGCTTCCCATTGATGATGATTCACGGTTCCGGCCCCGGGGTAACCGCCTGGGCCAACTGGCGCCTGGTGATTCCCGAGCTGGCCAAACACCGCCGTGTGGTTGCGCCGGACATGCTCGGCTTTGGTTACAGCGAGCGCCCGGAAGACAAGATCTATAACCGTGAGCGTTGGGTAAAACACGCCATCGGTGTTTTGGACGAGCTGGGGCTTGATCAGGTCGATCTGGTGGGCAACTCCTTCGGGGGTGGTCTGTCATTGTCGTTGGCCATCGAGCATCCAGAGCGCGTTCGCCGTCTGGTGCTGATGGGCTCTGCCGGGGTCAGCTTTCCGATCACCAAAGGCCTGGATGAAGTCTGGGGTTACCAGCCCTCGCTGGAAACCATGCGCCGGTTGATGGATGTATTTGCCTTCAACAAAGGCCTGCTGACCGATGAACTGGCAGAGATGCGTTACCAGGCAAGCGTTCGCCCCGGCTTTCAGGAATCCTTTGCCGCCATGTTTCCGGCCCCGCGCCAGCGTTGGGTGGACAACCTGGCCAGCCCTGAAGAGGCGATCCGCGCGCTGCCCCACGAGACGCTGATCATTCACGGACGTGAAGACGAAGTGATTCCACTGGAGGCATCACTCAAGTTGGCTGAGCTGATTGATCGTGCCCAGTTGCATGTGTTCGGCCGCTGCGGTCACTGGACACAGATTGAACACGCCTCCCGGTTTGCCCGTCTGGTTGACGATTTCCTGAACGAAGCGGATCAAGCCGCTGCCGGAGACAAATAATGGATAAGCAAAAAATCCAGCAGTTCGGCGACGAACTCTACGAAGCCATGGTCAAGCGGGAAGCAGTCTCCCCGCTGACCAGCCGTGGCGAAGACATCAGCATCGAGGATGCCTACCACATCTCCCTGCGCATGCTTGAGCGCCGGCAGCAAGCCGGTGCCCGGGTAATTGGCAAAAAGATCGGCGTCACCAGCAAGGCGGTGATGAACATGCTGAATGTACACCAGCCCGATTTCGGTTACCTGACCGACGACATGGTGTTTAACAGTGGAGAAGCCGTGCCCATCAGCGACCGGCTGATTGCGCCAAGGGCTGAGGGAGAGATTGCCTTCATCCTGAAGAAAGATCTGGCCGGCCCCGGCGTGACCAATGCCGACGTGCTGGCGGCCACCGAATGCGTGATGCCCTGTTTCGAGATTGTCGATTCCCGCATCCAGGACTGGAAGATCGCCATTCAGGACACCATTGCCGACAACGCTTCCTGCGGTTTGTTTGTGCTGGGTGACAACGCGGTCTCCCCTCGGGATGTTGACCTGGTGACTTGCGGCATGGTGGTGGAGAAGAACGGTTCCATCATCAGCACCGGCGCCGGCGCAGCCGCGTTGAGCTCTCCAGTGAACTGCGTGGCTTGGCTGGCCAACACCCTGGGCGAGTTTGGTATTTCCCTGAAGGCAGGTGAAGTCATCCTGTCGGGCTCCCTGGTACCGCTGGAGCCGGTGAAAGCCGGTGACACCATGCGTGTGGACATTGGCGGGATTGGCAGCGCCTCTGTGCGCTTTGTCTGATCCGGACCAAACGAGGACAAGATTATGAGCAAGAAAATCAAAGCAGCGATCATCGGCTCGGGCAACATCGGCACCGACCTGATGATCAAGATCCTGCGTAACGGCAAGAACATCGAAATGGGCGCCATGGTCGGTATCGACCAGGAATCCGACGGCCTGGCCCGTGCCCAGCGCATGGGCGTGGCCACCACCCACGAAGGCGTGGACGGCCTGGTGAAGATGCCGGAATTTGCCGACATCGACATCGTGTTTGATGCTACCTCCGCCGGTGCCCACCGCCACAACGAAGTGTTCCTGCGGGGCCACAAAGAGAACATCAAGATTGTCGACCTGACGCCCGCAGCCATCGGCCCTTATTGCGTACCGGTGGTGAACCTCGAGCAGAACTTGCACGAAGGCAACGTCAACATGGTCACCTGCGGTGGCCAGGCGACGATTCCCATGGTCGCAGCCGTTTCCCGCGTGGCGAAAGTGCACTACGCCGAAATCGTAGCCTCCATCTCGTCGAAGTCCGCTGGCCCCGGCACCCGCGCCAACATCGACGAGTTCACCGAAACCACCTCCAAAGCCATCGAAGTGGTCGGCGGTGCCCGCAAGGGCAAGGCCATCATCATCCTGAACCCGGCCGAGCCACCCCTGCTGATGCGCGACACCGTGTACGTGCTGTCTGACGCTGCTGATCAGGCGGAAGTCGAAGCCTCCGTAGAAGAAATGGTGCAAGCCGTGTCGTCCTACGTACCGGGCTACCGCCTCAAGCAGAAAGTCCAGTTCGACGTCATTCCTGAAGACCAGCCCATGAACGTCCCGGGTCTCGGCCGCTTCAGTGGCTTGAAAACCTCCATCTTCCTGGAAGTGGAAGGTGCGGCCCATTACCTGCCCGCGTACGCCGGCAACCTGGACATCATGACCTCCGCCGCCCTCGGTACCGCCGAGCGCATCGCCGAATCGCTGGTCAACTGAGGAGGACCGAACCATGACCTTTAACCCCGGTAAAAAACTCTACATCTCCGACGTGACCCTGCGAGACGGCAGCCACGCCATTCGTCACCAGTACTCCATCAAGAACGTGCAGGACATCGCACGGGCCCTGGACAAGGCGAAAGTCGACAGCATTGAAGTCGCCCACGGCGACGGCCTGCAAGGCTCCAGCTTCAACTACGGCTTCGGCGCCCACACCGACCTGGAGTGGATCGAAGCGGTGGCCGAAGTAGTCGAACATGCCCAGATTGCCACCCTGCTGCTGCCCGGTATCGGTACCGTCCACGACCTGGACAACGCCTACAAAGCCGGTGCCCGCATCGTACGTGTGGCTACCCACTGCACCGAAGCCGATGTCTCCAAACAGCACATCGAGCACGCTCGCAAGCTGGGCATGGACACCGTGGGCTTCCTGATGATGAGCCATATGCAGACCCCGCAGGGCCTGGCTGAACAGGCGAAGATGATGGAAGACTACGGCGCCACCTGCCTGTATGTGGTCGATTCTGGTGGTGCTATGAACATGAACGACATCCGGGACCGCTTCCGCGCCCTGAAAGACGTTCTCAAGCCGGAAACCAAAACGGGCATCCACGCCCACCACAATCTGGCGCTGGGGGTGGCCAACTCCATCGTCGCAGTGGAAGAAGGCTGTGACCGCGTTGATGCCAGCCTCTCCGGCATGGGCGCAGGCGCCGGTAACGCACCGCTGGAAGTGTGTATTGCCGCCTTCGACAAAATGGGCTGGGATCACGGCACTGACGTGTACGCCCTGATGGATGCCGCTGATGACATCGTGCGTCCGTTGCAGGACCGCCCGGTCCGGGTGGACCGCGAAACCCTCGCGCTGGGCTATGCCGGTGTGTACTCCAGCTTCCTGCGCCATTCGGAAGTGGCGGCGAAGAAGTACGGCCTGAAGACCGTGGATATTCTCGTTGAGCTGGGCAAGCGCCGCATGGTGGGTGGCCAGGAAGACATGATTGTGGACGTAGCGCTGGACCTGCTGAAAGCGCAAGAGGAGCAAAAGGCATGAGCAAGACATTGAGCAACGAACAGATGCTGGCGCTGGCGGAGCACGTGGAAAATGCCGAGCTTCAAGCCCACGACATCACCAAGGTCACCAACGACTATCCGGACATGACCTTCGAGGACGCCTACGACGTGCAGTGGGAAATCCGCCGCCGCAAGGAAGCCCGGGGCAACAAGGTGGTGGGCATGAAAATGGGCCTGACCTCCTGGGCCAAGATGGCCCAGATGGGCGTGGATACTCCCATCTACGGCTTCCTGGCGGACTATTTCAGCGTGCCGGACGGCGGTGTGGTCAACACCAAAGAACTGATTCACCCGAAGATCGAGGCGGAAGTGGCGTTCGTCACCAAGGCGCCACTGCAAGGCCCGGGCTGCCATATCGGTGATGTGCTGGCGGCCACCGACTTCGTCATCCCCGCCGTGGAAGTGATCGACTCACGCTATGAGAATTTCAAGTTTGATTTGGTGAGTGTCGTCGCGGACAACGCCAGTTCCACCCGCTTTATCACCGGTGGCCAGATGGCCGATGTCTCGGATGTGGATCTGAAAACCCTGGGCGTGGTGGTCGAGAAAAACGGTGAAATAGTGGACGTTGGCGCCGGCGCCGCCGTGCTGGGCCATCCGGCTTCCAGCGTTGCCATGCTGGCCAACCTGCTGGCCGAGCGGGGTGAACACATTCCCGCAGGCACCTTCATCATGACCGGCGGCATCACCGCGGCCATTGCCGTGGAAGCCGGCGACAACATCACCGTTCGTTACCAGGGCCTGGGTACCGTCTCGGCCCGCTTCGAATAAGGAGGCTCTATGCCGATTGCGCAGATCAACATTCTGGAAGGCCGGACCGATGAGCAAAAGGAAGCGCTGATCAAGGAAGTCAGCGAGGCTATCGTGCGTTCGCTGGATGCGCCGATCGAAAGTGTGCGGGTTGTCATCAACGAAATGCCCAAACAGCACTTCGGCATTGGCGGGCGATCGGCGGAAAAACTCGGGCGTTGACGTCCACTCGGGGCGGGCAGGCCCCTCACTCAAAACCACTACAAATACAAAAATGGTTAACATTATGAGAACGACCAAACTGCTTGCCGCCGCCGGTACGCTCGGCCTGGCTTTATCCGCAGCTCCCGCCCTGGCCGTAAATGGCCACTACGTGGCTGGCATTGAAGGTACCAAAGGACCAACTGTGCCGCCGGAAGGGTTTTATTACCGTGGGTACCTGGTGCACTACGATATCGATAGTGTTCAAGACGGTGATGGCGACAAGGTCCCCGGTGATAATGGCGGCTCGGTTTCAGCCTTTGCCAACCGATTCATCTATGTGACTGATAAAAAATTCCTTGGTGCGGATTATGGCATGGAGGCAATTGTGATGGTTCAACGTAATGACTTTGACTTCAAAGGCATGGGGGTAGATGAAACAGAAACCGGAATTGGTGATGTTTTTCTGAGTCCATTAATTTTGGGGTGGCACGGTAAGCAATGGGATTCCGTGTTTGCTGCGGGCTATTGGTTTGATACCGGTGACTACGATGCCGCAGATCCTGCGTCTATCGGCAAAGGCTATGGCACCACGATGCTGACGCTTGGAGGTACCTGGTACTTCGACGAGCAGCGTGACTGGTCGTTCTCCGCATTGTCCCGTTATGAAATCAATACCGAGCAGGAAGATACGGACATCACCAAGGGTGACAGCTTGATTGTCGAGTGGGCGCTTGGCAAGGTTCTGGATAACGGCGTGGAAGTTGCGCTGGCCGGTTATGACGGCTGGCAGTTAGAGTCGGACAGCGGGACGCCTGCACCAGGCCCGAAGGTTGAACAGCACGCCATTGGTGCCGAAGTGACCTTCCCGGTCAAAGCGATTGGCGCCCAGCTCAGCGGCGCGGTGTACACCGAGTATGCCAACAAAAATCGCCCCGAAGGCAACCTGTTCCGTCTGCATTTAACCAAAGCCTTTAAAGCCTTTTAAACCCGACAGGTTATCGCGATCGGCAAACAGACAACCCGTGCCGGCGTATTTTGCGCCGGCTCAGGGTTGATGGTCGTAACTAAGGTAATGGGTGCATTATGTCGGAATCACGCCAACACGAATTTCTCCAAACAACTTCCAGACTGACTGAAACAGCTGTTCTGACCATGCTCCAGGCAGCAGTGGGTAAGGCTGAAGATTTAGGCATTCGCGCGACTATAGCTGTCACGGATTCGTCCGGACGTTTGCTGGGTTACCTGAAAATGACGGACTCATTTCTGGTGTCCTCCGAGCTTGCCCGCAAAAAAGCGATTACGGCTGCCGGAATGGCCACCGAAACGGTGGAGCTGGAAGGCCTGCTGGCATCAGCCCCTGACCGGGTATTGAATGGTCTTACCTCAACCGAGGACTTTACTGTCGTCGGCGGCGGAGTGCCCCTGTTTCGGGACCAGATGCTGGTTGGCGGTATTGGTGTATCCGGAGGTTCGGAAGATCAGGATGTTGAGTGTGCCCGTGTAGCGGCTCAGGCAATCCAACTGTTACGGAACACGAAATGACAGCGGCCCCATTACTGGCAAGTCCTTTAAGTGAACTGGCACAGGCGTTGGAGGCTGGAAATCTCACCAGCGAGAAGCTGGTCGCCTCCGCCATCGAGGCTTATCGCGCCAGTGACGACAACGCCTACATTCAATGGTGCCCGGAGCAGGCACTCACTGGCGCTGGCAAAAGCCAGTGACCTGGCCCGTAAGGCCGGTGCCTTTACCGGCCCTTTGATGGGCTTGCCGGTATCGGTGAAAGACCTGTTCGGTGTGCCGGGACTGCCCATTCACGCCGGCTGTGCCCGGCCATTACCGGAAAGATGGCAGGCAGCAGGGCCTGTGATCAAAGCGCTAAGCGCCCAGCTGGCACCGGTGATGGGGAAAACCCATTGTGTGGAACTGGCGTTTGGCGGGCTTGGTACCAACAGCCACTGGGGAACGCCGGCAAACCCCTGGGACAAACAGGTTCACCGTGTGCCGGGTGGTTCCAGTTCGGGTGCCGGGGTGTCGCTGGTTAACGGAACAGCGGCGCTGGCGCTGGGGACCGACACCGCCGGGTCCATCCGGGTGCCAGCCAGCATGACAGGCGTAGCAGGGTTGAAGCTGACAGCCGGGCGCTGGCCCACCCAACAGATTGTTCCGCTGTCCCACACGCTGGATACACCGGGATTAATGGCCCGGCGGGTTGATGATCTGGACTATGCTTTTCGCGCTCTTGATCCGGTTGTCAGCAAACAGCGGGTGGTGCACACAAGCGCTTCCGAGTTGGCTGACCTGACATTCGGCGTACCAGCTGCATTCTTTTGGGAAAACTGCAGCCCCGGTATTGCGGAAGCGGTGGAGGCAGCGCTTAAGGTGATTGAGCGTGCGGGCGCACACCTGGTGCCTTTTGAGCTGCCAGGTGTGGAACAGATTCATGAATTATTCCTGAAGGGTGGGGTGGCCGCACCCGAGCTGGCCGCCTTCATTCGAGAAGACATGCCGGAAATTGTGGCCTCGCTGGACCCCAATGTGGCGGCGAGGTTGCACACGGCCGAAGAGCTGCCAGCTTGGGAGTATATTCAACGCCTGCAGGTGATGACACGACTCTCCGCCGAGGCAGCCAGTCAGCTGCAGCAGGTTGATGCCGTCCTGACCCCGACCGTCACCCTCACCCCGCCCACTGTGGATAGCCTGAAAGATCCAAAGGCCTACACGGCTGCCAATATGCAGGCCCTGCGTAACACAGCAATCGGCAATTATCTGGGGCTTTGCGGGCTGAGTTTGCCGGTCGGGCTGGACAAAGCCGGGTTGCCGGTAGGTATGCAGGTTTTGAGCAGGCCATGGCAGGAGGAGCGCCTGCTGGGTATTGGTCAGGCCATTGAACGTAGCATCGGGTGCGGCCCTGATACACTCGGGCATCATTGCTGAGCGTTATTGGATGAACTTGATGAATCAGAGGTTTGCTTGACTGCTTTAAATGTTCTGATGATTGGTGCCGGTGGCATCGGTGGCTACTATGCGGCAAAGCTGGCGCAAGCGGGCCATAACATCGTCCTGTCTGCCCGGGGCGAGCACCTTGAAGCCCTGCAGGCAAACGGGCTGGTCGTTGATTATGAGGGGGCTGTCACTCACCACGATCTGCCGGCGTTTGATCACCAGGCTCTGATGAGAACGTACCGGGCGGATGATTTCGACCTGATTGTCATTGCCCTGAAATCCACCGCCACGGATTCGGTGATGGTTGAGTTGTCAGAGTGGCTGCAGGGTGGCTCAGTGCCCGTGTTGTCCCTGCAAAACGGGGTGGATAACGAACAGCGTATCGCCCGGGAGGTTGGTGAACAGCGAGTGCTGGGCGGTCTGGCCGTGCGCATTGGTGGTCATATCACAGAGCCTGGCAAAGTTTACGCCGAAGGCGTGGCTCAGATTGTTTTGGGGGCCTGGCCGGTACAGGCCCGGAACGACCCGCGCACCGGCCTGCTGGCGAGACTGGAGAGAGAACTCACTGAAGCTGGCATACCCACGCGTGTGACCGACGACATTCATTACGAACTGTGGCGCAAGCTGGTGATCAATAATGGCGTGAATCCGTTGTCGGCGCTGACCCACCTGGACACCCGCACTCTGACCCACCATCCGGAATTCGGAAAAATGGTGTACGGCATGATGGCGGAAACCGTCCAGGCCTCAAAGGCCGATGGCGTGAACCTGACTGAGCGTGATCTGGATGAAATGTTTGACCTGATCAGCAGCTTCAATGCCATCAAAACTTCCATGCTGGTGGACCAGGAAAAAGGCCGGCCGCTTGAGCTGGACAGCATTTCCGGTGCTGTACTTCGTCGCTGCCAAAGCCTTGGGATCGAAGCGCCCTATACCCGTACGGTGCATGCACTTCTGCAACATCGAAATGTCCGCTAACTGCTAACTCCCTTCCACTTAAAGGTTATAAGAAATCATGAATGAGCTGATGTCACAAGCCGTGGATCTGATGATTGCCGGCATGGGCTTTGTGTTTGCGTTCCTGATCATCCTGGTGTTCGCAACCACGTTCATGTCCAAACTCATCCTGCGGTTTGCGCCGCCAGAGCCGGTGACCCCGGCCAGCACCCAGCGTGCCAAGCCCAAGGCGCCCACGTCGGTTGATCCTGACACCGCCGAGGCCATCAAGAAGGCAATTGCACAATACCGGTCACGCCACAAGAAGTGACGGTGAAAGACTAGAACCTTTTAACAGAAGGCTGACACGATGACTGACACGAAAAAGGTTGTTCGCTTTCGGTATCACTACCATCTCTGCGCGCCGCTCCATTCCTTGCACGATGGCGTTGACTACCTCGTCTTTTGAGACCATTCGCCAGATACCACCTTTGTTGCCACCCCAGACCTTCATCCCGGCCGGATTGGAGAAGACGTTGTCCATCATTGCAGTATGGAAGAACGTCGGGTGGTAAGCGTCGGCATTCGAATGCTACCGACCGGCAGTGCCGCCCTTGGCTGAACACAGCCCGTCGGGATGCCCTCAACGACCAGCCACATCAGTCTATGGTGAGTCGCCAAAGCGTTTCAGCGGACCGATTTGAATCCTACTTGAACACCTTCCCCCAGTTGCGACGCGCTAGCACGCTGCACGCGGTGGGGGCTCCACCAAAGCAGCGCTGAGAAACTTCGGTGAGATTTTCTTCTGTCTGATAGACGACAGGACTAGCTTACTAGCCAATGAAGCAGTCGATCCTGTCCGCTTTCGAACGCAGACACGGCTTCCATGAGCAATGGCCTCGCAGCATTAAAAGCAAGCTAGCAACTGCTGCCGGTAATGCTGGGAAAAACTCACCTGGTAGCTTGGCTCGGCTGTAACGCCCCCAAGGGAAATCATGTTCGAAGCGACCGCTCCAATAGCCTGATCCGTGTTGCTTCCAGAATGGCGATCCAGCCCATTGGGATTGCCGACAATATCAATCAAACCAGGCCTCGCACCTGGAGTGATGGCTGGTGTCCGTACCGCGTTTAGCACCGCCAGGTCATCCGGCAGGTCATCCGCAATTCGCTCTGCAAAACCCTTTAAGGTCAGTTCCGCCAGCATGAACAACCATGCCTGATCATCGGATTCGCCGGTGCGCCGGAGCACTCGTCCCAGCACTTGCCGGTAATGCAACTCGGTGCGGATGCGGCTGAGATAGCAGCACACTTGCAGCCGTGGGATGTCCGTGCCTTCGCTGATCATTCCAACCGCCACAATCCACCGGCAGGCGCCCTGTCTGAACGCATTGATCACCTGCTGCGCATCCGGGGTTTTGTTGGTCACGATGCGGCAACCCTCCCCCCTGACGTCCAGGGCTTGAGCAATTTGCTGGGCGTGCTCAATGTCGGTGGCAACCACCAAACCAGCCGCATCAGGTTTGATCTGGCGAAGCTCATCCAGTTTGCTGCAGCCGAGGTCGAGCAGTTGCTCAATCACCTCATCGTGCCGCAGCAGTTCTTCATAGGTGACGGGTGATTCCCCCAACAGCTTCGCAATGCTGGGAAACATCCTCACAGTGCTATCAGTGCCCAGTTCCTCGGTGAGTTTCACCTTCTGATTGTCGAGCAGGATAATGCGAGGTGAGCGGCACACTCCGTCGGCAATGGATTCTTTCAGGCCGTAACGGTAGTCGCAGATCAGGTTCCCCCCGGGCGTCGAGTAACGTGCCAGAGCAATGGCCCTGTCGTCCGAACGCCAAGGTGTGCCGGAGAGAGCCAAGGTGAAGGCAGCACGGTCTTGTATTCGGTGCAGTATCTGTTGACCCCAGGCGTTGCTGAGAAGCGGGTCATGACCGGCACAGTGGTGAATTTCATCGAAGACCACGAGTACTCGATAGTCATCAAGCAGCTGCCAGAACCCCTCATCTCGGTATTCCATGGCCTGGTAGGTGAACGCTGCTCCCACTGCGCCTATCTGGCCATCCAGACGCCTGCCGAGCACCGCCGCAAAGGTCGAGCGAAAGCCCTCAACAACCTGGCAGGATGGCGCAAAGCACAACACCAGATCGATCTTGCCCTGTTCAAGCAGTCTGCTGGCCAGCTCTGCCGCCATGCGCGTCTTGCCGGCACCCGGCGTTGCCTGACAGAAGAAGTGCGGCGTGACGGTAAAGTGCTCCAACGCCAGGTTGATGCAGCTGAATTGCCAGTCTCGTAGCGATCGAGTCATCGTGCAGCAGCAAGCGTCTTGAGTGTCTTCTCGATAGCGCGGAGATGTCCCAGCAGGCGTGAACTACGGTCTCTAGCCTCCAGATACTCGGCTTCGACCTTGTCACGCAGATGCGGCATATCATCCAGGAGCAGCTTGTATCGCTCCGCCTCGCCCATCAACGACAGGAAATCCAACCGGACCTCGTTATGGAGCGCTTCCAAGTGCTGCTCCGCATCGGAAGAAGGTTCAAGTGGTACTGCCGCATCGTCCAGCACTGGAGACTCCTGCTTTGGCTCCGATGCAATTTTGAAACTGTTCTCGAACCCGTTATCGATCAGCTCCAGCTGCAGATGGGCCGGCGTGGGTTGCAGGCGGTAGACCTGTCCCCTCGAACGTCGCTCGTCATCGAGTACAACCCACCCCATGCGCACCATTCGGCGAATCTGGTCATACACGTAGCGACGCACATCGCCGATGTGGAAGGTCATGCCTTCCAGGCGCTTGGCATAGGCATCACGCAGTTCACGAGTCGTGAACCGTGCGCGCCCTTCCTCCTGAAGCAGCTCATACAGACGCCTGTCGAAGGTAAACGAGGCCGATTTCATTGCGGCACCAGAAGCGTTAACGCGGAAGTAATGCGGATTATAATCCGTGGCCCGTGCGTCCGCAAACGCACGATAGTGCCGCCTCAAGTGAAATTGAGACGGTCATGGATAACTTGGCGAAGGCGTTAGGGGAACGCATCCGGACGCAGAGGAAGGCCTGCCGGATTTCTCAAGATGCTCTAGCGCTGGCCTGCAGTATCGACCGCAGCTATATGGGGCGGATCGAGCGTGGTGAAGTCAACATCACCGTCGAGAAGCTATATAGAATCGCAAGCGAGCTCGCCTGCGAACCGTCCTGTCTTCTGCCTCAGCTGTCAGAGATGCAGCCCAGCATCTGATCGAGATGCAGCGCTCAAGAAGACCGGAGATTGCCACCGCTGTTACCTTGCTCTACACCTTTCACCGCCAGTTGGTAGGCTGATGCTGTAGGGCTGCAGGTGCCTCCGGCGCGCGGGCTTCATGCGCGCCCAATTCAATTCAAACTCTTCGTCGAAAACCCTGTGGGCAGTCAATGTTGCTCCCAATCATTGACGAAACAGGAGCCATTACCAGCCAAGGATTGACACATCACTGCCCAAATCACGCTTAGACGACCAAATAGCTGCTAACAGTTGATTGACAATCCCTCAGTTTAAAATGAAGTACGGACATTACTGCAGAAACAAGCACAACACCTGCATCTATTTTCTCAGCAAACATTAGGTGCAGGACTGATTGATTTTTACGAGTTTAAATTTTAGTCAACTTATCTTTTACTTTAAAAACACTCAACTCTTCCTCCAAGGCCCTAACACGCTCTACTAACTGTATATTTTGCAACAATACCTGATACAACCTTTCTTGCGCCTGCTCTAGTTCACTCGTTGCTCGCCCTGCCCTATCAAGTGCCCGCCGCATCCGCAGAGCTTGAGAATTGCTGCTAGGAATTTTCTCGTTACGAAAAGCTTCAATCCTAGCAATCAGATTCCGATGGGAGATCCTAGCTTTCTTCAAGTAACCTCGATCAAAACCAGCTTCGACGCTGACGATACCTGCAGTTATCTTATTTTGGACCAAGCCGACGTGGGATTCTACATGGGGCTGACCTGCCTTCAACCGTTCGAAAGCTTCTTCACATGCCAAGAGGCCATTGGATAACGTATTGCTTATCATCACACTACCTCCACAGCATGGATGCGACGATTTGCAAAATCAGTGAGACAATCTAGATCCGCTTTGGTCACCTGATACTCTCCAGACCCTACCTCGTACTGCGCCAACTGCTCAGCGGTTAACTCTATGGCTTTTCCAACAAGCTCCGGCTTAATTATTGAGTCCGGACAAGATGTGCAACTAATAAAATCTCCAAGCATGTAGGAGTCGCATTCACCCACAAATGTACATCCACCCAGAAATGTACGCGTATAGTATACTTGGCCATCCCGGACTCGCTTTTCGGTATCTGCTCTTACCTCTGCAATAAGAATACCATCCGCACTGAGTCGTTCGCGCTGCTTGTTAATATAGCTACCAGCGCCCCCAATAAGCGTAGAGGGAGATTCGAACACCTGGGTTAACAAGTCATAGGCCACGCTGATAGGCATTGCCAGTTGAAACTCGAACGCAACATGCGTCGATGGCAGAACGAAATCTCCCACTGCTGGATCGTAGAAACCAAAAATTGTTTTCAGCCTTTCAAAATTATTTGAATAATACCTAGCCATCTGCAGGGTAAGGTGCTTGAACTGCCTCTTTAGGCTAGGAAGAGAAATGAACCCGCTATTGCTTCCGTAGTACGCCAGGGAACGACGAAACTGGTGACTCGTCAACTTCCATGGCTGACCGATGGCGAAATCCTCGCCATAATCATGATTATTACTGCTCGCCATTAATTCGCTCAGATCACCTTCCTCAATCAAAATATTGGAAAGAAAATCAGGCTTCCGATCTTTCGTCAAATCGGACACCCGGACAGATATCTCCTTATAGTTAAAAACCGAAGGATTTAAAAACAAGGGCAGATCCTGCGTTCCTGATTCAAAAAAAACTGATAAACCGCGACAAATATGGCGGGCAATTTCCACCACTCTCACCACCTCAGAAGTGGCAAGCCAAGAGGCTTCGCTTCTGTATCCCGCAAATTTAGTCGTGGTTGAAATCAAATCGATCATTCTTGCCTTGTCCCGGATAACTCCCTGTCCATCCACTAAGGACGGCATTACTTCGGCTTGCGCGATACAATCATACGGAAGCCGCATTACCTCTTGATCCCGCATCCCGGTATATGCATGAATTACGCACTTAACAACATATTGAATTATGCAAATTACGCGCAATAGCCCTCGACGATGAGTACAAGCCAACTCACCACTAAATAAACCTCCAAGTTTGTATGCAGAAATGGCCTCATCCATTGTCGGCCGCCAGTCACACCTCGGCACACCGTAAGTTTTCTGCACATGATGAGTAAGCCCGTAATTCTTATCTAAGAACTCAGCAAGAAAACGCTCAAACCTTGGCATAAATGGATATATTCTTTCAACGAAATCACTCAGCCCGTTGAGAACCCCCAGATAAATCCTAGTCGGAATTACCGGATGTTGCGAACTTTCCCCGAATTCAACATCCAGTTCTTCAACAGAAACAACTCTATACCCAAGATAGGACTCACCCAAAGCCTGCAGATTACAGATTAGCTGTCGACAAAACTTTTTCCGAGCATCGCTTAAGTCGCTAACTTTAAGAAAATCTGCAAGATAGACTGGAGTGGCAAGCAACTGCTTGAAAGACAAAACCCCAACCAAATCACGATTGCGCTGCTCATAGCAGTACAGCGCCATAGTGCGAACAATACCAAACAAGTTATATACAGTCGAAACATTCAGGCGCCCCAACCTACCTGAGTCGACGTAGTACATTAAACAGAAAACAATGTACTTCGACTGCGCTATCAAATAACGCTGCGCCTCCAAATCGACTTTATCTTTGAAGATATTGAATCGAAAAATACTTAGCCTTTTTGCACTCAAACGAAGTGGATTCAGATCCCACTCATCAGCACCGTAGACCGCAGTAGGGTTGCCGACGGCGTCCCGGCACAACACAAAATCATCAGGCGGGATGTCGTTTAAAAAATTAAGCTTGCTTGGCTCAGCAATTGCCTCTTCAAGCAACGACAAGTTGAAACTATCAAAAAAACCCACGCTCAGAAAACCACCCCCATCATCTCATAGCGTTGAAGTCGATTTTCCCAGAATGGCGTGAGCTCTCCCAAGTCAAAAACCCGACGCTTTACGGCATTAACCATCGCACAAGCCGTATCGGAGAGTTTGGAGATTTCATCGAGCAAAAATTCAATCCTGACTGACAAATCTCGAAAGAGCCGGTCAGCATGATTCATATCCGCAGCTAGATTTCTAATCGCATTTATCACGTATTGTAGGCTAGTTAGCTTGTGCACATCTTCCTCGTCGGCATGACATACGTAATGCACGCAATATAGACACCCATACTGAGTTCTACAGTCCGGCTGAATTGGGACAGTTCCCTCGAGTTGAACAGGGTGATCCATTTCATCACAATGCCCCACCACAGTAGACGACTCGTTCGGACCAGCCCGTTCCCTGATACGCTCCCCTGCACGCCTAACTGCGCGCCAATAGAGATCAAACTCCTTTTCATATCTATCGACCGTCGTCTCAGCGTAACCATCGAGGTTCATTTTCAACCTATGATTAAGCGAAGAAGCGACCTGCTCTGGAGTAAACTTCAACTCATGCAAAACGAGACTCTTTAATTTTCTTCCGCGCGAAGGTGCGATGCAATTGAAATTCGCAGGAAGAAATACCCCCTTAATCTTTTCATGGAATTCATTGGAGTAAATCGGATTTAACTTTTTAAAGCCGCCAGTGTAACTTCCTTTTCGCTCCAGACTAAAAAACAAGTACTTAAAGTCCTGCCCATTCAGGAGCCAAGCCCGAAGCTTCAAGTACTCCTTAAGTAACTGAAGCCCCTTACCACGACCAATAGCGTAACGCGTCTTCGCTCCACCGGCACGAAACTTCACAGCGCTAAACTCGCGCTTGACCAACGATTTCTCTATTTCCAATGCATCAACATGGTCAAACTGTCTTAGCTCGGTTGGTGAAGCACCCGTCAACAACCCAAATAGACATACATAGGAATTTATAGCCAATGAAGCGAGTCTGATTCTTTGCTGATGGCGAAGATCCTTGTTAGCCTGAACGATAGTTGCCTCAGCCTGGCTTAATCCGCGCGCACAGACCGAACGAAAGTAACCACTTATCTCAACGTACTCTTCAATCGTTGCAAGACGACCTTCTGCATAATTATAAATATCGTTAACCGACGAGCTCCCAATTGTTAACGGTGTTAGAAGCCCAGACATGCTCGGAAATACCACCACCTTTTGCCCCGCACATTGTGTATTCAGCGGGAATGATTCTCCTTCCAGGACGAATTCACTGAACTTATTCGCCAAGTCAATACAGACATTGACGTATTTCTTAACATCGTCTTCTCTTGGCGGTTCTGGCGAATTTCTTGCCCCACCACGTATACTTGGCACGCCATGGGTAATATGCGCAGCATCACCACTGAACATAAGTTCGATCAACTGAACAAACATGGACTGACGACCAGCACAGGTAAGTGGTTTCAATGCTTTTTTGACTAGAACCTGATCGCGCAGATAATCACTGTATGCCAAGTATGCGCTTCTAGTTGCATCAACACTGGAGAATACGCCTGAAAACCCATTGCCGTCGCACCAATCAAGTACATATTTATAGTTTTTACAACTAAGAAGGATTGACTTTTCTCTGAGCCCACTTATGAAAAACGAATCAACAATTACTTTTATCAACTCTCGCCTGCATTCCTGGAGAGAGTTAGGATCAACCATCACTGGCTTTCCGGATACAACCATTTTCCAGCCAGGCTCTTTTCTAACAGAATAAGCCAAAGACCCGATATCAACCGGAGCTGCGCGAACCTCATCCGAAAGCTTTATTCTAAGCCTTTCGGGACGTATGAATTCGCGCCCCAACTCCGCCAAGGTAACTATATCAGTGTCACGGAATACCAATTCGGCACTACTCAATGACTGCCTCCAAGCTCAAATCCTTATAACTCCCGAAGCTGAATAGCCAGTCTTCGTACTTCTCCTGAGCCTCAAGCTTAACAAACTCCATATTGAATAACTTGAGATAATTCTCGGTGGTGGTTCGATCGGAGTGGTGAAGTCGACACTGAATAACCGTGATCTCTTCGCCATATTTCAACCTGCCCGACTCCAATGCCGGCTTGAGCAACTGGTATAATTGATATGCAAATGTTGCTCTCAGCCAATGGTAGCTAAATGCTTTTGGAAATTTATCACTGGTATAATAAGAAAGCTTCTTCCGAATAGTTTCCGAAACCTGTCCAGTCGGCGGCGATTTAACGACTTTGTAACGCGGGTCATCCTTAGCCATATAATAGCAATTGCCCTGATCCGAAAGAAATACATACTCATCATCTTCCACCAACGGTTTAAGCTCGCTGTATTCCTTACTATATCGAGCCCGAAAGGATTCACGCCTTCTCATCGCGATTTGGCTAGACAGCAGTATCTGGAGATCATCCACTAATTGCTTTGGGAAATATAGTTTCTGCGGCTTATTAAACTTTGTATCAATGCCAGTTCCTGGACCGGCCTGGAGAAAGCAAGTACCATCTGGTTGGACCTTGGCCTTCGCAAGGCTCTTTACGTGTTTGACTCGGAGAGTAAGCACCGTCTGTTTTCGGGCTCCAGTCATAAGCGCTGTCTTTATTATCAGGCGCTCGAACGAAGACCAT
The DNA here is from genome assembly GCF_000812405.1 of Pseudomonas sp. PI1. Classification (NCBI taxonomy): domain Bacteria; kingdom Pseudomonadati; phylum Pseudomonadota; class Gammaproteobacteria; order Pseudomonadales; family Pseudomonadaceae; genus Pseudomonas; species Pseudomonas sp. PI1. The sequence continues at coordinate 242,606 of NZ_JWMC01000009.1, forward strand.
CCATCGCCGTCGATAATTCTCAGCAATTCGGCTAGCTGAGAGTTAGACAAAGGTCGGAGGTCTTCCCCATCATCGCGCACAAAGCCAATAGGTACTGGCGACACTCCACCGGCCCGCTGAGTCTGGCTTCGCTTATCAACCTCAACGCTCCGCATGCCGCGTGAAGTATCGATCAAGATCTTGATCTGCTTGACTGTGTCCACACGACTCATATCTATTTCGTGAAAACTCTGGGACACAAACCTGTAGAAGTCGTAAACAACACCAGTATATTGATTTATAACAGCACTCGCCCGATCGCCCCTATCAATTAAATTCTTATAATAGCGATAGGTCGGCCTAAGTGAAGGTCGTTTACCAGAGAAGTCAGTCCAATCTATGGACTGCTCTTCGCAGAAAACTAGATAGTCCAGCAGCTTACCGGCTTTACGTCGAATATCATCCGTCGGACGCGAGTTGATGTGTCTGTGAACTATACAGTTAAGCAAATAAGAATTTGCTTCTACCCACAACTCTCCTGTGCGATGAAAAATCACCGGAAAATTATATACATCACCGTCATCATCGCGTGCACCGTACTCATTTACCTGAAATAGGGTTACTTCTGGTTCAGAGCCAAACAGAGGCACGTCAATTGATCGAGAAGGGCGTTGAGAAACATGTAGTTCAGCGAATGCGTTTCTCAGCCTAGGAATGATGACTATCCGCCCCTCGGTCGTACGATCTTTCGGCCCTACCACACACAAACACCTCCGACCACGACAGTCGTCAATGGTCAACGTTACAGGATACAAATCCTAGGCACGGCTTAGAGAATGCGTCAATCCTTGAGCGTTAGGCGATTAAGCGTATAGGTTCAACCTATGTGATATCGATTGGTGCTGGCAGAAAAGGCAATCGACGCTCGCATCTTAGATGTCGCAGTACCAGCCAATGCACGATTGATGGCTCAGTTCGGTTCCACGATGCAGG
>NZ_JWMC01000067.1:0-115075 GCF_000812405.1 Pseudomonas sp. PI1
TGGCCCGCAAACTCGCCAGAATCGCCTTTGCCCTGATGCAGACACAGACGACCTACCAACCCCGGGGATAAGCCGTCATTGACATAGAATCTCCTACGTAGCAGGCGAGCATTGCTTCTCGTAGGAGCGAGCTTGCTCGCGAACCGCATGGCACCGGGTTTGTTCGCGAGCAAGAACTAGGCGTCCCCCTCGCTCCTACGAAGAGCACCGTGGCGCGGCTGGGAAGCTACGGCACCGGCTCGGATTTCTCGGCCACCTGGCGCAGGGCCTTTTCGTAGTAGTCGGCCGATTGCGCGCCGGAGATCAGCTGGCGGCCGTTGATGATCACCGCCGGCACGGCGCGGATGCCGTGGCTGGTGAAGAATTCCTCTTCCTCGATCACTTCGCTGGCATAGGCGTCGCTGTCGAGGATCTCGCGGGTGCGCACCGGGTCCAGGCCGACGCTGGTGGCCAGGTCCAGCAGTTCCTCGCTGTCGCTGATGTTGCGCCCTTCGCCGAAGTAGGCGTGCAGCAGCGCCTGCTTCAGCGCCAGGTCGCGGCCCTGTTCGGCGGCCCAGTGCAGCAGGCGGTGGGCGTCGAAGGTGTTGTAGATGCGCTGGCGCTTGTGCAGGTCGAAGTGGAAGCCGACTTCCTCGCCGAAGTCGCGGATGCGCTTGTGGTTGCTGGCGATGTCTTCGGCGCTGCTGCCGTACTTGCGCTGCAGGTGCTCGACCAGGTCCTCGCCTTCGGCGGGCATGTCGGCATTGAGTTCGAAGGGCTTGATCCGCAGCTCGACGTCGATCTCGCCGTCGACGCGCTGGATGGCTTCGAGCAATCCGCAAAGGCCGATGGCGCACCAGGGGCAGACCACGTCTGAGACGAAATCGAGGGTGATGGCTTCGCGCATACGGGCGATCTCCGCCTTGGGGTTTCGGTGTTCAAGCATGGACCTTTTTGCCCCGGGTGATCCAGTGCCGGTGGGGCGTGGCGTAGCTGCTTCTTCCTGATGACTTTAGGTTTTATTTTTATCTATTTGATATATAAGGAATATTTCTATTCTAGAAATGACTTTAACTCAGGCGCGCTTCCAACTGCCCGGGTACAGGCTACAGGCCTTGCCCTGCCTGGACTCCGGCGCGATGGCGGGATGCGGAGGAAGTGACTGGGCATGAGGTTGTTTCTCTATATCAATCATAAGCTATTGATATTCAATAATTTATCATGCGAATGCGCAGGCTATTCCTGCCGGAAATTATATGTTCGACATTAGAAGTGACATGCAACCTACTGAAAATAAATGAATTATTTTCGAGGTTTGCTAGCTGTCCCGCCCACGCCCCGGCAACCCGCCCTCACTCGATCGCCCGATCGAGGAAACCCAGGAATTCGACGATGGCGGCAGGCAGATGGCGCCCCTGCAGGGTGACGATCTGCAGCACGCTGGCCTGCATGGTGTCGTCCGCCACCGGCACCGCGACCACGCCTTCGGGCAGGTTGCCGCCCCGGCTGCCCAGGGAACTGATGAACATCAGCGTCCCGGCCGCCAGGGCGAAGGCCTTCAGGCTTGCCATGGAGTTGGTGGTGAATACCGGCTCCATGGACAGCCCCTGGGTGGCCAGCGCGGTGTCGACCAGCTGGCGCTGCGTGCGCTGCTGGTCCGGCAGGGCCATGGGCTCGGACGCCAGGTCGGCCAGGGTGACCTGTTCCCGCGTGGCCAGCGGATGGTCGCGCGGCACCAGCACGTGCATCGGCCGGCGCACGATGCGTTCCACCTTCACCCCGGCCGGCGCGGAATAGCTGTAGGTGATGCCGATGTCGGCGCTGCCGTCGCCGACGCGCGCGCAGATGTCCGCCGAGTTGCCCACCCAGACGTGGAAGCGCACGCCCGGGTAGGTGCGGCGGTAGTCCGCGAGTATCCGCGGCAGCCAGTCGATGGCGAAGCCCTCGTAGGCCGCCAGGCGCACCAGGCCACGCTGCGGGCCCTGCAGTTCGCGCACGTCCGCCAGGGCCCTTTCGGTGTCCAGGGCGATGCGCCGGGCGCGCTGCGCCAGCAGTTCGCCGGCCGGGCTGAGCAGCATGCCGCGCGGCCGCCGTTCGAACAGCTCGACGCCCAGCTCCTGCTCCAGGCGGGCGATCTGCCGGCTGATCGCGGAGCCGGAGACGTGCAATCGGGCCGAGGCCTCGGTGATGGAGCCGCTGCGGGCCACTTCCAGGAAGTAACGCAGGGCTAGATGCTGCATGGCGGTTGTGCTTTGCATAAAAGGCAAGGGTGGCTGCGAATTAATGAAATTGTGGCATCGCGCGCGGACTGCTAACAATCCTCGCCGACAGACCGGGCAGAACAACAACAACGAAACCCCTCTGGGAGATCATCGATGTCCGTATTCACCGGCGAGGCGATTGCCGAGGCCACCGCCATCCGCCAGCAACTGCACAGCCACCCCGAACTCAAGTACGAAGAGCACGCCACCGCCGACCTCGTCGCCGCCTTCCTGCGCCGCCATGGCTACGAAGTGCGCACCGGCGTGGCCGGGACCGGCGTCGTCGCGCTGCTCGACACCGGCCGCCCCGGCCCCACCATCGGCCTGCGCGCCGACATGGATGCCTTGCCGATCCTGGAGGACACCGAGCTGCCCTATGCCTCGCGCACGCCAGGCAAGATGCACGCCTGCGGCCACGACGGGCACACCGCCTCGCTGCTGCTGGCAGCCGGCCGGCTCGCCCGGCATCACGACCATCTTCGCGGGCGCATCAAGCTGCTGTTCCAGCCCGCGGAGGAAGGCGGCCTGGGCGCCGAACGGATGATCGAGGAGGGCGCGCTGGAGGGCGTCGAGGCCATCTTCGGCTACCACAACCGCCCGGGCTATCCGCTGGGCCGGGTGTTCGCCAAGGCCGGGCCGAGCATGGGCGGCAGCTCGCTGTATGAGGTCACCATCAGCGGCAAGGGCGGCCATGCCTCGCGCCCGGACCTGGCCATCGACCCGATCTTCGTCGGCGCGGCGGTGGTCCAGGCGCTGCAGGGCGTGGTCGGCCGCCGCCTGTCGCCGCTGGAGTCCGGGGTGGTGACGGTCACGCAGTTCCATGGCGGCAACAGCCAGAACGTCATCCCCGGCCAGGCGACGCTGATGATCAACACCCGCGACGGCTCGCCGCAAGCCGCCGCGGTGATCGACGAGACGCTGCGCCGCGTCGTCGCCCAGGTCTGCCAGGCCCATGGCGCCAGCGCCGAGCTGGTGCGGACGATGCGCATCCCGGCGCTGGTCAACGACGCCGACGAAACCGCGTTCGTGGTGGAAACCGCCATCGACGCCCTCGGCGCGGACAAGGCGGGCTACATGCACCAGCTTCCGACCATGGGGGCGGAAGATTTCGCTTTCTACCTGGAGAAAGTGCCGGGTTGCTATTTCTTCGTCGGCAACGGCGAGGACGGCGCCTACCTTCACCATCCGCACTACGACTATCGCGACGAAATCCTGCCCGTCGCGGCGGGGATGTTCGTCGCCATCGCCGAGCGGCGCCTCGGGACCAATCCCTGAGCGAAGGTACTCACGGGCCCGCGCCGCGCCGCCATCCTGCGGCGGCGCCGAGGCGGGCCATCCGGCAACCCGTGCAGGCCAGCTTCGCCGCGCCCCCGAGCGGCCGGCGGCTGGCAAAGGAAAATTCACCATGCAGCGTTTCTTCAACGCCATCGAGCGGGCGGGCAACAAGCTCCCGCACCCGGTCGTCCTGTTCGCCTGGCTGTGCCTGGGCGTCGCGCTCCTGTCCTGGGCGCTGGCGGCGTCCGGGGTGTCCGGCGTCCATCCCAAGACCGGCGACCTGGTCACGGTCAGGAGCCTGGTTTCCGGCGAGGGCCTGGTCTTCGCACTGACCTCGGTGGTCAGGAACTTCGTCAGCTTCCCGCCGCTGGGCGCGGTGCTGGTCATCCTGCTGGCCATCGGCGTGGCCGACAAGACCGGGCTGGTCGGGGCGCTGATGCAGGTGAGCGTGATGAAGGCACCGCGCTACCTGACCACCTTCGTCATCTTCCTCGTCGGCATGTGCAGCCACGTGGCCGCCGACGCCGCCTTCGTGATCCTCATCCCGCTGTCGGCGATGATCTTCCAGGCCACCGGGCGCAACCCCCTGGTCGGCGCGGTGACCGGCTTCGTCGCGGTGGGGGCGGGCTACGATGCCAGCCTGCTGATCACCCCGACCGACGTGATCCTCTCCGGGATCACCACCAGCGCCGCGCAGACCATCGACCCCGCGGCCTACGTCTCGCCCATCGACAACTACTATTTCGTCGCCTGTTCCGCCGTGCTGCTGTCGGTGATCGGCGCCTTCATCATCGAGCGCATCGTCGAGCCCCTGGCCGGCCCGTACCGCGGCAGCGTGGTGGTCGACATCCAGCCGATCAGCGCGCGGGAGCTCAAGGGGCTGAAGCGCGCCGGCTGGGCTGCGCTGGTGCTGGCCGCCCTGGTCCTCGCCGCGGTGCTGCCGGCCGGCTCGCCGCTGCGCAACGCCGAGGGCGGGCTGGTGCCTTCGCCGTTCCTCACCAGTGCGGTGGCCGTCTTCGCCATCTTCTTCCTGGTCCTGGGCTGGGTCTACGGCCGCAGCGTGGGGAAGATCGGCGACGCCCGCGATGCCATCGGCTTCATGGCCGAGGCGATCAAGGAGCTGGCGCCGACCCTGGTGCTGTTCTTCGCCATCTCGCAGTTCCTCGCCTGGTTCAAGTGGACGCACCTGGGCGAATGGATCGCCGTCGGCGGCTCGCACCTGCTCGACAGCAGCGGCTTCGGCGGCATCCCGCTGGTGCTGGCGTTCCTGGGCCTGGTGACGCTGATGAACCTGTTCATCACCTCGGGTTCGGCGCAGTGGTCGCTGATGGCCCCGATCTTCGTGCCGATGCTGATGCTGGTGGGTTTCGAGCCGGCCTTCGTGCAGGCGGCGTACCGCATCGCCGACTCCTCGACCAACATAGTCACGCCCATGAGCCCCTACTTCAGCCTGTGCCTGGCCTTCCTGCAGCGCTACCAGAAGGACGCCGGGATTGGCACCCTGGCGTCGATGACCATTCCGGTGGCCCTGGGCTTCCTGCTGTGCTGGACGCTGTTCCTCATCCTCTGGATGGAGCTGGGGTTGCCGATAGCCCCCGGTGTGGGCCTGTACCTCGACTGAGCGAGGGCCGGGCGAACGCGCGCCCGGCCCGCGGCCTCAGAAGTCGACGGTGGCGGACACCCGCAGGGTGCGCGGCTCGCCCTGGGTCAGGTAGCCGCCGATGGTGGAGGCCCAGTAGTCCTCGTTGGCGACGTTCTCCAGGTTGGCGCGCAGGGTCACCTCGCGCTGCTCGACCTTGAAGCGGTAGCGGGCGCCCAGGTCGACGCGGGTCCAGGCCGGGATGCTCAGGTTGTTGGCCTGGTCCAGGTACTGGCCGCCGGTGCGCAGCAGGCGGCCGTTGAGCGCCAGGCCGTCGAGGCCGGGCACGTCCCAGTCGGCGCCGAGGTTGTACTGGAAGCGCGGCACGCCGATGGCGCGGTTGCCGTCGTTGGCGCCGCCGGCGGTGTTGCGCAGCTCGGTGTCGATCCAGGTGGCGCCGGCCAGCAGGCGCAGGCCTTGCAGCGGTTCGCCGAACAGGTTCAGCTCGACGCCGCGGTTGCGTTGTTCGCCATCGACGCTGAAGACCTTGGTGTCCGGGTCGGTAACGCTGGTGGGCTGTTCGATGCGGTAGAACGCCAGGTTGCCGCCGTAGCTGCCGAAGTCCAGCTTGGCGCCCACTTCGATCTGCTTGGAGCGCTGCGGGGCGAACACCTCGCCGACGTTGACCGCGGTGGAGGGCGCGGTGGGGCCGGCGGCCAGGCCTTCGATGCGGTTGGCGTACAGCGACAGGTAGTCGGTGGGCTTGACCACGATGCCGTACACCGGCGTGGTGATGGACTCGCGGTAGTCGGCGTTGCGCACGCCGGCGTAGTTCCAGCCGTCGGTGCCGATGCTCTGGCGGCGCACGCCGAGGGTCAGCAGCACGCGGTCGTCGAGAAAGCCCAGGGTGTCGGAGGCGGCGGCGCTGCGGTTGCGCGTCTTGCCGACGATGCCGGGGTCGTTGTAATCGCCGCCGGAGTAGGTGGTGGCCGGCTTGGCAACCTGCACGGGGCGGTACAGGTTGGCCGGGTACTTGCTCAGGGCCATGCGGTAGGCGCTGCGCTGCTCGGCCCAGATGCCGGCCAGGCCGAGGTTCAACTGGTGGCTCACCGCTCCGGTGTGGAAGCGGCCGTTGAGACCGGCCATGGCGCTCTTGTTGTCCTCGTCGTGGGTGGCGTCCATGGTGCCGCCGCCGGCGGTTCCGGCGTTGTCGCTCAGGGTCAGCGAGGAGTAGCTGCCGTTCTCGCGGGTGTGCTTGGCACCGCCGGAGAGGTAGACCGTCCAGTTGTCGTTCAGGTCGTACTCGCCGCGGAACATGCCGTAAGTGTCTTCCAGCTGCGAGTAGCTCCAGGCCTGGCCGTAGTTGCTGTCGGCGTCGGGCGCGTGGGGGATGCTGGTGACGCCGCTGCCGACGTAGACCACCGGGCGGCCCTGGTTGATGCGCTGCTTCTGGTAGCCGAAGTCGCTGCTCAGGCGCAGGCGTTCGCCGCGGTAGTCGAGGTTGACGCTGGCCAGCTTGTAGCGCTGGGCGTTGTCGTCGATGGCGCTGTCGCCTTCGCGCTGGGCCAGGTTGAGCCGCGCGCCGAAGCGGTTGTCTTCGCCGAAGCGCTGGCCCAGGTCGAGGTGTTCGCCGACCTGGCTGTCGCTGCCGTAGTCCAGGGCGAAGCTGCGCGTGGGGACGTCCTCGGCGTGCTTGGTCTGCAGGTTCACCGCGCCGCCGATGCCGCTGCCGCTGGGCGTCACGCCGTTGATGAAGGCGTTGGAGCCCTTGAACAGCTCGACGCGCTCCAGCGACTCGGTGCCGATGATCTGCCGCGGCGTCACGCCGTACAGGCCGTTGAGCGAGACGTCGTCGGTGCTCAGCGGCAGGCCGCGGATGACGAAGATCTGCGAGAAGTTGCCGTAGCCGTTGCCCTGGCGCACCGCGGCGTCGTTGAGCAGCACGTCGCCGACGGTCTGCGCTTGCTGGTCCTTGATGGCCTGCGCGGTGTAGCTGGAGAAGGCGAAGGGCACGTCCTGCATGTCCTGGTTGCCCAACATGCCCAGCCGGGCGCCGCGGGCCACCTGGCCGCCGGCATAGGCCGGCGGCAGTTCGCCGGGGGCCTGGGCCACGGCGCTGACGGTGGTGGCGCCCATCTCCAGGGCCTCGCCGTCCTGGGCGATGGCTTCGACGCCGTAGCCGCTGGGCTTGCGCACCAGGCGGTAGCCGCTGCCTTCCAGCAGGCGCATCAGGCCGTCCTCGGCGTCGTAGCTGCCTTTCAGGCCGTCGCTGTGGCGGGCGTTCAGCGTGGCGGCCTCGAAGGCCAGGGGCACGCCGGCCTGGGCGGCGAAGCGGGCCAGCACCTCGCCCAGCGGGCCGGGGGCGATGTCGTACTGGCGCTGCACGCTGGCGGTTTCCGCGGCCAGGGCGGGCAGGGCGGCGCCCTGTAGGGCGAGGCCGATGGCCAGGGCGAGAGTGTGGGGCTTCAGGCGGAGGCGGGTGGTCATGCGGTGGTCCTGTCGGCGCGAAGAGTGAATGGGGTGTTTCCTCCTTCACCGGACGAGCAGGAAAAAGGTGTCATGGCGGATGAAAAATTTTTCCGGGGTCGTTGGGGCGGCGTAGTGATGGGTATCGCTGCGCTCAACCGCATCCTACGAGCGGAGGGGTTTAGGCGGGCTCCAGGGTCACCCAGTAGCGCGTCAGGCTGTTGACCTTCAGCGGCAGCATGTCGGCCAGCAGGCGCAGGCCTGCGTCGTCGTTGCCCAGGGGAATGGCGCCGCTGACGCGCAGCCCGGCCAGTTGGGGCGCGCAGCGCAGCACGCCGTTGCGGTAGCGGCCCAGTTCGGCCAGCAGGGCGTCCAGGCGCATGCCCTGGGCCAGCAGCATGCCGTTCTCCCAACTGCTGGCATTGGCGTCCGCCGGCTGCACGGCCTGCAGGGCGCTGGCGCTGAACAGCAGTTGCTGGCCGGCCTCGACCTGGCGGCGCGCGGCGGTGGCGAAGGGCTCCACGGCGACGCTGCCTTCCAGCACGGCCACCCGGCACGTCTCGCCCAGGTCGCGCACGGCGAAGCGCGCGCCGGCGGTGCGCAGCAGGCCCTGGCGGCTTTCCACCAGGAACGGCCGCGGCTCGGGCGCCGGGTCGGCGTGGGTGGCGACGAGGATTTCGCCGTCGAGCAGGCGCAGGCGGCGTTCCCGCGGGCTGAAGCGGATGTCCACGGCGCTGCCGGTGTTGAGCGTCAGCAGGCTGCCGTCGGGCAGTTGCACGCGCTTGCGCTCGCCGGTGGCGGTGCGCTGGTCGGCGCTCCATTCGGCCCAAGGCAACTGGCGCGCGCCCAGCCAGGCCGCGGGCGCCACCGCCAGCAGCAGGCCCAGGCGGTTGAGCATCTGCCGCCGGCTCAGACCGCGCTCACCCAGGCGTTGCAGGCTCTGTCGGCCCATGCCCGGCGGCAACTGGTGCAGGCCGCCGAGCAGGCTTTCGGCGCGGCGCCAGGCTTCGGCGTGCTGCGCGCTGCGCCCGCGCCATTGCTCGATGGATTGCTCGATGGCCTGCAGGTCGGCGGCGCTGGCCGGGCGTTCGCCCAGGCGCACCAGCCAGTCGGCGGCTTCGCCGAGGATGCGCGGGTCCAGCGTCTGCTCGTGCATCAGGCCAGGCTCAGGCAGGCGATGAAGGCCGCGCGCATGTAGCGCTTGACGGTCGCCAGGGACAGGCCCAGGCGCTCGGCGATGGCCGGGTAGGTGAGGCCGTCCAGCTGCGCGAGCAGGAAGGCTTCGCGGGTGAGTGCGGGCAGTTCGCCCAGCGCCGCATCGATGCGCTCCAGGGTTTCCAGGATCAGTTCGCGGGCTTCCGGGCCGGGGGCCAGTTCCTCGGGCAGCGCGGCGAGGGCTTCGAGGTAGGCGCGTTCCAGCTCCTGGCGGCGCCAGCGGTCCACCAGCAGGCCCTTGGCGATGTGGGTGAGCAGGGCGCGCGGGCGTTCGCCGACGTCGCTCAGCGGCCGGCGCAGCAGGCGCAGGAAGGTGTCCTGGGCCAGGTCGGCGGCATCCCAGGCGTTGCCCAGGCGGCCGCGCAGCCATTGCTGCAGCCAGCCGTGGTGGCGTTCGTAGAGGGTGTGCAGGTGCTGGTCGGCGGAGGGTTCGGCGAATGCCACGGTGTCGTGCGCCAGATGATCATTTGCGAATGACTCTCATTTTATGTCGGTTCCGCCGCGCGGCGCAATGCCGCGATGCCGCAGCCGGTCGGCGCATGTGCCGGGCGCCGTCATCGGCACTGGAATTGCCGCGCAGACGCGCTACCTTGAGCCTGTCCCGAATGCATAATTCGAGGGTTTGCCTTCTTCGGCGGACGGCTTCGCCGTTCGCGGTCGAAACCTCATGTCATCCAGCAGAAACGGAGCACATCATGGCTCGCACCACGCCCATCGAGCTTTATCGCAACATCGGCATAGTCGCGCACGTGGACGCCGGCAAGACCACCACCACCGAGCGCATCCTGTTCTACACCGGGGTCAACCACAAGATGGGCGAGGTGCACGACGGGGCGGCGACCATGGACTGGATGGTGCAGGAGCAGGAGCGCGGCATCACCATCACCTCGGCGGCCACCACCGCCTTCTGGCAGGGCTCGACCAAGCAGTACCCGCACAAGTACCGCTTCAACATCATCGACACCCCCGGCCACGTCGACTTCACCATCGAGGTGGAGCGCTCGCTGCGCGTGCTCGACGGCGCCGTGGTGGTGTTCAGCGGCGCCGACGGCGTCGAGCCGCAGTCCGAGACGGTGTGGCGCCAGGCCAACAAGTACCACGTGCCGCGCCTGGCCTACGTGAACAAGATGGACCGCCAGGGCGCCGACTTCCTGCGCGTGGTCGAGCAGATCAAGCGGCGCCTGGGCCACAACCCGGTGCCGATCCAGCTGGCCATAGGCGCGGAGGAGAACTTCAACGGGCAGATCGACCTGGTGAAGATGAAGGCCATCTACTGGAACGACGACGACCAGGGCACCAGCTACCGCGAGGAACCGATCCCCGCCGAGCTGCAGGCGCTGGCCGAGGAGTGGCGCGCGCACATGATCGAGGCCGCCGCCGAGGCCAACGACGAGCTGATGAACAAGTACCTCGAGGGCCAGGAGCTGAGCCTGGAGGAAATCAAGGCCGGCCTGCGCCAGCGCACCCTGGCCAACGAGATCGTCCCGGCGGTGCTGGGTTCCTCGTTCAAGAACAAGGGCGTGCCGCTGGTGCTGGACGCGGTGATCGACTACCTGCCGGCGCCCTCGGAAATCCCGGCGATCAAGGGCACCCACCCGGACGACGAGGAGAAGCACGACGAGCGCCACGCCGACGACAATGAGCCGTTCTCCTCGCTGGCCTTCAAGATCGCCACCGACCCCTTCGTCGGCACCCTGACCTTCACCCGCGTGTACTCCGGCGTGCTGAGCAGCGGCGACGCGGTGCTCAACTCGGTGAAGGGCAAGAAGGAGCGCGTCGGGCGGATGGTGCAGATGCACGCCAACCAGCGCGAAGAGATCAAGGAAGTGCGCGCCGGCGACATCGCCGCGCTGATCGGCATGAAGGACGTCACCACCGGCGACACCCTGTGCGCCATCGACAAGCCGATCATCCTCGAACGCATGGACTTCCCCGACCCGGTGATCTCGGTGGCGGTGGAGCCGAAGACCAAGGCCGACCAGGAGAAGATGGGCATCGCCCTGTCCAAGCTGGCCCAGGAGGACCCCTCGTTCCGCGTGAAGACCGACGAGGAGACCGGGCAGACCATCATCTCCGGCATGGGCGAGCTGCACCTGGACATCATCGTCGACCGCATGCGCCGCGAGTTCAACGTCGAGGCCAACATCGGCAAGCCGCAGGTGGCCTACCGCGAGGCGATCCGCAAGAAGTGCGAGATCGAGGGCAAGTTCGTCCGCCAGTCCGGCGGGCGCGGCCAGTTCGGCCATTGCTGGATCCGCTTCGAGCCGGGCGACGAGGGCAAGGACGGCCTGGAGTTCCACAATGAGGTGGTCGGCGGGGTGATCCCGCGGGAGTTCATCCCGGCGATCCAGAAGGGCATCGAGGAGCAGATGCAGAACGGCGTGCTCGCCGGCTACCCGCTGATCGGCCTGAAGGCCACGGTGTACGACGGCTCGTACCACGACGTCGACTCCAGCGAGATGGCCTTCAAGATCGCCGCCTCCATGGCCACCAAGCAGCTCTCGCAGAAGGGCGGCGCGGTGCTGCTGGAGCCGGTGATGAAGGTCGAGGTGGTGACCCCCGAGGACTACATGGGCGACGTGATGGGCGACCTGAACCGCCGCCGCGGCCTGATCCAGGGTATGGAAGACACCCCGGCGGGCAAGGTGATCCGCGCCGAGGTGCCGCTGGGCGAGATGTTCGGCTACGCCACCGACGTGCGCTCGATGTCCCAGGGGCGCGCCAGCTACTCGATGGAGTTCACCAAGTACGCCGAGGCGCCGGCGAATATCGCCGATGCCATCGTGAAGAAGAACAACGGGTGAGGTTTGCGGGGTGAAGAACGGCGCCCGAGGGCGCCGTTTTTCATTGGGGCGGGATGCGATGCCTCATGGTGACTGCGGTTCGCGAGCAAGCTTGCTCCTACGAGAAGCCGTGCCCCCAGGGGACTGTAGGAGCAGGCCCTGCCTGCGATTCGCGCGCAGGGCGCGCTCCTACAGGGCGTGGTGTGGGTGGGGCGGCGTAGGAGCGGATCTTATCCGCGATCCGCGCCGGAACGTCCGGCTATCGCGGACAAGGTCCTAGGTTCCAGGAAGCACGGCTTTTCGTAGGATGGTGTTGAGCGAAGCGATACCCATCGCCGCGACCGCATGGGTTTCGCAAGCTCAACCCATCCTACGAAGAGCACCTCGGCGCAAGACAGTTGCTCCTGTACCTTGCAGCCGCTCCATCAGGACCGATACAGCATCGGCCTGCGCAGCCGCAGGTAGCTGTAGCCCTCGCGGACCATGGCGATGCGTTCCGGCTCAAGGTCGGCGATCAGCAGTTCCCCGGCCTGTTTCGCCCGGGCCATCACCTGGCCGTCCGGGGCCACCACGCAGCTCAGGCCGCAGTATTCCAGCTCGCCTTCGCTGCCCTGGAAGTTGGCGTAGGCGAGGAACACCTGGTTCTCGTAGGCGCGGGTGGGCACCAGCACCTGGCAGACGAACTCGTAGGGGTGCATGTTGGCCGTCGGCACCAGCACCAGGTCGGCGCCGGCCAGGGCCAGGGTGCGCACGGCCTCGGGGAACTCGACGTCGAAGCAGATCAGCAGGCCGAGCTTCCAGCCGTCCAGCTCGACGATCGCCGGCGGCTCGTCCGAGGGGCTGAACTGGTCGCGGTCGAGGTCGCCGTACAGGTGCGTCTTGCGGTAGTTGGCGCGGCGTTCGCCGCGGCGGTCGATCAGCTGCACGCTGTTGAACGGCGCGCCGGCCGGGTTGCTTTCCGGGTAGCCGTAGAGGATGCCGACGTCGAACTCCCGGGCGATCCCCGCCACCGTCTCGGCGATGGCGCCGTCGGCGGCTTCGGCCAGGGCGGCGACGCGTTCGGCGCCGATGTTGTAGCCGCTGGCGTACATTTCCGGGCAGACCAGCAGGTCCGCGCTCTGGGCGGCCGCGCGTTGCGCGGCCTCGCGCAGCCGGCGCAGGTTGCCGGCGAGGTCGTCGGGCCCCGGGGGGCACTGGTAGAGGGCGAGGCGCATGGCGCTTCCTCCTTGGTCAGTCGGGCAGGGCCACGGGGCCCAGTTCGGCATAGCGGTCGCCGGGGCCGGGGTTGTCCGGGTGGGTGGTGCCGCCGAAGTGGTGCAGGATGCCCCACACGGCGTTCAGCGAGGTCTGTACCGCGCCTTCGACCCAGGCCGGGGTCCAGGATACATCGTCGCCGGCGATGAAGATGCCGCGCTGCTCGGCGGGCAGGTCATCCTGCATGAAGTGCGAGTACATGCGGTGGTTGTAGCGGTAGTGGCCGGGCAGGGCGCCCTTGAAGGCGCCGAGGAAGTGCGGGTCGGCCTCCCAGGACACGGTGATGGGGTTGCCGATCACGTGGCTGGCGATGTCCACCTTCGGGTAGACCTTCTTCAAGGCATCCAGCGCAAGCTGCACGCGCTTCTCCACCGGGTGCGGCAGCATCTTCATGGCGTCGCTCATCCAGGAGTAGGACAGGCAGATCACCCCCGGCTTGTCGTCGCCGTTGTCGAACAGGTAGGTGCCGCGGGTCAGGCGGTCGGTGAGGGTCATGCTCATGACGTCGCGGCCGGTCTGCGGGTCCTTGTCCTTCCAGAACGGCCGGTCGACCATGACGAAGGTCTTCGACGACTGCATGTAGCGGGTGCGGTCTAGGGCCATCCACATCTTCTGCGAGAACAGCGCTTCCTCGCATTCGATCTGGGTGGTCAGCAGCCAGCTCTGGCAGGTGGTCAGCACCGCGGCGTATTCGCGGGTGTCGCCCCAGTAGTCGGTGACCGCCAGGTTGCCGCTGGCGGCGCGGGCGATCTTCTTCACCCCCGGGCGCGGCGCGCCGTTGTGCAGCTTCGCCAGGGAAGTGCCGGCCGGCCAGTGCGCGCAGCGCTCCGGCACGTGGTTCCAGATGCCGCGCGGCACCTGCTCGACGCCGCCGACCACCAGGTGCTGGTGGTCGTCGCAGTTGGTCATCACCACGCGGAAGATTTCCAGCATGGAGTTAGGGAAGTCCGAGTCCCAGCCGCCGGTGCCGAAGCCGACCTGGCCGAAGATTTCGCGGTGGTGGAAGGACAGGCGCGAGAAGGCCTTGGAGGTGGCGACGAAGTCATAGAAGGTGCGGTCGTCCCACAGCGGCACCAGTTCGTCCCACAGCGCCTTGAGCTTGACGGTGTCGCGTTCGCGGATGGCGTCCTGGATCTCGGAGAAGCGTGCGCCGTCCTCCAGGGCGTCGGCCCAGGCCTGGGCGACCTCGCGGAAGATCTGCGGCAGGTCGTCGATCTTCTCCGCGTAGTGGCTGGTGCCTTCCAGGTCCACCACGGTGCTGCCGGAGGCCGGCGTCAGCGGGTTGGGGAAGGGCCTGGTCTCAAGGCCCAGCTTGTCCACGTAATGGTAGAAGGCCGTGCTGGAGACCGGGAAGCGCATGCCGCCGAGTTCTGCGATGACGCCCTCGGCGCCTTCAAAGGGCTCCGAGCGCAGCCGGCCGCCCAGCTTCGAGGCCTCGTAGACCACTGGCTTCAGGCCCAGCTTCATCAGTTCGTAGGCCGCCACCAGCCCGGCGATGCCCGCACCGACGATGGCCACTTCCTGGCCATGGTTATGCGCCGGGATGCTGCCCAGGCCCGCCGGGTGCTCCAGCCAGTCGTCGAAGGCGAAGGGGAAGTCCGGGCCGAAGATGGTCACCGGTTGCTTGCCGGGGGTATGGGGGTGGCGGTTGTTGTGCATTTATCTCTCCCAAGGATTCTGGCGTGCCTGGCCCTTGTTCCAGCATTGCCCAGGCAGGTGTCTCTTGCACCGCCGCACGCGCTCCGCAGCCGGCCTTCCGATGGATGGCGCGAACGCGGAGAGGGCAAGCCTGGCCAGGCTTGTCGGCCGGCCCTGGCGGGCCGGCGCTGGTGCACATGGTGGCAAAGCCGGTCGTTGAAATGAATCCGCCAATCTGCAAAATGACGGAGCTATTCCAGGCAATTCAACCAATGGATTCGACAAAATGACGAGAAACGCCGATGCGGCCCTGCTCAGCCTCCTGCGCGCCAATGCCCGCGAGTCGGTTTCCGAGCTGGCGCGCAAGCTCGGGGTGTCGCGCTCCACGGTGCAAAGCCGGATCGAGCGCCTGGAGCAGCAGGGCATCATCAGCGGCTACTCGATCAAGGTCGCCGACAGCTACGCGCAGTCGCTGGTGCGCGCCCATGTGCTGGTGACGGCGCTGCCCAAGTTGTCGCATCAGGTGGTGCAGGCGCTGGAGAAGATCCCCGAGGTGAAGACGCTGCACTCGGTGAGCGGCCAGTTCGACATGATCGCCATCGTCGAGGCCCTGTCGATCCGCGACCTGGATGCCTTGCTCGACCGCATCGGCGCGCTGGACGGGGTGGAGCGCACCATGTCGTCGATCATTCTCTCCACCCGCATCGACCGCTAGGGCCGCAATGGACTCCCGCTATTGCCCGGCATTGGCTATTCGGCGGCTCCGCAACGGCGGCTAAGGTAGCTGCATTCCCGCAACCGGCGGGCCCCACTGGAGAGAGACATGAGTGCACGTATCGAATGGGCCGGGCAGTCCCCCAGCGCCTACAAGGCCATGCTTGGGCTGGAGCAGGCGCTGGCGAAGTCCGGCCTGGACCATGGCCTGCTGGAGCTGATCCGCCTGCGCGCCTCGCAGATCAACGGCTGCGCCTACTGCGTGAACATGCACGCCGACGACGCGCGCAAGGCCGGCGAGAGCGAGGCGCGCCTGCAGACCCTAAGCGTCTGGCGCGAGACCAACTTCTTCAGCGCCCGCGAGCGCGCCGTGCTGGCCTGGGTGGAAAGCCTCACCCTGCTGGCCGAGAAGCACGCCCCGCAGGCGCAGTTCGACGCCCTGCGCGAACACTTCAACGACACCGAGATCGTCGACCTGACCCTGGCCATCGCCACCATCAACGCCTGGAACCGCTTCGGCGTCGGCATGGCCATGGTGCCCTGAGCGGCCGGCTGCGGGCCCTCGTCACCCGGAAAAGACGATTTTCCGACGCGAGGTGAGTGGAAAGGGCATGAAGGAGGGCTTTCCCAGAGGCTTTCGGCATAAGTCAATAGGCCGGAACGGGCTGCTGAGATCGTTTTGGCATCGGCCTTATAGGAAAACGGTCAATGGACGCGTCAAGATATTGCTAGCTTTACAACTTGGAGCGCCAAGTTTCTGTTTTATAAAGTTTTTCAAAAAAATGGCGCCAAGGAAGGGAGCATGCTCGAAGTAGCGTCGAAACGGCGTCGCCTGCTGGTGGTCGATCCCTGCGATGACTGCCAGCGATTATTGCCCGGGCTCCGGGCAGCAGGGTGGGAGGTAGACAGTTGCGGGCTCGACGTGGCGAGCGAACGCAACTGCGACGTCGGCCTGCTGCGTCTGCATCCGCAACACCTGGAGCGCCCGGAGTCGGTGAAGGACCTCATCACCCGCAGCGGCACCGAGTGGATCGCGGTGCTCAGCCCGGACGCGTTGCCCATCCAGGAGGTGGGCGATTTCGTCTGCGAATGGTTCTTCGATTTCCATACCCTGCCGTTCGACGTGGCGCGGGTGCAGGTCACCCTCGGCCGCGCCTTCGGCATGGCGCGCCTGCGCGGGCGCGGCGGCACCTACCACAGCCTGGAGCACCAGCACGAGCTGCTCGGCGAGAGCCGCTCGATGCAGGAGCTGCGCCGCCTGCTGGCGAAGTTCGCGCCCACCGAGTCGCCGGTGCTGATCCGCGGCGAGAGCGGCACCGGCAAGGAGCTGGTGGCGCGTACCCTGCACCGCCAGTCGCGGCGGGCCAACCGGCCGTTCATCGCGATCAACTGCGGGGCGATTCCCGAGCACCTGATCCAGTCCGAGCTGTTCGGCCACGAGAAGGGCGCCTTCACCGGCGCGCACCAGCGCAAGATCGGCCGCTTCGAGCAGGCCAACGGCGGCACCCTGTTCCTCGACGAGATCGGCGACCTGCCGCTGGAGCTGCAGGCCAACCTGCTGCGGGTGCTGCAGGAGAAGCAGATCGAGCGCGTCGGCGGCAGCCAGCCCATCGCCGTGGACGTGCGGGTGCTGGCGGCCACCCACCTGGACCTGGAGAACGCCATCCGCACCGGCAGCTTCCGCGAGGACTTGTACTACCGCCTGAACGTGCTGCAGGTGTCGACCCTGCCGCTGCGCGAGCGCAATGGCGACCTGGCGCTGCTGGCCAACCACTTCGCCCACCTCTACAGCGTCGAGACCGGCCGCCGCCCGCGGCGCTTCAGCGACGACGCCCTGGCGGCGATGGCCGAGCACGCCTGGCCGGGCAACGTGCGCGAGCTGGCCAACCGCGTGCGCCGTGGCCTGGTGCTGGCCGAAGGCAGGCAGATCGAGGCCCGCGACCTGGGCCTGGAGCGCCAGCGCGGCGGCTCCGGCAAGGTGCCGCTGGTGACCCTGGAGGAGTACAAGCTGGGCGCCGAGCGCCAGGCCATGTGCGACGCCCTGGCCCGCCACGGCGACAACCTGAGCCTGGCGGCGCGCATGCTGGGCATCTCGCGGCCGACCTTCTACCGCCTGCTGCACAAGCACCAGCTGCGCTGAGCAGGGTGCAGCAACGACAACGGCCCCGAAAGGGGCCGTTGTCGTATGCGGGGTTCAGAAGTAGTAGGGGAATTTGACGCTGAAGCTGAAGTCCGGGGCATCGGGGCTGATGCCGATGGACAGGTTCGGCACTATGGTCAGGTTGTTGCTCCAGGCGTAGGTCAGGCCCCAGTTGAAGTAGGCCGCGTTGGCGTCGCTGTCGGTGATCGACTGCCAGTCGCCGCCGTCGGGCTTGAGCTTGCTCTTCTGCGAGATCAGGTCGGAGAAGGAGAACGACATGCTGGTCCTTTCGTTCAGCGCGAAGGCCACGCCGGCGCCGACCTGGAACCAGTCGCCCAGGTCCACCTTGCCGCCGAGCTTGGTGCCCTGCTGCGGGCTGATGTCGCTGAAGTCGCGCTCGAAGTTGTGGGTGTAGCTCAGGCTGGCGAAGAGCACCGCCGGGTCGACGGTCTTGACCAGCGAGATGCCCGGGGTGACGGACCAGACGCCGTTGCCGGTGGGCAGGTCGTCGGGCACGTTGAGGCTGTCGTTGTCCGGCGCGCGGACCAGCTTGATGCCGTAGGGGTCCTTGCCGGTGGGGGCTTTCACCCGCAGGCTGAACACCGCGTCCGGACGCGATTCGGTCTCGTCCATGAACTTGTAGGCGATGCCGAGGTTGACGTCGCCCAGGGTCGGGTCGCGGTCGACCTTCTCGTCGGTGGACTGCGCGGTGGAGTTGCCGGCGCCGGCCGAGGAGTAGGTGCTCTCGCGGTAGACCACGGGCACGTTGATGTCGAACTGCCAACGGTTGTTCCAGTTGTAGCGGCCGGTCAGGTCCAGGGTCCAGTTGTCGGCCTTGATGTTGTCCACGCCGATGTTGCCCAGGAAGATGGTGTCCAGCGCCAGGAAGCCGTTGAGGATCAGCTGCTTGGTGTCGTAGTGGGTGTAGGTCAGGCCCGTCTCGAAGCTGAAGGCGCCGTTGCCGAAGAAGCCGCTGGCCTCGTCGTAGAGGTTCTCCACGCTCTTGGGCGGGTTGTTGCTGTCGTCCTTGAGCGATTCGCCGTAGGAGCTTCCGGTGCCCGGCGGCGTCGGCTTGTTGGTGGCAGTGACCAGGCGCTTGGGCTGCGCCGGGGTCGCCGCCGGCTGTTCCTCTACCTGGCGAACCCGCTGCTCGAGCACCATGAGCGCTTTCTGTTGCGACTCGTAGCGTTGCTTGAGCTCGATGAGTTCCTGTTTCAGAGCCTCCACCTCGGCCTCCGTCGCAGCATGGACGAAGGCCGAGGGGAGCAAAGCGGATACACAGATTGCAGTGCGAAGCGTGAGCGATCGGTGCATGGCGCGCTATCCCTATCTTTATCGTTTGGGCACTACTTCCGCCACTGAGCGTAGATCACATTCCCATGGATCGCAGGCCCTTGAGCTGGTCGAGATTGCAATCCAGCGCTCCGACGGAAGGTGCGTTGTTACGCAGGACCACGTTCAGTTGGGTGAGGTTGTTGACCAGGTTGCTGCTACCCAGCAGGTTGGTGGCCTGCACCAGGCCGCCGGCCCCCAGTTGCTGGAGGCTCGAGCCTTGGCCGTTGGCGTTGATCGCCAACTGGATGTTCCCGTTGCCGGGGGACACGGTGACGGTGCCGGCGCCGTTGCTGGCGCTGACCGGGCCGTTCAGGGGCGTGCCCTGGTTGCTTGCGGCGGGCGCCTGGTCGGCTTCGCTCACGTTGATGCCGACATTGTTGTAGGCGGTGTTGTAGTCACCCGCCGAGCGTGCGCTCTGGGTGACGCCCTGGGTCTGGTTGAGCCCCGCGCCACCGACGATGCTGCCGGTCGCGGCCGAGGGTGTGCCGCCGTTGCCGGTTTCCTTGGTGGTGGTGACGTAGAACTGCGGTTTGATGGTGGATTCCTGGATCTGCATGCTCACCTTGGCGCCGATGTTGTCGCCGACGGCGTTTTTCCAGGTACTGCTCATGACGATGCCGAAGCTGATGATGCGCCCGGGCATGACGTAGCGGCCGCGCAATTGGGCCAGCTCCTGGTCGTGCAGCTCGATCGGCCGGAATATCTCGGAGGCCTGGATCGGCAGGCTGGCCACCAGGCAGGCGGTGGCGAGCAGCGGAATGGTTCTCATCGTTCGCTCCCCGAGAGGATCCCACCTCTCGTTATCGTTTGGCTCACAGGAAGTCGCTCTGGATGAATCCGAAATCCATGAGCTCCGCGTCCTTGACGGGGCGGAAGGTATCGAGGCGGTTCTTCGCGGTCAGCGGTTCCGGCGGGCTCATCAGGGCGTTGGCCCTGTCATAGCCGGGGCCGATGATGGCGAAGATGATGCCGTTCCAGCCCTTGAGAAAATCTTCTTCCGTGTAGCGCTTGTGGCCGAGCACGGGGTCGCCCACGTAGACATGGCCGTTGTGCGTGCGCTGCAGCACGACGAAATGCTTGTAGCCGCGCACGTCCAGCAGCACGATCACTGGAATGGTCAGCTTCTCCAGGGAGGAGACCGGGATGCGGTAGCCGCGGGCCCGCATGCCGATGCTTTCCAGGTAGGTCTTCATGTCCAGCATGGAGAAGCCCTGGGTACGCACCAGTTGGGGGTCGGCCTTGACCAGCATGCCGCGGATGACGAACTCCTCGTCGACGTCGAGGTTGTAGCCGGTGCGCAGGATGGTGGCCAGTGCGGCGGCGCCGCAGCTGAAGTCGGTCTTCTGCTCCACCAGGTTGCTGAAGCGACGTTCGCGGATGCTCTCCACGTGCTTATAGGCCAGCGTGCCCCCGGGCAGTATGGCGAAGGGCAGCTGCGCGGCCTGGAGCAGGCCGGAGCAGAGTGCGAGGAGCAGGAAAGCGAGCGTGCGCATGATCGTGACGCCTATGCCAGCGCTGAGAAAGGGGAGGCTCCGTTGCCGGAGCCTCCAGGTACAGCACGATGTCGCTTAGAAGCCAGTGACTGCGCCAGTGCTTACGCAAGCCTGGCAACCGGCGGCGATGGACAGCGAGTTGCTCTGTTGGTTGCCGACGCCGGCAGCAACGTTCACACCTACGTTACCCGACACGCCGTTGAGCGAGCTGTTGATGGAAGCGTTGTTCACGACCGGGTCCTTCCAGCCGGTGGGAACCAGGACCTGATAGGTAGCCTGGCCACGCAGATCGATGGTGCCCGACTCGCTGAAGTACAGCGGATCCTTGTCCACCTTGTCGTGGTCCTTGCCTTTGTTGTCATAGCCGCCGTGATGACCACCTTTTTCCGGGTCATCCAGCACTACGCCCGAGCCATGGCCCTGATAGGTGCCATGAGCGTAGAAGCTGGACTTGAGGGTCTTGGTGTCGAAGGTGGCGATGCCCAGGTTGGCTACGTTGTTGCCGCTGGAGGTCTGGCTGGCGCCGCTGTTGGCACCGGCCAGGCGCCCACCGGAAACGGCGGCGGCCATGTCGTTTTTCTGTTGGTTGTAGTTGCCGGCGGCGATGTTGATGCCGACGTTGCCCGAGGCGCCGTTGGCCGAGTTGTTCAGAGCGGCGTTGTTGGCGGTGGAGAAGTTCCAGGCAGTGTTGTTGGTGTTGGTCTGGGTCACCGAAGTGGACGCGTAGGCGGAGCCGAAGATGAAGTGTTCATCCGCGGTGGCCAGCGCGGCGGCATTGGCCTGCTGGTTCATGTCGCCAGCGGCGACGTTGGCCCCGACGTTGCCCGAAGCGCCACCCAGGGAGTTGCTGACACCTGCGGTGTTCTTGGTCCCCTGGTTGATGACGTTGTTGTCGTAGCTGTTCTGGCTATCGGTAACGGTAGCGCTGGCGCCGGCCTGAATCCGCGGATCCTTGTACGGATCGTACTGCTGTTGGCCGTGATGGTTGTCGTGGTCATGGCCGTGGCGACGGTCACGATCATGGTCATTGCCTGCGTAAACACTTACAGCCATGACTGCCGTAACAGCGAAAACCAGAGGCTTGAGGGCCATTGTAGGTTTCATGGTGTATCTCCTTGCATTTAGTGTGCTTAGTGTTTCTGGTTGTTGGCGTGGGTCAATCTGCGACCCGGATGCTCAAGGTATTGGCAATGCGATTGCCGATACCGGCACTCTGGCTCACCTGGACCACCCCCCGGCTGCCGGCGAATGCCTGGTCGCTGGTGACGACCTGCCGACTGCCCATGGTGGAACCGGCTGGGCCGGAGTTCTGGGACAACGTGATGTTCTGCTGCGACAGCACGTTGTCGTCGACGCTCTGAGGCACCGCGGTGACGCTGATGCTCATGGCGTTGACCTGTTGGTTGGCGGTACCGGCGGCCTGGTTCACGCCCAGGGCGCCGCTGCCGTTGGAGAATGAGTTGCCGGTGATCGAGGCCTTGGCGGCCTGGCTCGGGTCGGCGGTGGTGATGACGCTCTGCTGGAACCGGGTGCTGGCGCCGCCGCTGGTGCCGATGGCGATGGCGCGGCCGTTGGCCTGTTGCTGTTCGTCGCCGGCGGCCTGGTTGACGCTGGCCACGCCGTTGTAGCCGCGCCCGGCGTTGTCGATGCTGGCGTTGTTCACCAACTGCGGGTCGGCGGCGAAGGCGCTGGAGCAGCAGAGCAGGGCGAGGAGGGGCAGGCGTGCTTTCATGTCAGCGATCTCCCGTCAGCATGCGCAGCGGCGACAGGCCTTGCTGCACGGTGCGATTGACCGAGTTGGAGATGCCGGCGCCACTGCCGCCGCCGCCACCCAGGCTGCCGGACTGCAGCGTCTGGTTGACGCCGTTGTCCATGCCCACCAGGTTGCCGCCCGGGAGAATCCGCTGGGACAGGCTCGAACCGCTGGTGACGCGGGCGAACTCGGCGTCATCCAGTTCGGCGTTGCCGACCTGGCGGTTGATCTGGGCGGAGATGTTCGGATTGACGGTGATCGGATTCGGATCGGGCACCATGGTCGGGCGGGTGGCGACCCGTGGCTGTACGGTGCGCTGGATGACGATGGTGCCGTCACCCGCTTGAACCGTCGGCGGCAACGCAGCAGCGGTCATGCAGGCGAGGGAGGCGAGCAGT
Source organism: Pseudomonas sp. PI1 (assembly GCF_000812405.1). Lineage (NCBI taxonomy): Bacteria > Pseudomonadati > Pseudomonadota > Gammaproteobacteria > Pseudomonadales > Pseudomonadaceae > Pseudomonas > Pseudomonas sp. PI1. The sequence goes on from NZ_JWMC01000067.1 coordinate 22,284, forward strand.
CCGACGATCCTTGAGTCGATGTTCCCCATGATGGCGATCCCTTCTGGTGCGCTGTGCCCTAAACAGCAGTACCGGGATGGAGCAGAAGCCGTGCCGCTTTTGCTTATCGCTTGAAATTCATGGGCTTACGAATTACTGACAGAAACCTCTGAGAGAAACCTGTTTCGCCGTTGAGACAGAAGGGCGGGTGGCCATCCCCACCAAAAGTGGGGCAAGCCCTCTGGAATGGGGCTTTGCGTACAGGCGTATCAGCGTTGAAACAGTTTTTCGTGATGCCATCGTTGTTTGCGTCATTCCTGAGGCTGAGCACTCTCGGGCTGTTTCAGGGCTGATACATGATGGCCACTCAGAGGGGCTTTTGGTACGAATGTGCACTTTTCATTTCAAGGGTTTAGCGACGGGAATGCGAGTGTTAAGGGAATGATCGCGAGCGCTGCCTGTCTCATTCCACCGCCTGTTCGCGGCCAGGGCCGAAGGATGGATTGCGCTGATGCGAGAAATTTTCGTTACACGCTGACCCGCGGCAGCGCAATGCAGTAGCATGCCCAGCCTTTCGTCGGGCCCACCAGCGGGGCCGGATGGCTGCACACAAAACAGAAGAAACACGAAAAATGCGCCTTCGGGGGAAGCAGTATGGAGTTTTGGAATGCCTTTCAGGCGTTCGTCCTGGGAGTGGTCGAGGGGCTGACCGAGTTCCTGCCGGTGTCCAGCACCGGACACCAGATCATAGTCGCCGACCTGCTGGGCTTCGTCGGTGAGCGGGCACAGGCTTTCAACATCATCATCCAGTTGGCCGCCATCCTGGCGGTGGTCTGGGAGTTCCGCGGCAAAATCCTCGAGGTCATCTGCGGCCTGCCCAGCCAGCCTCGCGCACAGCGTTTCACCGTCAACCTGCTGGTCGCCTTCTTCCCCGCCGTGGTGCTGGGCGTGGCCTTCGCCGACCTGATCCACCACTACCTGTTCAACCCCATCACGGTGGCGGCGGCGCTGGTGCTCGGCGGGGTGGTCATGCTCTGGGCCGAGAAGCGCGAGCACCGCATCCGCGCCGAGAGCGTCGACGACATGACCTGGAAGGACGCCCTGAAGGTCGGTTGCGCCCAGTGCCTGGCGCTGGTCCCCGGCACCTCGCGCTCCGGCGCCACCATCATCGGCGGCCTGCTGTTCGGCCTGTCGCGCAAGGCGGCCACGGAGTTCTCCTTCTTCCTGGCCATGCCGACCATGGTCGGCGCCGCCGTCTATTCCGGCTACAAATACCGCGACCTGTTCCAGCCCAGCGACCTGCCGGTGTTCGCCGTGGGCTTCGTCACCTCCTTCATCTTCGCCATGATCGCCGTGCGCGGGCTGCTGAAGTTCATCGCCAACCACAGCTACGCGATGTTCGCCTGGTACCGCATCGGCTTCGGCCTGCTGATCCTGGCGACCTGGCAGTTCAGCCTGATCGACTGGAGCAGCGCCGCTCCCTGAGGCCGCGCGGATGAACATGGAAAAGGACGGCGTCATCAGCCGCTGGGACGACGACAAGGGCTTCGGCTTCATCCGCCCGCGCGCCGGCGGCGAGGAATTCTTCCTGCACATCTCGGCATTCCGCGGCGACCGCCGGCCCCAGGCCGGCGATGCGGTGCGCTTCGTCGCAGGTTCCGATCGCCAGGGCCGCCCGCGCGCCGAACATGCGCGTCTGGCCGGGCTGGCCGTGGACCTGCCCGAGATCCGCCGCAAGCCGGCGGCGCCTGCGACCCGCGCCAAGGTCCGCAGCGGCCGGCAGATCGCCGAGCCGTCCCGGCCGAACGGCTGGGGCAGGGCGCTGGGCTGGCTCGCCGCCTTGCTGCTGTTGCCTGCGATTGGCGCCGGCCGCCTGCTGCTCGCCGGCGCCGCGCCCTGGTGGCTGCTGGCCTACCCGCTGTTCAGCCTGGTCGCCTTCTTCGCCTACTGGCGCGACAAGCGCAGCGCCGAGCAGGGCGCCTGGCGCACGCCGGAACAGACCCTGCACCTGCTGGAACTGCTGGGCGGCTGGCCGGGCGCCTTCCTGGCCCAGCGCCTGCTGCGCCACAAGACGCGCAAGCCCAGCTACCAGTTGGTGTTCTGGGCGATAGTGCTGCTGCACCAGGTGTTCTGGCTGGACCGCCTGCTCGGTGGCGTGCTGCTGGCGCGGGTGCTGCCGGCGCTCTGAGCCGCCCTACAGCGGTTCGTCGCTGCGGCCGAAGCCCTCGGCCAGGTAATCGATCAGCGCCCGCACCGCCGGCAGCAGCCCGCGCCGGTGCGGGTACACCGCCTGGATAAAGGCCGCCGGTTCCTGCCAGTCGGGCAGCACCCGCACCAGTTGGCCGCTGGCCAGTTCTTCCAGGCAGTAATAGAGGGGCAGGGTGGTGATGCCCAGGCCGGCCAGCGCCACGTTCTTGCGCAGGTTGAAGTCTTCCGCCGCCAGGCGCGCTTCCAGGGCCAGCTCACGGACTGCGCCGCTGGGGCCGTGCAACTGCAGGTGCACCTTGCGGTCGTTGCCGATGGCGCCCAGCACCGGCAGCCCGGCCAGGTCGTCCGGGCCCTGCAACCGGCGGCCGCGCAGCAGCTCCGGCGCGGCCACCAGCACTGCCGCGGCCGGGCGCAGGCGGCGGGTGACCAGCGACGGGTCCTCGTCGCCGGGGGCGCGCACGCGCAGCGCCACGTCCACGCCTTCGTTGACCAGGTCGACGCGCCTGTTGGTCAGCAGCAGCTCCAGGTTGACCTGCGGATAGCTGGCGAGAAAGCCCGGCAGCATGGCGTTGAGCGACGTCTCGGCCATCGCCACCGGGCAGGACAGGCGCACCCGCCCGCGGGGCTCGGCGCTGAGCTGGGCGACCACCTCGTCGGCCATCTCCGCCTCCACCAGCATCGCCTGGCAGTGCCGGTAGTAGCGCTCGCCGATGTCGGTGAGCGCCAGCTTGCGCGTGGTGCGCTGCAGCAGGCGCGCGTTCAGGCGCGCCTCCAGCTCGGCGACGCGCCGCGACAACCGAGACTTCGGCAGCCCCAGTTCGCGGCCCGCGGCGGCGAAGCCACCGGCCTCCACCACCTTGGCGAAATAGAAGAGATCGTTGAGGTCCTGCATGGGATTGTCCTGCTGGTGGGACGATTCATCGCATTTTTGCCGACTTATCGCTCATTGGCTACATGCGTAGCATCCATCCCATCGCTTCCTACCCCCATTCACAGGAGCAACCCCATGAAACTTCTGCACATCGATTCCAGCATCCTCGGCGACGCCTCGGCCTCCCGCCAGCTCAGCCAGGAAGTGGTCCAGGCCTGGGCCGCCGCCGAGCCGGGCGTACAGGTGACCTACCGTGACCTGGCCGCCGACGCCATCAGCCACCTGTCCGCCGCCAGCCTGGTCGCCGCCGGCACCCCGGCGGAACTGCGCGACGCCGCGCAGAAGCACGAAGCCGCCCTGGGCGAGAACAGCATCGAGGAATTCCTCGCCGCCGACGCCATCGTCATAGGCGCGCCCATGTACAACTTCACCGTGCCCAGCCAGCTGAAGGCCTGGATCGACCGCATCGCCGTGGCCGGCAAGACCTTCCGCTACACCGAGAACGGCCCGCAGGGCCTGGCTGGCGGCAAGAAGGTGATCATCGTCTCCACCGCCGGCGGCCTGCACGCCGGCCAGCCGAGCGGCGCCGCCCACGAGGACTACCTGAAGCTGGTGCTGGGCTTCCTCGGCATCACCGACATCGAAGTGATCCGCGCCGAGGGCCTGGCCTACGGCGAGGAACCGCGCGCCAACGCCATCAAGGGCGCTCGCGCCGAGATCGCCTCGACCTTCGCCAGCGCCTGATCCGCTGCGAGTGGAACGACGAAGCCCCGGCAGTGCCGGGGCTTCGTGCTTTCAGGGCGTGCGCGCCGGCCGCCACAGGCCGACCTTGCGCGCCTTCGCTTCCTGTTCCTCGAAGTTGTACTGGGCGCGTTCTTCCTCGCCCTGGGGATCGTCCACCCGCCAGCGCGCCATGCCCACGGCAAGCTGGGCGCGACCGACGTCCAGGGTATGGCCGCAGCCCGGACAGTCCACGGGCTCCACCCATACGGCGGCGCTGAGCGCACCGGCAGCTTCCTCGCGCGGCAGCACCAGGGTGGCGCTGCGACCCTCGGCCAGGCGCCGCAGGTTGTCCAGGGAAGCCTGGGCATAGGGTTCGCCGGCCCTGGGCGCCTCGATGCCGCGCAGACGCACATCGACGCTGCGCTCGGCCAGGCGGCAGGTCAGGCGATCGCCGCTGGCGACGGCGGTGACCTGGCAGGGGCCGTCGGTCTGGGCGAGGGCGAGAGCGGGGAGGGAAAGGGCGAGGAGCAGGGTGGGATAAAGCAGTCGCATGGAGCCTCCTGAGAGTGTGGTTGCAGGATAGCGTCGCAATGGGGCTGTGTCGTCGGATGGTCCGGTGCGGCTGGTGGGGTGATCGCGGACAGAGTCCGCTCCTGCCGCATGAGTGAGCATGGCTTTTCGTAGGATGGTGTTGAGCGAAGCGATACCCATCAGCGCAACCGCATGGGTTTCGCAAGCTCAACCCATCCTACGAAGAGCGCCCCGGTGCGGCCCGCAAGACAGTTGCTCCTACGACCGTGCTTTCCTGGAGCCGTTCGCCTGCGGTTTGCGCATTGTGGCTCAGGGAGCCTGGTGATTGCGCTTCATGCCGAACGGTTCCCTCTCCCGCTTGCGGGGGAGGGTTAGGGAGGGGGAGCGGAGTAGAGGTTTGGCAGAGGTGTGCGGGCGGAGTCCGTTGCCCTCACCCCAGCCCTCTCCCGGAGGGAGAGGGGGCTGTTCGGAGTGGGGGGAGAATCCTGAGTCATCCTGATACGCCTCACCTTACCCCGTCATTCCCGACAGATTCACTCGGACAAGTTCATGCTAGGATGACGCCCGGCCCCGAAATCCCCGGCCCCGCCGGCCTCTCCGGCGGGGCCATCCCCTCGATAGAAGGAATACCGCAATGGCTCAAGTCACCCTCAAGGGCTCCCCGATCAACGTCGACGGCAAACTGCCGCAGAAAGGCGAAAAGGCCCCGGCCTTCAAGCTGGTCGGCGGCGACCTGGCCGACGTGACCCTGGAGAACTTCGCCGGCAAGCGCAAGGTGCTGAACATCTTCCCCAGCGTCGACACCCCCACCTGCGCCACCTCCGTGCGCAAGTTCAACGTCGAGGCCAGCAAACTGGCCAACACCGTGGTGCTGTGCATCTCCGCCGACCTGCCGTTCGCCCAGAAGCGCTTCTGCGGCGCCGAAGGCCTGGAGAACGTGGTCAACCTGTCGACCATGCGTGGCGCCGACTTCCTGGCCAACTACGGCGTGGCCATCGCCAGCGGCCCGCTGGCCGGCCTGGCCGCCCGTGCCGTAGTGGTGCTGGACGAGAACGACCAGGTGCTGCACAGCCAACTGGTCGGTGAGATCGCCGACGAGCCCGACTACGCCGCCGCCGTCGCCGCGCTGAGCTGATCGCCCGCCGCAGCCCCGGCTGCCGCAGGCCCCGGATGCCGCCCCGCCCAATGGCCGGGCGGCATCTTCGTTTTTGGCGCTGCGCAGGGAGCAGCAGCCCTGGCCCTGCTGCTGTGGCAACAGTTGCGGCGCAACCTCGCCCAGGCGCCGTAACTCTCGGTAAAACAAAGGTAAATAGCGGGTAAAGAGGCTTTGCCCGGCGCCTTGCTGTGCTTATCGTTCGACCCTGAAGGTATAGAAGTGTGGGCGCCGCGTCGTGGATGCGGCGCTTTGCCTTGCGCCTCGTTATCATCCAAACCTTTGGCCGCCTGATGACCGCTATGACTCCAAGCAATGGAACGCCCTCGAAACTCCGCAAGCTGCGCCCCTGGCTGATTACCGCCGCCGTCTTCGCCGCCGTGGTGGGGTTGAGCATGTGGCTGCACAAGACCAGCTCGGCGCCGGAGCCGCAGGCCGGCGGCGGGCGCGGCGCTCGCGGGGCGGCCATGGCCGGGCGCGGGCCGGGCGGGCAGGGTGGCGGCACGGCCATCACCGTCAGCGTGGCGCCGGTGGCCAAGGGCGACCTGCCGGTGCACTACCACGCGCTGGGCACCGTCACCGCCTACAACACGGTGAACGTGCGGGCGCGGGTCAGCGGCCAACTGGTCAAGGTGCCGTTCCAGGAAGGCCAGCAGGTCAAGGCCGGCGACGTCCTCGCGGTGATCGACACGCGGCCCTTCCAGGCGGCGCTGGACCAGGCGGTGGGCACCCTGCAGCAGAACCAGGCGCAGTTGAAGAACGCGCAGATCGACCTGGCGCGCTACAAGGGCCTGTACGCCGAGGACTCCATCGCCAAGCAGACCCTCGACACCCAGGAAGCGCTGGTGCGCCAGTACGAAGGCACCCTGCGCACCAACCAGGGCCAGGTCGACGACGCCAAGCTCAACCTCGAATTCACCCAGGTACGCGCGCCCATCTCCGGCCGTGTCGGCCTGCGCCAGGTGGACGTCGGCAACCTGGTCACCTCCGGCGACACCACGCCGCTGGTGGTGATCACCCAGGTCAAGCCGATCTCCGTGGTGTTCAGCCTGCCGCAGCAGCAGCTGGGCACCGTCGCCCGCCAGCTGTCCGGCAGCCAGCCGGTGCCGGTGGAGGCGCTGGACCGCAACCAGAACCTGACCCTCGCCAGCGGCGTGCTCAAGACCCTCGACAACCAGATCGACACCACCACCGGCACGGTCAAGCTCAAGGCCGTCTTCGAGAACGCCGACCAGAAGCTGTTCCCCAACCAGTTCGTCAACGTGCGGCTGCTCGCCGAGACCCTGCATGGCGTGCTGACCATCCCGGCCAACGCCGTGCAGCGCGGCAACGACGGCACCTACGTGTACATCGCCGACGCCGGGAACAAGGCCAAGCGCCAGCTGGTCAGCCTGGGCACCAGCGAGAACGAGCGGGTGGTCATCACCGAGGGCCTGAAGGAAGGCCAGCGCGTGGTGGTGGAAGGCACCGACCGCCTGCGCGACGGCACCCTCCTGCACATAGTCGCCAGCGACGAACAGGCCCGCGCCGCCGCCACCGAGGAGGGCGAGGCGGCCTCGCCGAAACCCTTCGGCTCGGGCTCCCCGGCCCAGGACAGCGGTAAGAGCGAATGAACCCGTCGCGCCTGTTCATCCTGCGGCCGGTCGCCACCACGCTGTTGATGGTGGCGATCCTGCTGTCGGGCATCATCGCCTACCGCTTCCTGCCGATCTCGGCGCTGCCGGAGGTGGACTACCCGACCATCCAGGTGGTCACCCTGTATCCCGGCGCCAGCCCGGACATCATGACTTCGTCGGTCACCGCGCCGCTGGAGAACCAGCTGGGGCAGATCCCCGGGCTCAACGAGATGTCCTCCACCAGCTCCGGCGGCGCCTCGGTGATCACCCTGCAGTTCAGCCTGCAGGTCGACCTGGACGTGGCCGAGCAGGAAGTGCAGGCGGCGATCAACACCGCGCAGAGCCTGCTGCCCAAGGACCTGCCCAACCAGCCGGTGTACAGCAAGGTCAACCCGGCCGACGCGCCCATCCTGACCCTGGCGGTGATGTCCCCGGACATGCCGCTGCCGAAGATCCAGGACCTGGTCGATACGCGCCTGGCGCAGAAAATCTCGCAGATCTCCGGCGTCGGCCTGGTCAGCATCAGCGGCGGCCAGCGCCCGGCCGTGCGCATCCGCGCCAACCCCGCGGCCCTGGCCGCCGCCGGGCTGAGCCTGGAAGACCTGCAGAGCACCATCACCAGCAACAACCTCAACGGGCCCAAGGGCAGCTTCGACGGCCCGACGCGCTCCTCGACCCTCGACGCCAACGACCAGCTCAAGTCCGCCGACGCCTATCGCGACCTGATCATCGCCTACAAGAACGGCTCGCCGCTGCGGGTGCGCGACGTCGCCAGCGTCGAGGACGATGCCGAGAACGTGCGCCTGGCCGCCTGGGCCAACGACACCCCGGCGGTGGTGCTGAACATCCAGCGCCAGCCGGGGGCCAACGTCATCGAGGTGGTGGACAGCGTCAAGAAGATGCTGCCGCAGCTGCAGGCGACCCTGCCGGGCAACCTGGAGGTCACGGTGCTCACCGACCGCACCACCACCATCCGCGCCTCGGTGGCCGACGTGCAGTTCGAGCTGTTCCTCGCCGTGTGCCTGGTGGTGATGGTCACCTTCCTGTTCCTGCGCAACCTCTCGGCCACCCTGATCCCCAGCTTCGCCGTGCCGCTGTCGCTGATCGGCACCTTCGGCGTCATGTACCTGGCCGGCTTCTCCATCAACAACCTGACGCTGATGGCGCTGACCATCGCCACCGGCTTCGTGGTGGACGACGCCATCGTCATGGTGGAGAACATCGCCCGCTACCTGGAGCAGGGCGACAGCCCCCTGGACGCGGCGCTCAAGGGCTCCAGGCAGATCGGCTTCACCATCATCTCGCTGACCTTCTCGCTGATCGCCGTGCTCATCCCGCTGCTGTTCATGGGCGACGTGGCCGGGCGGCTGTTCCGCGAGTTCGCCGTGACCCTGGCGGTGGCCATCCTGATTTCCGGCTTCGTCTCCCTGACCCTCACGCCGATGCTCGCCGCCAAGCTGCTCAAACACATCGAGCCGGAGCAGGAAGGCCGCTTCGCCCGCGCCGCCGGGCGCTTCATCGAGCGCATGATCGAGCGCTACGCCGCCGCCCTGCGCGTGGTGCTGCGCCACCAGGGGCTGACCCTGCTGGTGGCCATCGGCACCCTGCTGCTGACCGCCGCGCTCTACCTGTTCATGCCCAAGGGCTTCTTCCCGGTGCAGGACACCGGGGTGATCCAGGGCATCGCCGAGGCGCCGCAGTCGATCTCCTTCCAGGCCATGGCCAGCCGCCAGCAGGAACTGGCCAAGGTAGTCCTGGCCGACCCGGACGTGGAGAGCCTGTCGTCGTTCATCGGCGTCGACGGCAGCAACGCCACCCTCAACACCGGGCGCATGCTGATCAACCTCAAGCCCCACAGCGAGCGCGACCTCACCGCCAGCGAGGTGATCCGCCGCCTGCAGCCGGAGCTGGACAAGGTCGCCGGCATCAAGCTGTACCTGCAGCCGGTGCAGGACCTCACCATCGAGGACCGCATCGCCCGCACCCAGTACCAGTTCACCCTGCAGGACGCCGACCCCGAGGTGCTCGCCGAGTGGGTGCCCAAGCTGGTTGAGCGCCTGCAGCAGCTGCCGCAGCTGGCCGACGTGGCCAGCGACTGGCAGGACAAGGGCCTGCAGGCCTACATCGACATCGACCGCGACACCGCCTCGCGCCTGGGCGTGAGCCTGTCGAGCATCGACAGCGTGCTCTACAGCGCCTTCGGCCAGCGGCTGATCTCCACCATCTTCACCCAGGCCACCCAGTACCGCGTGGTGCTGGAGGTGGCGCCGGACTTCCAGCTCGGCCCGCAGTCGCTGGAGAACCTCTACGTGCCGGCCAGCGACGGCACCCAGGTGCGCCTGTCGAGCCTGGCGAAGGTGGAGGAGCGCCACACCCTGCTGGCGGTCAACCACATCGCCCAGTTCCCCTCGGCGACGCTGTCCTTCAACCTGGCCAAGGGCGTGGCCCTGGGCGAGGCGGTGCAGGCCATCCGCGACGTCGAGGCGCAGATGCAGATGCCGGCCAGCCTGGAAGGCAGCTTCCGCGGCGCCGCCGAGGCCTTCGAGGCGTCGCTGTCCAACACCCTGCTGCTGGTGCTGGCCTCCATCGTCACCATGTACATCGTGCTGGGCATCCTCTACGAGAGCTTCATCCACCCGATCACCATTCTCTCCACGCTGCCCTCGGCCGGCGTGGGCGCGCTGCTGGCGCTGATGCTGGCCGGGCAGGACATCGGCATCGTGGCGATCATCGGCATCATCCTGCTGATCGGCATCGTCAAGAAGAACGCGATCATGATGATCGACTTCGCCCTGGACGCCGAACGCAACGAGGGCAAGCCGCCCCATGAGGCCATCTACCAGGCCTGCCTGCTGCGCTTCCGGCCGATCCTGATGACCACCATGGCCGCGCTGCTGGGCGCGCTGCCGCTGATGCTCGCCGGCGGCGCCGGCGCCGAGCTGCGCCAGCCGCTGGGCGTGACCATGGTCGGCGGCCTGCTGCTGAGCCAGTTGCTGACGCTGTTCACCACCCCGGTGATCTACCTCTACTTCGACCGCCTGGCGCTGCGCTGGGCCAACTGGCGCAAGCGCCACGGGCTGGACGTGAACAGCCCCGACGAAGGCCTGGAGCAGGGCTGATGAACATCTCCCGCCCGTTCATCCTGCGGCCGGTGGCGACCTTGCTGCTGACCCTGGCGCTGCTGCTGGCCGGGGCGCTGTCCTTCGGCCTGCTGCCGGTGGCGCCGCTGCCCAACGTCGATTTCCCGACCATCGTGGTGCAGGCGGCGTTGCCCGGCGCCAGCCCGGAGACCATGGCCAGCACCGTGGCCACGCCGCTGGAGCGCTCGCTGGGGCGCATCGCCGGGGTCACCGACATGACCTCCACCAGCTCCCTGGGCAACACCACCGTCATCGTCCAGTTCGACCTGTCCAAGGACATCGACGGCGCCGCCCGCGAGGTGCAGTCGGCGATCAACGCGGCCATGAGCCTGCTGCCCACCGGCATGCCGAACAACCCGACGTACCGCAAGGCGAACCCGTCGGACCAGCCGATCATGATCCTCACCCTGACCTCGGACACCTACACCCGCGGGCAGATGTACGACCTGGCCTCGACCATCGTCTCGCCCAAGCTGTCCCAGGTGAAGGGCGTGGGCCAGGTGAGCATCGGCGGCTCCTCGCTGCCGGCGGTGCGGGTGGACGTCAACCCGGACCAGCTCAGCCACTACGGCATTTCCCTGGACACGGTGCGCACCGCCATCGACAACACCAACGCCACCGGGCCCAAGGGCGCCCTGGAGTTCGGCGAGCGGCACTGGCAGGTGGACGCCAACGATCAGCTGCGCAAGGCCAGCGAGTACGCGCCGCTGATCATCCACTACAACGCCGAGACCAACGCCGCGGTGCGCCTGCGCGACGTGGCCAAGGTCAGCGACTCGGTGGAGGACGTGCGCAACGCCGGCTTCTCCGACAACCTGCCGGCGGTGCTGCTGATCGTCACCCGCCAGCCCGGCGCCAACATCATCGAGGCCACCGACGCCATCCACGCGCAGTTGCCGATCATCCAGGACGTGCTCGGCCCGCAGGTCAAGCTCAGCGTCATGGACGACCGCAGCCCGTCGATCCGCTCCTCCCTGGAGGAGGCCGAGCTGACCCTGGTGATCTCGGTGCTGCTGGTGATCCTGGTGGTCTACCTGTTCCTGCGCAACGGCCGCGCCACGCTGATCCCCAGCCTGGCGGTGCCGGTGTCGCTGGTGGGCACCTTCGCCGTCATGTACCTGTGCGGCTTCTCGCTGAACAACCTGTCGCTGATGGCGCTGATCATCGCCACCGGCTTCGTGGTGGACGACGCCATCGTCGTGGTGGAGAACATCGCCCGGCGCATCGAGGAGGGCGACCACCCGATCCGGGCGGCCATCCGCGGCGCCCGCGAGGTGAGCTTCACGGTGCTGTCGATGACCCTCTCGCTGGTGGCGGTGTTCATCCCGCTGCTGCTCATGGGCGGCATCACCGGGCGGCTGTTCCGCGAGTTCTCGGTGACACTGGCGGCGGCCATCCTGGTTTCGCTGGTGGTTTCCCTGACGCTCACGCCCATGCTCTGCGCGCGCCTGCTGCGTCGCGCCGAGCGGCCGCAGAAGGCCTCGGTGGCGCGGCAGAGCAACCGCTACTTCGTCGCCTTCATGCTGCGCTACCGCGCCAGCCTCAGCTGGGCGCTGGAGCACTCGCGGCTGATGGTGGTGATCATGTTCGGCTGCATCGCGCTGAACCTCTACCTGTTCGCCATCGTGCCCAAGGGCTTCCTGCCGCAACAGGACTCCGGGCGCCTGCGCGGTTTCGCGGTGGCCGACCAGAGCATTTCCTTCCAGGCCCTGGACAAGAAGATGGCGGAGTTCCGCAACATCCTCTCCCGGGACCCGGGGGTGGAGAACGTGGTCGGCTTCGTCGGCGGCGGCAGGTGGCAGTCGAGCAACACCGGCTCCTTCTTCGTCACCCTCAAGCCCATCACCGAGCGCGACTCCGCCGAGGCCATAGTCGCGCGGCTGCGCAAGAAGCTGGCGGAAATCCCCGGCGCCAACCTCTACCTCACCGCCGGCCAGGACGTGCGCATCGGCGGCCGGCAGAGCAACGCGCAGTACGAGTTCACCCTGCGCAGCGACGACCTCACCCTGCTGCGCGACTGGGCGCCGAAGGTCGAGGCGGTGCTGAACAAGGTCCCGCAACTGGTGGACGTCAACAGCGACGCCCAGGACAAGGGCGTGCAGAGCCGCCTGGTGATCGACCGCGACCGCGCGGCCAGCCTCGGCATCGACGTGGCGGCGGTGGACGCGGTGCTGAACAACGCCTACGGCCAGCGCCAGGTGTCGACCATCTTCAACCCGCTGAACCAGTACCACGTGGTGATGGAGGTGGACCAGCCGTTCCAGCAGACACCCGAAGAGCTGCGCCAGGTCTACGTGATCGGCGCCGACGGCCAGCAGGTGCCGCTGTCGGCCTTCACCCACGTGGAGCCCAGCCGCGCGCCACTGGCGGTCAACCACCAGGGGCAGTTCGCCGCTACCACCTTCTCCTTCAACCTGGCTCCCGGCGCGCTCATCGGCCCGGCCCGCGATGCGGTGATGGCGGCGCTGGAGCCGCTGCACCTGCCGCTGGAGATCCAGGCCAGCTTCGAAGGCAACGCCGGCGCCGTGCAGGACACCCAGAACGACATGCCCTGGCTGATCCTGCTGGCGCTGGTGGCGGTCTACATCGTCCTGGGCATCCTCTACGAAAGCTACGTGCACCCGCTGACCATCCTCTCCACGCTGCCCTCGGCTGGGGTGGGCGCGCTGCTGACGCTGATGCTGTTCCGCACCGAGCTGTCGCTGATCGCGCTGATCGGGGTGATCCTGCTGATCGGCATCGTCAAGAAGAACGCCATCATGATGATCGACTTCGCCCTGGACGCCGAACGCACCCTCGGCCTGTCGCCGCGCGAAGCCATCCTCGAAGCCTGCATGAAGCGCTTCCGGCCGATCATGATGACCACCCTGGCCGCCATCCTCGGCGCGCTGCCGCTGATCTTCGGCATCGGCGGCGACGCCGCGCTGCGCCGCCCGCTGGGCATGACCATCGTCGGCGGCCTGATCGGCAGCCAGCTGCTCACCCTCTACACCACCCCCGTGGTCTACCTCTACCTCGACCGCCTGCGCCACTGGGTCAACCAGAAGCGCGGCGTGCGCACCGACGGCGCCCTGGAGACTCCGCTATGAACCGCCCGAACCCATCCCGCAGCCTGCTCGCCCTGGCGCTGTGCGCGGCGCTCGCCGGCTGCGCGGTCGGCCCCGACTACCAGCGCCCCGAGCTGAGCGTGCCGGCCGCCTTCAAGGAAGGCGAGGGCTGGCGCCTGGCGCAGCCGGCCGACCTGGCGGGCCACGGCCAGTGGTGGACGCTGTACGCCGACCCGGTGCTGGACGACCTGCAGCAGCGCCTGCTCAAGGCCAACCAGACCCTGGCGCAGTCCGAGGCCTCCTACCGCCAGGCCGCGGCCCTGGTGAAGGGCTCGCGCGCCTCCTTCTTCCCGACCATCAGCGCCGACGTCGGCAAGACCCGCTCCGGCCAGGGCGGCAGTGGCAGCGGCAGCGTGCGCCTGCCCGATGGCTCCACGGTCAGCAGTGGCGGCAGCGGCGGCATCAGCAACAGCTACAGCGCGAGCCTGGGCGTGAGCTGGGAACTGGACCTGTGGGGCAAGCTGCGCCGCCAGCTGGAAGCCGACACCGCCAGCCGCGACGCCAGCGCCGCGGACCTAGCCGCCTCGCGCCTGTCGCTGCAGTCGCAGCTGGCGCAGAACTACCTGCAGCTGCGCGTCATGGACCAGCAGATCAAGTTGCTCAACGACACGGTCGAGGCCTACGAGCGCGCGCTCAAGCTGACCACCAACCAGTACAACGCCGGCATCGTCACCAAGGCCGACGTGGCCCAGGCGCGCACCCAGCTCAAGAGCACCGAGGCCCAGGCCATCGACCTCAAGTACCAGCGCGCGCAGCTGGAGCACGCCATCGCCGTGCTGGTGGGCCAGGCCCCGGCCAACTTCGGCCTGGCCGCCACCGGCCAGGTGCCGAAGCTGCCGGCGATCCCGGCGCTGGTACCCTCGCAGCTGCTGGAGCGGCGCCCGGACATCGCCGCCGCCGAGCGCCAGGTGATCTCGGCCAACGCCAAGATCGGCGTGGCCAAGGCCGCCTGGTACCCGGACCTGACCCTCAGCGCCGCCGGCGGCTATCGCAGCGGCAGCTTCCACGACTGGATCGAGACGCCCAACCGCTACTGGTCCATCGGCCCGCAGTTCGCCATGACGCTGTTCGACGGCGGCCTGATTTCCTCCCAGGTGGAACAGGCCGAGGCCAGCTACGACCAGACCGTGGCCAGCTACCGCCAGACCGTGCTCGATGGCATGCGCGAAGTGGAGGACTACATGGTCCAGCTCAAGGTGCTGGAAGAGGAGAGCGGGGCGCAGAACGAAGCCCTGGACGCCGCCCGCGAAGCCCTGCGCCTGACCAGCAACCAGTACAAGGCCGGCACCGTGGACTACAACAGCGTGGTCACCACCCAGACCACCGCGCTGTCCAACGAGCGCAACGTCCTGAGCCTCTACGGCAACCGCCTGGTGGCCAGCGTGCAACTGATAGCCGCCATGGGCGGCGGCTGGGACGCCGGCCAGATCGCCACCGAAGGCGAGAAGGCGGCCAAGGCCGATTGACCCCGCCCCTCTCCGTAGGGCGCATAACGCCTACGGCGTTATGCGCCGTTTGACCTTGGTTCCCGGCGGCTCCGGGGCTGACCTGGGCGTTGGCTGTGGCCCTGGTGTATCGGCGGATAACCGCGAACGGTTATACGCCCTACGTCAAGGTCGGGTCTGGCGTAGGGCGCATAACGCCTACGGCGTTATCCGCCGTTTGACCTTGATTCCCGGCGGCTCCGGGGTTGGCCTGGGCGTTGGCTGTGGCCTCGGTGTATCGGCGTATAACCGCGAACTTCAATGCCTGAACCGCCGCGCCGTGGTGAAATTACGATCCCAATAATTGTTGCTCAACGAATCGATGCGCACCGACTTGCCGCTGCGCGGCGCGTGAATGAAGCGGTCGTCGCCCAGGTACAGCCCGACATGGCTGACCCGCGCGCCGCCATTGTGGCTGAAGAACACCGCATCCCCCGGCTTGAGCGCGTGGCGCGGCACCTGGTGGTGCTTCTGGCGGATCATCGAGCGGGTGGTGCGCGGCAGTTCCAGGCCGATCTCCTTGCGGAACAGGTAGACCAGCAGGCCGCTGCAATCGAAGCCGGTTTTCGCCGAGGTACCTCCCCAGCGGTACGGCGTGCCCACCAGTTCCTGCGCGCTCTGCAGCAGGCGGTGCATGTCGCCGTCCGGGGCGCCGGGCTTCAGGCCGGGCTGCGCGCCGGGGCGGAAGAACTGCGTCAGGGCGCCTTCCTGCGCCTGGTAGCTGCGCCAGGTCGGCGCGTCCAGCAGGTCGGCCGATGTGGCCAGGGGAAACAGGCAGAACAACGACAGCAGGAAGATACGCACGACAGGGACCGCAAGGAGGTAGTGGGAGCTGCAGCCATCCTAGGTATCGGCCTACGAACGGTCAGTCGGAAAATTCATCTACTCCAGGCGGAAAGTGCCTAACACTTTCCAATGCGCCACTGGCAAGTGCGCAAGAACGTTCAAGGCGGGCGACGAAGGTTTCTGCCAAGCTGGGCGCCTTACTGCCTCGAAAGCGTCATCCATGTCAGAACAACTGCTTCCCTCCCGCGCCTTCCTCAAGGGCGCCATCGCCATCCTGCCGCTGTCCATCGCGGTGCTGCCCTGGGGCCTGCTGGCCGGCTCGTTGGCCATCGAGGCCGGCCTCTCGCCGCTGCACGGCCAGGGCCTGTCGGCCATCGTCTTCGCCGGCGCCGCGCAACTGGTGGCCATCGGCATGCTCAAGGGCGGCGCCGGGTTCTTCTCGATCATGATCACCACGCTGCTGCTGACCTCGCAGCACCTGCTCTACGGCATGAGCATGCGCCCGGTGATCGCCGGCCTGCCGGGGCGCTGGCGCCTGGGCCTGGGCTTCCTGCTCACCGACGAATTCTTCGCCCTGACCAGCCAGCACGACCGCGAGACCTTCAACCGCTGGTACGCCCTGGGTGTGGGCCTGACCTTCTACGTGGCCTGGAACCTCTTCACCCTGGCCGGCGTGCTGCTGGGCAGCAGCATCCCGGGCCTGGAGCACCTGGGCCTGGACTTCTCCGTGGCCGCCACCTTCGTGGCGCTGATCGCGCCGGTGGTGCGCAGCGTGCCGACGGTGGTCTGCGTGGCGGTGTCGCTGTTCTGCTCGGTGCTGTTCAGCTACTGGCAACTGGGCTCGTCCCTGGTGCTCGCGGGCCTGGCGGGCATGACCGCGGGCTTTGTCTGCAACAAGTTCGGCGGGAGGTCGGCATGATGGTGTGGGCCGTGATCATCGGCATGGGGCTGATCGTCTTCTTCAACCGCTACGTGTTCCTCGAGCCGCGCCTGCCCATCCGCCTGGGCAGCAACGTCCGGCAGTTCCTCGGCTTCGCCGTGCCGGGGATGCTCACGGCCATCTGCGGGCCCATCGTGTTCCTGCCCGAGCACCAGCTGAACCTGCGCCTGGACAACCCCTACCTGCTGGGCTCGCTGGTGGCGGTGGGGCTGGTGTTGTGGACACGCAACACGCTACTCAGCGTGCTGCTGAGCATGGGGGTGTTCTTCCTGTTGCGCTGGTGGTTGTAGCGAATCGCGGACGGAGTCCGCTCCTACATGGCGGCGTCTTTCGTAGGATGGTGTTGAGCGAAGCGATACCCATCGCCGTGGCAGCATGGGTTTCGCAGGTCACCCCATCCTACGACCGTGCGTCCCTGGATCCGTAGGGCGAATAACCGTTCGCGGTTATCCGCCGATACACCGACGCCATGGCCAACGCCCAGGTCTCCCCGGAGTCGCCGGGGATCAAGGCTAAACGGCGGATAACGCCGTAGGCGTTATGCGCCCTACGGGCAGTGGCGTTCGAACCCATAGGCTCGCTCGACCCTCGCCACCCGCACGCGAAAGCGTTCGTACCAATCCCGCCGCCCACCTTCACGCGCCAGCTTGTGCTCGGCATTCTCCCGCCACCGGCGAATGCTGTCTTCGTCCTGCCAGTACGACACCGTGATACCCAGCCCGTCCGCCCCGCGCACCGACTCCACCCCCAGGAACCCCGGCTGTTCCGCCGCCAGTTCGAGCATGCGCTCGGCCGCCTCGCCGTAACCGGCCTCCAGCGGCGTGCGCAGCGAAGTGAAGATCACCGCGTAGTAGGGTGGCTCGGGCGTCGTGGCGGTCATGCTGCGCTCCTGGCGTACTGGTTGGCGGCGCGCAGGAAGGCTTCGGCCAGGGGCACGCTGACCCCGGCCAGGGCCTTGCGCTCGGGTTGGAACAGGGTGGCGACGAAGAACGGATGGTCGCTGGCCTCCAGGGCGCGGATGCTGCCGTCCTCGCCGTGGGCGGTGGCGTGCAGGCCGCTGTCGAACAGCGCCGCCTGGTAATCCGGGTTGACGCCATAGCTGCAGCGATAACCTTCGCGGATGCTCGGCTTGCCGTAGACGCTGGCCAGGCGCGAGCCGGGCTGCAGGCGGATGTCCTCGCGTACCTCGATCAGCGAGCAGGGCAGGGCGTGGATCACCGGCCGCGCCGCGCGGGGTTCGACCTCGCCGTGGGCGGCGTCGTCCCAGCCCAGGACGTTGCGGGCGCGCTCCAGCAGGGCGTGCTGGAAGCCGGCGCAGGTGCCCAGGTAGGGCACGTCGCGGGTGCGCGCGTAGGTGATGGCGCGCAGCGCGCCCTCGGTGCTGCGGTAGGGGCTGCCGGGGGTGCACCAGAAGCCGGAATAGGCATCCAGCGCCAGGCCGTTGGCCAGGCGTTCGGTATCCAGCCACTCCAGGCGCAGGGCGCCGGCATGGGGCAGCAGCGACTGCTGCAGCGCCAGGGGAATGGCCCAGTGCGCGGTGACCCGGCTGTCGCGGTCGCCGATCAGGCCGATCCGCAGTAGTTTCCGCACCTTCCGCATCGCTCGTTCCCCCTGCGCTGGCCCCGTTGGCGGGCTTCTCCGGGCAATTTATAGTTGCGCCGATGCAATCGAAATGGGCGGTTGCGCAATTCAAGAGTGCGTCAATGCAATATCGACTGGAATACGCCGACCTTTCCCTGGTACTGGCCCTGGTGCGCGGCGGCAGCCTGGCGCGGGCCGCGGAACTGCTGGCGGTGGACGTGTCCACGGTGTTCCGC
This sequence comes from Pseudomonas sp. PI1, assembly GCF_000812405.1. Lineage (NCBI taxonomy): Bacteria > Pseudomonadati > Pseudomonadota > Gammaproteobacteria > Pseudomonadales > Pseudomonadaceae > Pseudomonas > Pseudomonas sp. PI1. Next base: position 40,639 of record NZ_JWMC01000067.1, read on the forward strand.
GCGGTGCGCCGGCTGGAGAAGGCCCTGGGCATGGCGCTGTTCGAGAAGGGCCGCGCCGGCTACCTGCCCAGCGCCACCGCGCAACAGCTGGCGCGCCAGGCGGAACTGGCCGAGCAGGCCCTGGAGGCGGCGCGGGTGGGCCTGGAGCAGGGTCGCGAAGTGCTCAGCGGCACGGTGCGCCTGACCTGCACCGACGCCGTGCTGCACGGCCTGCTGCTGCCGGCGCTGGGCCGTTTCATGAGCGGCTACCCCGGCCTGCACCTGGAACTCTCCACCTCCAACGCCTTCGCCAACCTCAGCCGGCGCGACGCCGACGTCGCCCTGCGCCTGACCACCGCGCCGCCGGACTACCTGGTGGGCCGCTGCCTGGGCGAGGTGCGCTACGCCCTGTGCGCCCACGAAAGCTACCTGGCCGCCCAGGCCGGGCGCGACTGGAGCGAACTGAGCTGGATCGCTCCGGACGAATTCATGCCCGACCACCCCAGCGTCGCCTGGCGCCGCCAGCTGTACCCGGCGCTCACCCCGGCCTACCGCTGCGGCAGCATCCTCTCGGTGCTCGAACTGTGCCGCGCCGGCCTGGGCCTGGCGGCGCTGCCGGACTACCTGCTGCGCGAAGGCGACGGCCTGCGCGTGCTGCAATACGACCTGCCGGGTTGCGCCACTGCGCTGTGGCTGCTGACGCGGCCGGACTGCCGGGCCCTGCGCACCGTGGTCACGCTGTTCGAGGAACTGGCGCGGCACATCCGCCTGCCGCCGCAGGCCGGACATTGAACGGCTGTCCGACGAAAAGAGCGAACCTGCGCCCGCCATCGTCCTCCAATGGCCATCGCCGCATCGACCGGAGGTCGCCATGAACCCGACTCTGCACAAATGGCTGGGCAACCCCTGGCCGCAACGCGACGGCGAAAACTCCGCCCGCGGCCTGCCGGGCTACCCGCGGGACGCCGAGCAGGACGCGGAAATCGTCAGGAGCCTGGGCTTCGACCCCGACTCGCCGGACCTGGCCGACCCGCAGATCGACCCGCCGCAGCCACCCCACCCACCCCGCGAAGGCCCCAGCCCGCAGCGCCACAAACGCGCGCCGGGCGAGCAGTACCCGCCTTACGGCGACTGAGGCCGGGCCAGCCAACGGCAGGGCTGCATCGCCCGTGCACATCCCCTAGACTGGCGTCTTTCATGGATAGGGGAGCAAGGCATGTACCGGGGAAGCTGTCTGTGCGGCGCCATCGCCTTCGTGCTCGAAGGCGAGTTGGCGCCCATCCAGGTCTGCCACTGCGGGCAGTGCCGCAAGGCCCAGGGCGGGCCTTTCGCCACCAACATCCCGGTGCGCCGCGAGGCCCTGCGCCTGCTGGCGGGCCAGGAACAGCTGCGCGCCTTCGAGTCCTCGCCGGGCAAGCGCCGCTGGTTCTGCGCGCGCTGCGGCTCGCCGATCTACAGCGAACGCGACGCCTTGCCCGGCATCCTGCGGCTGCGCGCCGGCGCCCTCGACGGGGAGTTGCCGAGCCGCCCGGAGGCTCACTACCACGTGGCCTCGGCGGCCAACTGGTGGCCGCTGGACGACGACCTGCCGCGCCATCCCGCCGGCAAGCCCGGTTGAGCGCGGCGGCGAGGTTGTCATGTTCGTTGCGTTCACCGCGCGTTACCCTGTGGGCCGTTTGAGTGGCTGATCGTCAAGGAGAAACGATGTCGGCATCACCCGGCCATTTTCGCGTCATGGTGCTCGGCGGCTATGGCAATTTCGGCAGCCTGATCGTCCGCCGCCTGGCCGGCATCGACGGCATGCGCGTGCTGGTCGCCGGGCGCGACCGCAAGCGCGCCGGCCTGCTGGCCGCGGAGGTGGGCGGCGAGGCGGTGTGCCTGGACATGAACCAGCCGACCCTCGCCGGGCGCCTGCGCGAGCTGGGGGTGGACCTGCTGATTTCCACCGCCGGCCCGTTCCAGGCCCAGGACTACCGGGCGGCGCGCGCCGCGGTAGCAGCGGGGGCGCACTACGTCGACCTGGCCGACGCCCGCGAATTCGTCTGCGCCATCGGCGAGCTGGACCGCGCGGCGCGCAGCGCCGGGGTGCTGGTGTGCGCCGGCGCCAGTTCGGTGCCGGCGCTCAGCGCCGCGGTGGTCGATGAACTGCTGCCGCGCTTCGCCCGCCTGGACGTCATCCACCACGGCATCAGCTCGTCGGCGAAGATTCCCGGCCAGGCCACCCTGGCGGCCGTGCTCGGCTACTGCGGCAAGCCGCTGCGCCAGTTGCGCGACGGCCGCTGGCAGGCGGTGTACGGCTGGCAGGACCTGGTCGCCCACCGCTTCCCGGCGCCCCTGGGGCGGCGCTGGCTGGCCAACTGCGACGTGCCCGATCTGGAACTCTTCCCGCAGCGCTACCCAACGGTGCGCGAAGTGCGCTTCGGCGCCGGCCTGGGCCTGCGCAGCACGCATTTCGGCACCTGGGCGCTGTCCTGGCTGGTGCGCCTGGGCGTGCTGCGCGACGCCAGCCGCCTGAGCCCCTGGCTGCAACGCCTGGCCCAGGGCCTGGAGCCGCTGGGCGACGGGCGCAGCGGCATGTTCGTGCGCCTGGAAGGCGAGGGCGCCGACGGCCGGCCCCTGCGCCTGTGCTGGGAGCTGCAGGCGGCCGACGACCACGGGCCGAACATCCCCTGCATGGCGGCAGTGGCCCTGGCCCGCAAGCTGGCGGCCGGGCGCCTGGACAAGCGCGGCGCCACGCCCTGCGTCGGCCTGCTGGGCCTGGACGACTACCTCGCCGAGCTGGAAGGCCTGAGCGTGCGCCATGGCCTGCGCGAGCTGGGGTCGGAGAGCGCCCGCGGCTGATACCCCGCAAGCGGTATGCGCGCCGGCGCCGCAGGCCCGTCCGCCGCCGGCTACTGATCCACGACAAGAAACGCGCCGGGCGCCCGCCCTAGACTCCGTGACCGCCCATCCCGCGAGAGGAGTCACCCATGCACGTGGATATCGCCATCGTCGGCGCCGGCCCCGCCGGGCTCTGCCTGGCCCGCGCCCTGTCCGGCCATGGCCTGTCGATCCTTCTGATCGAGCGCCAGGCCCGCGCCGCCCTGGCCGAGCCGGCGGAAGACGGCCGCGAGATCGCCCTGACGCACGCCTCGCGCAACCAGCTGCAACAGCTCGGCATCTGGCCGCGGCTGGCCGCGCAGGACATCGCGCCGCTGCATGACGCCCAGGTGCTCAACGGCCCCTCTCTATTCGCCCTGCGCATCGATGCCGGCCTGGCCGGCGCCGGCCAGCTCGGCCACCTGGTGCCGAACCGGGCGATCCGCCGCGCCGCCTTCGAGGCGCTGCAGGACTGCGCCGACGTGACCCTGCTCGACGGCCGCGCACTGCAATCGGCCAGGGTCGTCGGCGACCGCGCCCGGCTCACCCTCGACAACGGCGAGCAACTGACCGCCGACCTGCTGGTGGCCGCCGACAGCCGCTTCTCGGAAACCCGCCGCATGCTCGGCATAGGCGCGCGCATGGAAGACTTCGGCAAGACCATGCTGGTCTGCCGCATGGCCCACGCCAAGCCCCACCAGCAGGTGGCCTGGGAATGGTTCGGCTACGGCCAGACACTGGCCCTGCTGCCGCTCAACGGCGACGTCTCGTCGGTGGTGCTGACCCTGCCGCAGCACGAGATGGCCCAGGTAGTGGCGCTGGACGAAGCAGCCTTCGCCCGCGACATCGAGCGCCGCTTCGAACACCGCCTGGGCAGCATGGCCCTGCTCGGGCAGCGCCATTGCTACCCGCTGGTGGGCGTCTACGCCGACCGCTTCGCCGGCCCGCGCTGCGCGCTGCTGGGTGACGCCGCGGTGGGCATGCACCCGGTCACCGCCCACGGCTTCAACTTCGGCCTGCAGAGCGCCCGGCGCCTGGCCGCCGAAGTGCTGGCGGCCAAGCGCAAGGGCGGCGACCCGGGCGCCGCCGGCCCGCTGCGCCGCTACGCCCTGGCGCACCGCCTGGCGACCTGGCCGCTGTACCAGGCCACCAGCCTGATCGCCGGGCTGTACAACGACCCGCGCCCGCCGGCGCGCCTGCTGCGCAACGCCGGCCTGCGCCTGGCCCAGGGCCTGCCGCCGCTGCGCCAGGCCATCGCCCGGCACCTGACGCAGAACGCCTGACACACCGGCCTGGCCCGGGGGAGGGCGCGGGCCGCGATCCGAGAAAGAACGGGAGGAAAGACCATGGCCCTGACATCCGCCGACATCTGCGCCGCCGCCGATCGCCTGAAGGGCTTCGTCGGCTTCAACCGCAAGACCGGCAAGTACCTGGTGCGTTTCAGCGAGGACTCCTTCGGCCTCGACGTGGACGAGGACAGCATCGTCCCGGCCTGCGAGTTCGTCTGGGCGCAGAAGACCGGCGAGCTGATGACCCTCAGCCGCGAATGCCTGCAGATCCTCCAGGCGCAGAACATCGCCGAGCGCCTGGAATTCGGCGAGGCGCTGCAGACCTACCTGCGGCGCACCGACCTGCCGGAGATTTGCGCCCAGCGCCAGCTGAAGTAGCCGGTGTCGCCTGGAAGCGTCGGCCAATGCATTTGTGGCCGGTGAGTCCGCTCCTACGCCCGAGCTTCCCTGCCGGCTGCGCCGGGGCGCTCTTCGTAGGATGGGTTGAGCCTTGGCGAAACCCATGCGGTCGTGGCAATGGGTATCGCTTCGCTTAACGGCATCCTACGCGGCGTCGTGTTTGCCGGTGGGGTAGGAGCAACTGTCTTGCGCCGAGGTGCTTTTCGTAGGATGGGTCGAGTCTTGGCGAAACCCATGCGGTCGGGGTGATGGGTATCGCTTCGCTCAACGCCATCCTACGCGGCGTCGTGTTCGCCGGTGGGGTAGGAGCAACTGTCTTGCGCCGAGGTGCTTTTCGTAGGATGGGTTGAGCCTTGGCGAAACCCATGCGGTCGTGGCGATGGGTATCGCTTCGCTCAACGCCATCCTACGCGGCGTCGTGTTCGCCGGTGGGGTAGGAGCGGAATCCGCCCGCGATTCGGCGGATAACGCCGTTGCCCAAGGGCGCCAGGATGGCCGGCAGGCTCAGAGGAACATCCCGCCGGAGGCCTCCACCCGCTGGCCATTGATCCAGCGGCTGTTATCGGCCAGCAGCGCCACCACGGCGCCGCCGATGTCGTCCGGCAGACCGGCGCGGCCCAGCGCGGTGTTGCCGGCGATCTGCCGGTTGACCTCGGCATTGTCGCGCACCAGGCCACCGCTGAAGTCGGTCTCGATGGCGCCAGGGGCGAGGATGTTCACCGAGATGCCGCGCCCGCCCAGTTCCTTGGCCTGGTAGCGGGTCAGCACCTCCATGGCACCCTTCATGGCCGCGTAGGCGGCATGGCCGGGCAGGGTGAAGCGGGTGAGGCCGGTGGAGACGTTGAGGATGCGCCCGCCATCGGCGAGCAGCGGCAGCAGCTTCTGGGTGAGGAAGAAGGGGCCCTTGAGGTGGATGTTCAGCAACTGGTCGAACTGCGCCTCGGTGGTCTCGGCGAAGGCCGCGTGGATGCCGATGCCGGCGTTGTTCACCAGGTAGTCGAACTGCGGGCGGCCGAAGTGCTCCTTCAGCACGCTCTCCACGCGGTGGGCGAAGTCGGAGAAGCTGGCGCTGTCGGCGACGTCCAGGGGCAGCATCCGCACCCGGGCGCCGTGCTGCTCGATCTCGTCGGCGACGATGCGGGCCTCGTCGGCCTGGCTGCGGTAGGTACCGATGATGTCGACGCCGGCTTCGGCCAGGTGCAACACGGCGTTGCGGCCCAGGCCGCGGCTGGCGCCGGTGATGAGGGCGATCTTGCGGGACATGGCGTGGCTCCTGTGGGGGTTGGCTTCGGGGACAAGGTTATTGTCCTGCTGGTTGCTGATAAACCTGGCGGAATCGGAAATACTGCTCGCCATAACCGAACAATCCGTAGGCCCCGCCGCCCATGATCAAGCCCGAACTGTTGCGCACCTTCGTGCGCGTCACCGAACTCTCCAGCTTCACCCAGGCCGGCGAGCAGTTGGGGCTGCCGCGCTCCAGCGTTTCCGAGCAGGTCCAGGCGCTGGAGGAACTGCTCGGCACCCGCCTGCTGCAGCGCACCACGCGCAAGGTCCGGGCGACCCAGGACGGCCTGGTGTTCTACGAGCGTAGCAAGGAGCTGCTGGCGCAGATGGACGAGCTGCAGGGGCTGTTCCGCCGCGACGGCGAGGTGCTCGCCGGGCGCCTGCGGGTGGACATGCCGACCATAGTGGCGCGCAAGGTGGTGATGCCGCGCCTGGGCGAATTCACCGCCCGCCATCCGCAGCTGGAACTGGAAGTGAGCAGCACCGACCGCCGCGTCGACCTGGTGCGCGAAGGCTTCGACTGCGTGCTGCGCGTGGGCGGCGCCGCGGACGCCTCCCTGGTGGCGCGCCCGCTGGGCGGCTTCGAGCAGGTGAATTGCGCCAGCCCCGCCTACCTGCAGGCCTTCGGCACCCCACGCAGCCTGGACGACCTGGCCGGGCACCGCCTGGTCCACTACGTTCCGGTGCTGGGCACACGCCCGGCGGGCTTCGAATACCGCCGCGAGGGCAGGACGCACTTTCTGCCGATGGCCGGCAGCGTGACGGTGAACAACGCCGAGGCCTACGAGGGCGCCTGCCTCGGCGGGCTGGGCATCATCCAGGCGCCGCGCCACGGCCTGCGCGACTACCTGGCCGACGGCCGTCTGCTGGAGGTGCTGCCGGACCTGCGCCCGGCGCCGCTGGAGGTGACGCTGCTCTACGCGCACCGCCGCCAGCCGCCGCGGGTGCGGCTGTTCATGCAGTGGCTGCAGGGCCTGGTGGAGGAGGTGGCCGGCCTCTGAACCCCTGGCGAGTACGGGCCGGCATGAGGCAAGATTGCCGCTTTGATCATCAAGGACGAACCATGGAAACCACCTTGCAGCATGCGGCCGCCCAGGTCCGACATGCGGTGAAACAGGCGACCTCGGGGCTGGTTGGCCGGGACCAACTGGCAGAATTGATCATTCTCGCCGCCGTTGCCGGTGAACATCTGCTGGTCATCGGGCCGCCGGGTACCGCCAAGAGCGCCGTGGTCCGGCGCGTAGCGCGAAGCATCGGCGGCCGCTATTTCGAATACCTGTTGGGGCGCTTCACCGAACCCTCCGAACTGTTCGGTCCGGTAGACCTGAAGAAGCTGCGCGAAGGCGTTGTGGAGACCGACACAAGCGGCATGCTGCCGGAGGCCGAAGTTGTGTTTCTCGATGAGGTCTTCCTCGGCTCCACTGCGATTCTCAACACCTTGCTCGGGTTGCTCAATGAAAGGCGCTTTCGCCGTGGTCATACCCAGTTGGAATGTCCGCTGCGGGTATGCGTCGGTGCGGCCAACGCGCTCCCGGACGACGAAGGCTTGGCCGCGTTCGCCGACCGCTTCCTGCTGCATCTCTTCGTCGAACCGGTGGCTGACCATCAACTTGAGGAGATGCTCGCCGGTGGCTGGAGCGCCCAGCGTGATCTCCAGGGTGCTGGCCTGGGGCTGTCTGAGTTGGACCAACTGAACAGGGCCGTTGCGAATGTCGATCTGGAGACTCTATGGCCCCTCCTGGCTGACGCCATCCGCCAATTGCGCGCTGCCGGCATCGGCCTTTCCGATCGGCGCATCGTCAAGTCGCAACGATTGATCGCAGCGGCTACCGTGCTGGCCGGGCGTCAGGTCGCTGGTGCGGGGGACCTCTGGCCGCTGCTCTACGCATTGCCCACCCGCGAGTTGCAGCAGCGCGGGCGCGAGGTGCTCGGCGACCGGCTGGCGGCCTCGAGCAACCCGCACCTGTTCAGCGCCGTCGAAGAGGTTTCCCTGCAGCCGCTGTCGCGCCTGTATCGCCTCGTCGAGCGGGCCAACCTGTGCCTGCAGTCCGCAGAGGGGGGCGCGCTGCGGGAAAGCGTGCTGCGGGAGATAGATGCCAATTTCACCCGGGAAACCTTGCCGGCGGAACTGCAGCCGTTGCGCCAGCGCCTGCTGGACATGGCGCCAGGCCCATGAGCGGGGTCGCCTGGCGCTGGGTGCCGCGCGATGCGCCCCTGCCGCCCTGCGCCGCGGTAGCTTGGCATGGGCTCGCCGGCGAGTTGCACCGGCACCTGTCGCAAGCCCCGGAGCAACGCCTGCGGGGGCTGCAGGCGCAGGCCGGGGAAGGCTTCCTCATCGTCACCGGGCCGGCCGAAGCGTTGCCCTGGCTCGACGGCATCGAGTACGCCGCGCCGTCCCCCCTGGCGGCCCGGCTCTGGTTGCCCACGGGGTGGCGTGCCGATGTTTGCGACGAATTGCTGGCCCAGGCGTTGGCCGCCGACGGTCCGTCGTGCCAGACGTTGCTCTGGCGGCGGCCGGCGGCGCGCATCGCACTGGATCGCCTGCTGCCGCTGACGCAGAGGCTGCTCGAGACCATCGAAGCGAGGTGGCGATGCCCATGAGCCCCGGACTGCCCGCCGCCTCGCCGACGGCGGGCGGCGAAGCCGAACTGCCGGCCGCGCTGCGCCCCTGGGCGCCCTGGCTGCAGGGGCTGGACGCGGAACTGCTTCCGGTGTTCGCCGACCTGCTCGGCCGCCTCGAACCGCTGTTGGGCGCCTGCCGTGGCTACGGCACCGGCGGCGAGCAGGAGCCCGACGGGGTAGCCGGCCTGCAGCGCCGCGGCGCCTACGAACGCTTGCTGCACAGCGAATGGATGCTCGCGCAGGAGTTGCCAGACGAATTCCTGCGGCGCGCGGCCACTGGCGAACACCTGTTCCTGGCGCGCCAGCCGCGTCGCCAGCGAGCCAGTCGCTGGATAGTCGCTTTGTTCGACGCCGGGCCGCTGCAGTTGGGCGCGCCGCGCCTGGCACACCTGGCTCTGGCGATCCTCCTGGCGCGCCGGGCGCGGGAAGCGGGAGCGGAGTTCCGCTGGGGCGTGCTGCAGCAGCCGGGTGAACTGCGCGGTCTGGATGACCTCGCTGGGCTGCGTGCGTTGCTGGGGGCGCGGACGCTGGACATCTGTACCCCGCGGCACTGGCAGGCGTGGCGCGAATGCCTAGCGGCGGCGCCCCAGGTGCCGGGGGAGTGCTGGGGCATCGGCTCCACTCCGGACGACTTCTGCAGCCATGGCGTCAGCATCGACGAAAGCCTGGACGGCAAGGCCCTTCAGGTACGCCTCGTCCCCGGCCGACAGGCCGAGGCCCGGCTTGCGCTGCCAGCAGGCGAGCTGGCCCGCCGGCTGCTCGGCGGGCATTTCCAGGCAGCTGTCCGCCGGGATGCCATCCGCCGTTCCGGCTGGCGGGTCTCGCTGAGCCTGCCGCCAATGATCTCGCCATCGGCGAACCAGGTTAGCGTCGTGCTGCTCGACGAGCCGGGCGTGTTGAACATCCGCATCCCCAGCGCTGGGCAGCGCAAGCCCTCTACGCCGCGGCGGCAGTTGTGGAGCGCCGGGCTGGAGCCACTGGCCATGGCCTTCACCGGCAAGACCGCGGGCGCGCTGCTGGCCGGCGGCGGCAAGCTGGCGTTCTGGAAGCTCCCCGGCCACTACGACCTGCCGCTGCCGCCCCGCGAAATCCTGCAGGCGCCAGTGGGCACGGCCAACCTGCTGCCTTGCGAGTTCTTGCACAATGGTGGCGAATGCCGCCTGTACCTGCTCGATGCCGCCGGGCGCCTGGGGTACTGGCGCATGCGTCACGACGACCCGCGGTTGTATCGGGTTGCGGAAAAGGTGCTGGGCCTGCAGCGTGCCGGCGAACACCAGTTCTTCTACCTGCTCGAGCGCTCCGGGCAATTGTGGCTGCAGCGGGTACTGGCCGCGCGCAATGTCCACCAGGCGGTTTTCGAGGAGCAGAACTGGCTGCTGGGCGATGCCGAAAAGGCCGACCTGGCACTGTTCTGCCCCTCTGCCCGGCGCAGCAACATGCTGCCCGCTTGTGCCGTACGCCAGGGGCGTGGTGGCCGTGAGACCTGGCGCCTGTACAAGGTGCAGGCCCTTCCGGGGGCCTGCGCCAGCCTCGAATTGCCACCTGGCGCCCGGGCGCTGGGCGTGCTGCTCGATGCCGATGACGATATCCCACAACTGGTAGTCCTGAGCGCCGACCGGAGGCACCTGCAATTGCACGGGCAGAAGGGCGCGCGCACCTTCTGCTCCAGCCCGGCGCGGATTGCGCGCGCCAGCTATTCGCCACTCGGGCGGGTAGTCGCCGTGCTGACCGAGATGCGGGAATTGCTGGTGTACTCGCTGGACGACGAGGCGATGTTGTTGAACCTGCAATGCAACGGAGTCGCCGATGAGTGAAACCAGGGCGGCGCCCATTCGCCATCCGTTGTGGCGTGGCCGGCAACCGCTGGACGGGTTCTGGCTGGATGCCGCGTACTTGGGCGAGGCGGCGCGTCGCGAGTTGCTGGTTCGCCATTGGCAGCCCGGGGCGCGGGCGTTCCGCTTCGCAGAGGGCGACCTGCTGTGCCTGGCGCAATCCTCTCCTGAACATTGCGAGTGCCTGCCGTTCTGGCCGCTGCGGCGGCAGGGCGGCGCACTCTGCTCCGCGCCGCTGGGAGAGGACGAGCTGGCGGGCCTGCCTCCGGCGGACCTGCATCTCGTGCGCGGCGGCGGCGTCGTCTCGCTGTCGTTGTCCAGCGCGGAACCGTTGCAGCCTGGCGCCTTCCTGGACCTGTCCGGGCTGGCGTGGGCTAAAGCCTTCGATTGTCGCGAGGCACTGCCGCAGCACATCGGCCAACCGCCCGAGACGGGGGCCGAACTGCACCATATCCTCGGCGCCCGGGTGGCGCCGAGCGAGGCGCGCCGGGCCTTCTTCGACAGGGCGGAACGGCGTGGGTCCGGTGCGCCCGGGAAGGAAGCCGCCAGTTTGCCGGGCAGGCAGCGGGCGCGTCCGCGGGTGCCCTGGCACCTGGCATTGCCGCTGGCGGCATTCTGCCTGGGCGCGGTCCTGCTCGACGGGGAACCCGGCCTTGGGCTGTGGCGGGGGCTGCTTTTCCTGCTGCCGTTGCTGCTCGTCCTGATGTGGCTTTCACGCCGGTTGCGGCGGACGCGAGCCTGGGCCGTGGTGCAGCAGATGGCTGATGAAGCTGCCGTGCCGCCCAGGAAAACCGCCACACCTCCGCCGCGTCTGCCGCTGTGGGAGCGCCTGCTGATGGTCAGCCAACTGCATCGCGCGTTGGACTTCCGCCAGGCGGCCTACCTGCGGCGCATGCTGCGGATGTTCGAGGACGGCCAGTTGGACGAGGCGCTGCGCCATGCGATCCCGCTGGGCGATGGCCGGCAGTCGCTGGGCGAGGCCCTGGCGCCGCCGCGCCGGCGCGAGCACCTGGGCCTGGGGCCCCAGGCCGGCCCGGGGCGGTCCCTGGCCTGCGCCGCGAGCCTGCAGGAGCACCTGCGCAAGCTGTACCGCGCCAGCTTCGACAAGCTGGACCGCGAGGGGCGGGTTGAGGAGGCGGCCTTCGTCCTCGGCGAACTGCTGCGCAACCACCAGGAGGCCCTGGACTATCTCGAGCGCCACCAGCACCTGGCCCAAGCCGCCGAGCTGGCCCTGGCCTGGGAGCGGCCCGCGGCGCAGATAGTTCGCCTGCTGTGCCTGGCCGGGGAGTGGCACCGCGCCGTGCAGATCGCACGGCGCGACAACGCCTTTGCCGATGCCATTGCGCAACTCGAGGGGCCCCAGGCGGAACTCGCGGCGCGCCTGAGGGGGGAGTGGGCCGAGATGCTGCATGCGCGCGGCGAGCTCCTGAGCGCCGTGCAGGTGGCCTGGGTGTCGCCGCCGCTACGCGACCGGGCCGCCGAATGGCTGCGAGCCGCCGAGGTCGCCGGCGGTGAACTGGAGGTGCAGGCCCTGGTGTTGCGGGCACTGTTGCTGCCGGACAGCCTCGAGCTCGATCGCGAACGTCTGGCGCGCTTGCGCGATGACCCGCAGCGGCATCTTGAGCGCCACGCGCTGGTCCTGGCGCTGTTGCAGCACAAGCATGGCAACGCAGCCCTGGCGGGGCTGGCCAGATGTGTCGCCCGGGCCAGCCTGGCGGACCAGGCCCGCGGCCTGTCGGCGTTGAGCGGCGAGCAGTTGCGCGGCCTGCTGAAACTGAGCGGCGACAGCCTGCTGCAGATGGACCTGCCGAAGACGCTGCTGCCGCGCCAGGAGCCCACGCCGCTCTGGGTCCCGGCAGCACTGCGGCAATGGTCGGCGCCGGCCGCTGGTAACTGGCCTATCTTCGACGCTGGGTTGCTGCCGGGGCGGCGCTACCTTCTGGCACTGGGCGAGAACGGTGTGCAACTGGTGGATGGCCGCGGTCGCAGCTTGAAGCGTTTCGCCGTTCCTGCACAGCGCCTGGTCATGGCCCACAACGGCCTGGTGGCGCTGGCGCTGGCACGGCGCGAACAACTGTGGCGGATCAGCCATCTCGATCTGGTGCGGGGCGTGGCACGCGAGCTCGGGGTACTGGACTTCGCGGTCTGCGCGGACACCTTCGACGGCACCGGCTGGGCGCTGGGACGGGGCCGGCAACTGCGCGTGGTCGATGTCGACCGGGACTTCGACACGCTCTGGCAGGTCGCCGACCTGCCGGGCAACCTGCATGCCCTGTCGGGCAACGCCCAGCTGCGGATAGTCCTGGTGGACACGGCGGAAGGCCTGGAGCGCTGGGCCTACCGCCAGCCGGAGCAGCGCCTGGTCGGCCGCGACCTGCTGTCGTCCGGCGGAGACTTCGGTGGTTGGGAGGTGCTCGGCCTCGATGGCGAACTGATGGTGTGCTGGCCGGGGGAAGGTGATTCGCTGCAGTTCCGTGGCCCTGATGGAAAGATTCTCACCGTCGATCTGCCCGATATGGAAAGCCGTCCCTGGCTGACCTTCGATGAGCAGTGGCTGGTGCTTCTGCATACCCGGGATAACGGGCGGACGGGTTGGCGTTTCATCCATCGGCCCAGCGCCCGAAGCTGTGCAACACTCGACTGGCCGCTGGCCGGCGAAGCGCAGTTGCGCCGTAGTGGCGAGGACTGGCTGATCTTCGACCAACAGGGACGCCTGGCGCATGTCGGGGTACGCCAGGGTGTCCTGCATGGCATCAGCCTGGGCAATCTCAGCCCGGCCAGGCCGAGTCGAGGATGATCCGGCAGAAGTCGGCGCGTTCGAACTGCGCGTCCTTCAGGGCCAGGACGTCGGCCTTGACGTTGCCGAAGGTGGTCTGCGGCTTGTCCTTGATGCCCTGGTAGAAGGCTTCGATGATGTCGTTCTTGAAGTCGCCGCCGCGCGGGTGGGCGGCCACCACGGCGTCGCGCACGGCTTCGGGGAACTCGGCGTAGTCGATGCCCAGCACGTCCATCTCCACCCCGGCGGTGACCAGGGCGATCTCCGCGCGCATGTGCTGCGGGATGCCCGGCGTGGTGTGCAGGGCGATGGCGGTCCACACGGTCTCCACGTCGCGCTCGGCGATGCCGTGGCTGCGCAGGAACCCGGCGGCGCAGTCGGCGCCGTCCACCTCGAAGCGCTCGCACTTGCTGCAGTAGCGCGGCAGCAGGCCCATGTCGTGGAACATGGCGCCGGCGTAGAGCAGCTCGGCGTCGTACTGCAGGCCCCGGCGCGCGCCGGCCAGCGCGCCCCAGTAGTACACCCGCGAGGAGTGGTGGAACAGCAGCGGGGTGGCGGTGTCGCGCACCAGTTCGGTGATCTCGCGGGCGAGCTGGCTGTCGGGGACTTTCACCCCTTGGATGTCGAGGGTCATGGCGGCCTCCTGGTGAGTGGTTGCGGCGCTGTGCTGCCGTGCCCTCATTGGAAGCCCGCGCCGCATTGGCAGCAATCGATCCAGAGAGCCAAATCCTGCCAAGTGAAGCCGATGCGCTGCCAACTGCTGGTAAGACTCCGCTGAAAATGACGTCATAAAACTGACGAAACTTGTTCCAGGTCAAGCTAAAAGTCAGTTCTACGTCACATTCCTGCCGCAATCCATTAAGATGCCGCGCGTGCTGTCGCCGTATTGGTACTCGCCGAGCCGTCATCGTGTCCTTCGTTTTTCCCTCCCTTCGTCCCGCACTGCTGCAGCGTGCCCTGGTACTCACCCTGTGGGTGCTGGCGGCGCCCCTGTGCCTGGCGGCTTCCGGCGCCGCGGACGGCGATGGCGCAGCCCTGCGCGGCATGCTGCTGGGCATCCTCAGCTACGTGCGCTGGCCGCGGGAGCCGCAGACCCTGGAGCTGTGCGTGCTGGGCGAAAGCGAATACGCCGAGGACCTGCTGCGCCGGGGCAGCCTGCTGCAGGCCAACGGCCGCCGCGTCGAGGTGCGCCGCGCGCAGGTGGACGACCCCGCCCTGGGCGAGCGCTGCAACGTCCTCTATCTCGGCCTGCTGGATGAGGCGCAGCGCCGGCGCGCGTTCGCCGGGGTCGCCGGGCACCCGGTGCTGTCGCTCAGCGAGCACGACCCCGACTGCAGCGTCGGCAGCGTGTTCTGCCTGGACTTCAGCGCCACGCCGCCGTCCTTCGCGGTGAACCTGGATTCGGTGGCGCACAGCGGCGTGCGGGTGCACCCCAACGTGCTCAACCTCGGCCGGCGGAGGGGCCAGCCATGAACCTGCCGCGCCTGACCGAGCGCCGCAGCACCCGGCGCAAGTCGCTGGGCCGCCTGCTGTACCGCGCGCACCTGGGGGTGGCCCTGGCCTCGGTGTGCATGGCCGGGCTGGCGGTGGCGGTGGTCGGCCTGCTCACCCTGCGCGCCTATGCCGAGCACAACCTGCACCTGATCGGCCGTTCGATGGCCTACACCGTCGAGGCCGCGGTGGTGTTCAACGACAGCGCCGCCGCTGAGGAAGCCCTGCGCCTGGTGGCCAGCACCGAGGAAGTGCGCCGCTGCGCCGTGTACGACGCCCAGGGCCGCCTGCTGGCGACCTGGGAGCGCGGCCACGGAGTGAGCGCGCTGCGGCATTTCGTCGGGCGCTGGTGGCTCAACCACGAGGAAGTGCAGCCCATCGTCCACGACGGCCGGCAGATCGGCGAAATCCGCCTGACCGGCACCGGCGGGCGCCTGCTGACCTTCCTGATCACCGGCCTGGGCGGCATGCTCGGCTGCCTGCTGCTGACCGCCCTGGGCGCCTTCTACCTGTCGCGGCGCATGGTCAGCCGCATCGTCACGCCGCTCGACCGCCTGGCCCGGGTGGCCCACGCGGTGCGCCGCGACCGCCAGTTCTCGCGGCGCGTGCCCTCGGCGCGCATCGCCGAGCTGGACGAGCTGGGCGGCGACTTCAACGCGCTGCTCGACGAGTTGGAAGCGTGGCAGCAGCACCTGGAGCGCGAGAACGCCTCCCTAGCGCACCAGGCCAACCACGACAGCCTCACCCACCTGCCCAACCGCGCCTTCTTCGAGGGCCGCCTGAGCCGCACCCTGCGCGAACTGGCCCAGCGCGGCGAGCAGGCGGCGGTGCTGTACATCGACTCCGACCGCTTCAAGGCGATCAACGACGAACTCGGCCACGCGGCCGGCGACCGGGTGCTGGTGGCCATCGCCGAGCGCATCCGCGGCCAGCTGCGCGACAGCGACCTGGTGGCGCGCCTGGGCGGCGACGAATTCGCCGTGCTGCTGGCGCCGCTGCCGGACAGCCGCGCGGCGCTGCGCATCGCCGACGACATCCTGGCCAGCATGGCGGCGCCCATCGCTCTGCCGGACGGCAGCAGCATCAGCACCTCGCTGAGCGTCGGCGTGGCGCTCTACCCGCGCCACGGGCGCACCCTGGCCGAGCTGCTGCACCGCGCCGACGGCGCCATGTACCAGGCCAAGCGCCGTGGCCGGGGCATGCGCAGCCTGGCCGGCGAGGACACGGATTCCAACACCGAGGACTACAAGGAGATAGCCCGTGATAGCCAAGCCCCTGAAACCTAGCCGTCTGTTCATCGGCCTGCTGCTGACGCTGCTGCTGGCCGGCTGCCAGACGCCGCCGGCGCCGCAGAAGGGGCTGAGCGCCGAACAGGTCGCAGCCCTCCAGCAGCAGGGCTTCCAGCTGGGCGACGAGGGCTGGGAACTGGGGTTGTCGAGCAAGGTGCTGTTCGGCAACAACGTCGACAGCATCGACCCGTCCAGCCGCGGCGAGGTCGAGCGCATCGGCCACGCGTTGCTGGCGGTGGGCATCGACAAGCTGCGTCTGGAAGGCCATACCGATTCCTACGGCGATGCGGGTTACAATCAGCAGCTCTCGGTGCGCCGGGCACAGTCTGTGGCCCAGGTGCTGGCCGGCATCGGCATGCCCCGGGACAACCTCGAAGTCATCGGCCGCGGCATGCAGCGCCCGGTGGCGGACAACAGTAGCGCCGCCGGGCGCATGGAGAACCGCCGGGTCTCCATCATCGTCCCGGCCGAGTAAGGAGTCGCCGTGGAGCGGTCTTCGCCATTGGCTGCCTACCGCCTCGCTGTGAGCGAGCGGGGGTTCGTCGAGGATGCTGCGCAATGGCACGCGGCACAGCGCCTGGAGGAATGCCAGGCGGCCCTGCACCGTGGCGAGCGGCCGTTGGGCGTGTACCTGTGGGGGCCGGTGGGGCGCGGCAAGACCTGGCTGCTGGACCGCTTCCACGCCAGCCTGCGGGTGCCCGTGCGGCGCCAGCATTTCCATCATTTCATGCAGTGGGTGCATCGGCGCCTGTTCCAGCTGTCCGGCACCGCCTCGCCCTTGCAGGCGCTGGCCGCCGAACTGGCCGGCGAGGTGCGGGTGCTGTGCTTCGACGAACTCTTCGTCAGCGACATCGGCGACGCCATGCTGCTGGGCGGCCTGCTGCAGGCCATGTTCGAGCAGGGCGTGGTGGTGGTCGCCACCTCCAACCAGCCGCCCCGGGGGCTGTACGCCGACGGCTTCAACCGCGAGCGCTTCCTCCCGGCCATCGCCGCCCTGGAGCGCCACATGCAGGTGCTGGCCACCGACGGCGGCCAGGACCACCGCCTGCACCCGGGCGCGCCGGTGCAGCGCTACTGGCTGTGCCGCGCCGGGGTGCCCAGCGCCCTGGGCTACGTGTTCGCCGCGCTGGCCGGCAGCGGCAGCGAGGCGCCGCTGGCGCTGGGCAACCGCGAACTGGCCGTGGTGCGCCACGGCCGCAGGGTGCTCTGGTGCCGCTATGCCGACCTCTGCGAGCGGCCCTGGTCGGCCCAGGATTTCATCGGCCTGTGCGACCGCTTCCACGCCATCCTGCTCGGCGACATCCCCGAGCTGGGCGGCGAGCGCCGCGAGGCGCGCATCGCCCGCGGCACCGAGGATGGCGCCCGGCGGGTGGTGGCCGGCGACCGCCAGTTGCCGGCGCTGTCGGCCCGGGACGACGGCGTGCGCCGCTTCATCGCCCTGGTCGACGAATGCTACGACCGTGGCGTGCCGCTGTACCTGGAGGCCGAGGTGGCGCTGGAGGCGCTGTACACCCAGGGCGGCCTGGAATTCCCGTTCCGCCGCACCCTGAGCCGCCTGCGCGAGATGCAGACCAGCCGCTTCGGCCGCTGAGCGGCCCGCGGGCGCGTTCGTCGGAGCTGTTCCAGACTTGTCGATTCCGCGTCCCGCCGGACGACCAGGAACAGGGCGCGGCCATGGTGGCCGCGCGTCCACACGAGGAGACAGCCCATGTCCCGCATCCAGCGCATCACCCCCTGCCTGTGGTTCGACGACCATGCGGAGCAGGCCGCGGCCTTCTACACGGCCATCTTCCCCAACTCGCGCATCGGCGCCGTCAGCCATTACGGCGAGGCCGGCCAGGAAATCCACGGCCGCTCGCCGGGCTCGGTGATGACCGTGGCCTTCGAGCTGGACGGCGTCGCCTTCACCGCGCTCAACGGCGGGCCGCTGTTCAAGTTCAGCGAGGCGCTGTCGCTGCAGGTGAATTGCGACAGCCAGGAGGAGATCGACCACTACTGGGAACGCCTGTCCGCCGGCGGCCCGGTGGAGGCGCAGCAGTGTGGCTGGCTGAAGGACAGGTTCGGCCTGTCGTGGCAGATAGTGCCGGCCATGCTCACGGACTTGATAGCCGGCCCGGCGACGGCGGCGTCGCAACGCCTGATGCAGGCGCTGCTGGGGATGAAGAAGCTGGATATCGCGGCGTTGCGCAGGGCCTATGACGGGGCGTGAGCTACGTACCTGTGCGCCGAGGTGCTTTTCGTAGGATGGGTTGAGCTTGCGATACCCATCGGACCATGGTGATGGGTATCGCTTCGCTCAACCCATCCTACAGGGGAATGGCGTGGGTGGGGGGCGTAGGAGATCTCATCCGCGAAACGCGCTGGGGCGTCCGGCCATCGCGGACAAGGTCCGCTCCTACGGGGAAGAAATACCGTGCCTCCCGGCAACCTGTAGGAGCGGGCCCTGCCCGCGATTCGCGCGCAGGGCGCGCTCCTACAGAGGAATGGCGTGGGCCTACCAGGCGTACTTGACGCTGGTCAGCACCGTGCGGCCTTCGCCCGGGTAGCACTCGGCGATGTCGTCGCAGGTGGTCACGTACTTCTCGTCGAGCAGGTTCTGCGCGGCGAAGGAGAGGGTGACGTTCTTGTTCACCGGGTAGCTCACGCCGGCGTCGTACAGGGTGTAGTTGTCGACGTGGAAGGTGTTGCCGTTGTCGCCGTACACCGAGCCGGTGTAGCGCACCCCGCCGCCGACGCTCAGGCCGTTGGCCACACCCTCGCGGAAGGTGTAGTTGAGCCAGGCCGAGGCCATGTGCTCGGGCACGTTGGCGAAGCGGTTGCCCTCGTCGCCGTTGTTGCTCTTGAGGATCTTGGTCTTGGTGTAGGTGTAGGAGCCCAGCAGGTCCCAGTGCTCATCGAGCTGAGCCTTCACCTCGGCCTCGATGCCGCGCGAGCGCACTTTGCCGGTGGTCTTCTGGAAGCCGGTGCTGACGCCGTTGAGCACCTCGTTGGTGAGCACGTTGGTCTTCTCGATCTCGAAGCCGGCGAGGGTCAGCAGGAACTTGTCGGTAGGCTGGTACTTCACCCCGGTCTCCCACTGGTGCGCGGTGCTCGGGTCGAAGGTGTTGCCGTTGCCGTCGATGCCGCTGTTGGGCACGAAGGACTCGGAGTAGGCCACGTACGGCGCCAGGCCGAAGTCGGTCAGGTAGGTCAGGCCGACGCGGCCGGTGAAGGCGTCGTCCTTGGCCAGGGTGTGGCTGCCGGCGATGTGGTCGTCGGTACTGCTGCGCACGTTGTCGTAGCGCCCGCCGAGGGTCAGCAGCCAGTTGTCGTCGAACCGGATCTGGTCCTGGGCGTAGTAGCCGACGGCGTCGATGTCCTGGTCGTAGTTGACCTGGATGGTGCTCGGGCGGTTGATGTTCAGGCCGTATTTCGGGTTGCTCGGGTCCAGCAGCAGCGGCAGGAAGTACGACAGGTTGGCCAGACTCAGGCTCTCGAAGTAGCGCTTGACGTCGGATTCGGTGCGCGAATAGTCGATGCCGGTCAGCAGGGTGTGCTGGATGCCCGCGGTGTCGAAGTCGAACTGCAACTGGTTGTCGACGGTGAAGGCGTTCATGTGCTCGTCCCAGCGCCGCGGCGAGCGCAGGACGTCGTTGGCCAGGGACGGGACCAGCGCGGCCAGGGCCGGCACGGCGCTCTGCACGGTGCCCAGCGGCAACATGTTGTTGAGGATGAAGTCGACCTGGCCGTAGCGCAGGTTCTGTCGGAACTCGACGTTGTCGTTGAAGCGGTGGCGGAACTGGTAGCCCAGGGTGAACTGGTCCTGGTACGAGTGGTTGAAGCTGTGGTCGCCCAGCAGGGTGTTGTCGGTATGGCCGTATTGCGGGGTGTTGACCGCGATGGTACCGCCGCTGTCGTCCTTCATGAAGCTGCTGAGAAAGGTGAAGCTGGTGTCTTCGTCCGGCGCCCAGGTGAAGGACGGGGCGATGTAGTAGCGATCGTCCTTGACCTCGTGGCCGTCGTCGTACTCGAACTCGGTGTTGGATTTGCGCACCACGCCGACCACGCGGTACAGCAGGCTGCCGTCGTCCACCAGGCGGTCGCCGATGTCGAAGCGGCCCTGGATGCGGTCGTGGTTGCCGAAGCCCAGTTCCACCTCGTGCACGCCGGCGGCGGTGGGCAGCTTGCTGACGCGGTTGATGATGCCGCCGGCGTCGCCCAGGCCGAACAGCGTGGAGGAGGGGCCGCGGACCACGTCGATGCGCTCCAGCGCATAGGGCTCGGTGCGGAAGAAGGTGTAGCTGTTGTTCAACTGGCGCAGGCCGTCGAGGTAGTCGCTGGTGGTCTGGCCGTTGAAGCCGCGGATGAACAGCCAGTCATAGCCCTTGGGGTCCTGGCCGTAGGTCTCCACGCGCACGCCGGGCACGTAGCGCAGCGCCTGGCTGACGTTCTGCACGCCCTGGGCGTCCATCTGCTTGCGGGTGATCACCGAGACCGACTGCGGGATTTCCAGCAATGGGGTATCGGTCTTGCTCGCGCTGGTGCTGGTACGCGGTACGTAGCTGTCGGTGCCTTCCGGGGCGGCGGTGACCACCTGGGCCGGCATCGCCAGGGTGTCGTTGCCGGCGGCGTCGGCGCCCAGCAGGGTCACGCGGCTGCCGTCGACCTGGTAGCGGATGCCGGTGCCGCGCAGCAGTTGCTCCAGCGCCCGCGCCGGCTCCATCTCGCCGTGCACGCCGGGGCTGCGCAGGTTCTGCACCTGGGCCTGGTTGAAGATGATCTGCAGGTGCGCCTGGCTGCCGAGGTTGGTCAGCGCCGAGGCCAGCGGTTGCGCCGGGATATCGATGCGCACCGGCGCGGCGAAGGCGCTGGTGGCGCTCAGGGTCAGGCCGAGCGCGGCGGCGCCGACCAGGCGGGCCAGGGGGCTGCGCTTGCTGTGCAGGGGCTTGCGGTTCACTGGGACACTCCTATCCATGCAGTTTTGTTATTAATGCGAATGATTAGCCTTCTATGACGCAGCTACCGGAAAAAACCGGAAGACTTTTTTCGCGGGCATGGATTGGAGGGGGGGGCACGCAGGGGCGATGGCTTTTCGTAGGATGGGTTGAGCTTGCGAAACCCATGCGGTTGGGGGTGATCGCTCAACCCATCCTACGACGCGCGCCTTGTAGGCGCGGGCCCTGCCCGCGATTCGCGCGCAGGGCGCGCTCCTACAGGTGGATCTGTCAGAGCGGCACGTACCTGCTGGCCAGGGTGATGCTGCCGTCGTCGTGCCGGCGCATTTCCAGCGGCAGCACTTTGGGCAGGGAGTCGACCAGCGCCTGCAGGTCGCTGGTGTCGTAGATGCCGCCGATGCGCATGGCCGCCACCACCGGGTCGTCCAGGCGCACCGGGTGCGCCAGGTAGCGGTTGATCTGCGGGATGGCCGCCTGCAGCGGCTGGTCCTGCAGCACCAGGCGGCCGTCGAGCCAGGCGATGGCGTCGCCCGGGGCCACCTGGGCCAGTTCGAACTGCCCGGTGGCGCTGCTGTAGCGGGCCTGCATGCCCGGGGTCAGCTGGGCGGCGTTGCTGTCCACGCCGGGCGGCGGGGTGACTATCACCGAGCCTTCCAGCAGGGTGACCAGCATCTGGTTGGCGTCGGTCCAGACGTTGAAGCGGGTGCCGGTGACGCGCACGCTGCCGTTGTCGGTGCGTACCGTGAACGGCTGCAGGGCGTTGTGGCTGACGCTGAAGTAGGCCTCGCCGCCGCTGCCCAGGCGGGCGTCGCGGCGGTCGCGGTAGAGGGCGAAGAACAGGCTGGAGTGGGCGTTCAGGCGCACCTGCGAATCATCCGCCAGGCGCACTTCGCGCGGCGTGTCCGTGGCGCTGTAGTAACCGATGCGCGACGGCAGCCAGCCGGCGGACCAGCCCGTCGACCAGACCGTGCCCAGCGCCAGGCAGGCGATGGCCGCGGCGGTGGCGAAGCGCTTGATGCGCGAGCGCCGTGGTCGCGCAGTGGTGCGTGGAGGATGCGACAGGGGCGCTCGCGCCGGGGCCTGCAGGCGTTCGGCCAGGCGCCAGATTTCCAGCATCGCCAGGTATTCGTCGCGGTGCCGCGGGTCTTCGGCGCACCAGGCGTCGAAGGCGTCGCGCTCGGCCTGGGTGCAGTCCGCCTCGTGCAGGCGCGAGCACCAGCGCGCGGCTTCGGCGCTCAGGCTCTGGTCGTCATGCTCGGCGGGGGGCTGGTTCATCGAAGGCTTCCACGGCTGGGCGGCGAAGTGCGCCCAGATCACGCTTTCTTTTCGGCTTGATGCGAGTGATTATAATTACCTCCGGCGCGGGCTGTCAGCCAGCGTCGGCTGCGAGAGCCGATCTTACCCGCAAGCCCCCTAACGGGCGGAGCGCTTTTTTCTTGATTCGCTACTACCAGGAACTGACCGCCTTCCTCAGTCGCACCCTGGGGGACCGCCATGCCGCCGCGGACCTGACCCAGGAGACTTTCCTGCGCCTGCTCGACCGCAAGGCCGAGGAGCGCATCGAGCAGCCGCGGGCGTTCCTCTTCAAGACTGCCGTCAATCTCAGCATCGACTTGCGCCGGCGGGCGCGTATCCGTCGCAACGAGGACCTGGAGGCGCTGGACCGTGAAGGTTGCCTCGATGAGCGTTGTCCGCAGACCGAGGCTATCCAGCAACAGCAGTTGCTGATGTTGCATCGGGCTTTGGCGCAGTTGCCGGAGAACTGTCGGGAGGCGTTTCTGCTGCGCAAGGTGGAGGGCTGTTCCCATGCCGAGATCGCTGAGCGTCTGGGGATTTCGCGGGATATGGTGGAGAAGCATATCGTCAATGCCATGCGGCATTGTCGGCAGCGGTTGTTGCAGTGGGGTGGGCAGGAGTAGGGGGAACCATGGGGCTCACGCCCCGTCATGCCCGCGAACGCGGGCAACTGTCTTGGTCTGGGTGTTTCTGTGCCGCTCCGAGTTTGCCCGGCCTGCTGAAGGGGCGTTTCGCTGCGCTCGGAGGTTTCTCTGGAAGTCCGAATTGCGGACAGAGTCCGCTCCTACGCCCGGTTTCCCTGGAACGTAAAAGCCACTCTTCGAGGTGCTCTTCGTAGGATGGGTTGAGCCTGCGAAACCCATGCGGCTGCGGTGATGGGTATCGCTTCGCTCAACACCATCCTACGGGGTGGTTTGCCGGCAGGCGTAGGAGCGGACTCAACGCCTCCGCCGCAGGCCCCCTCTCCCTCCGGGAGAGGGCTGGGGTGAGGGGGCTCTGGAGCCCGCCGCGCAATCCCAACCCTGAATCGCAGACGAAAAAAAGGCCGTTACCGAGTCGCGGGGGAAGCGGGGGTGGTAACGGCCTTGATGCTTCAAAACCAGGCGAGCAACACCTGATGGGGTAATAAGCTAGCAAATTGTTCGCAGGCTAATGATGAATGCGCTTGATAGTGCATATGGGCCGGGACGATGGTTCGCCGCGGACCCGGGGCATCAGAGGATGCTCAGCGGGTACTCGATGAAGGCGCGCACCTCGTTGAGGTCCGGGCCGACGTCGTTGTCCGCGCGGTAGATGGAGTTGCGCAGCTTGAACGACAGGTCCTTGGCCGGGCCGCTCTGGATCACATACTTGACCTGGTTGAACAGCTCGCGCTCGGTGCCGTCGGAGTCGCCGCCGGTGTCGATGTTGTCGCCGCGTACGTAGGCGATCTTGTAGGTCAGCCCGGGCACGCCGTAGCCGCCGAAGTCCAGCTCGTAGCTGGCCTGCCAGGAGCGTTCGTCCTTGAGGTTGAAGTCGGCGTAGTAGGAGTTGGCCAGGTAGATGGTGCCGCCGCCGTCGCCGTAGTCGTAGGCGTAGCCGGCATCGCCGCTGCTGCGCTGGTGGGCGAGGATGAAGGCGTGCGGGCCGACGCTGTACTTGGCCGCCAGGCTCCAGATGGTGTTGCGGTCGTTGTCGCCGTCGCCGCCGAAGTCCAGCGCGGCCTGGGAGCCGTCGTCGTACTTGGTGCGGTAGATGTTGAAGTCGAAGTTCAGCGCCTGCTCGGCGGCCAGCGGCAGGCTGTAGTTGACGTTGGCGTAGGTCTTGGCGAAGACGTCGCGCACGTCGCTGTGGTAGAGCGCCACGCTGAGGTCGTCGGTGACCGCGTAGCTGCCGCCGTAGAGGTAGATCTCGTCCAGGTGGTTGGGGTCGCGCGCCGGGCTGCCCATGGGGCTGTCGGCGGTGAACTTGCCGGCGTTCAGCTGCAGGCCCTTGATCTCCTCGCTGGTCAGCAGGGTGCCGGTGAAGGATTGCGGCAGCATGCGCGAGTCGTCGCGGGAGAGCACCGGCAGGTCGGGGAACTGGTTGCCGTACTTGATCACGGTATTGGAGAAGCGCAGCTTCACCGCGCCGCCGGCCTCGGACAGGCTGTCCACCGGCTTGCCGTCGTCGTGTTCGTTGAAGATGCCGGTGTAGTTGCGCCCGCGGCCGCTGTCGAGCTTGACGCCGAGCAGGCCGTAGGCGTCGACGCCGAAGCCCACGGTGCCCTGGGTGAAGCCGGACTCGAAGGTGCCGATGAAGCCCTGGCCCCAGACCTTGGCGTCGTTGGTGTGGTCCTTGTAGTCGCGGTTCCAGTAGACGTTGCGCAGCAGCAGGTCGAGCCTGGCGTCCTCGATGAATCCCTTCGCCTCGTCCTGGGCGCTGGCCTGGGCCAGTTGGGTGCCCGCGGCCATCACGGCGAAGGCCAGCGCGTGGCGTTTCATGATCCTCATGGATATAGCTCCTTTGGTTTCCAACTTTCAGGTTTTAGCAGTTTTTCGTGCTATCACCAGTGACCGGGTTGTCATTCGTCGGAAATTTCCTACGGCTGGAAACCGCGTGCTAGAGCCTGCCGCTGAGAATCGTGTGATAGCTATCTAATGGCGCTTGGCTGGCGGAAGGGGCGCAAGGCCCCTTCTTCGAGGGCGGTCAGTAGCTGAAGAAACCCTGGCCACTCTTGCGGCCCAGGCGGCCGGCCGCGACCATTTCCTTGAGCAGCGGGGCAGGGCGGTACTTGGAGTCGTCGAAGCCGTCGTAGAGCACCTGCATGATCGCCAGCAGGGTGTCGAGGCCGATCAGGTCGGCCAGGGCCAGCGGGCCGATCGGGTGGTTGCAGCCCAGTTGCATGCCGGCGTCGATGTCGGCGGCGCTGGCCAGGCCTTCCTGGAGCACGAAGATGGCCTCGTTGATCATCGGCACCAGGATGCGGTTGACCGCGAAGCCCGGGGCGTTCTTCACGCTCACCGCGGTCTTGCCGACCAGGCCGGCGAAGGCCAGGGCGCGGGCGTGGGTCTCGTCGGCGGTCTGCAGGCCGCGGATCACTTCCAGCAGGCCCATCACCGGCACCGGGTTGAAGAAGTGCAGGCCGATGAAGCGCTGCGGGTTGCGCACCACCACCGCCAGTTGGGTGATGGAGATGGACGAGGTGTTGCTGGCGATCACGCAGTCGGGGCCGACCAGCTCGTCCACCTGGCGCAGGATGCGCAGCTTGAGTTCGAGGTTCTCGGTGGCGGCCTCGATCACCAGGTCGGCGTCCTTCAGCGCGGCGTAGTCGGTGCCGCCGTGGATGCGCGCGAGGATGCCCGGCTTGTCGGCGGCGGCCAGCCTGTCCTTCTTGATCAGCCGTTCGAGGTTGCCGTCGATGGTCTTCAGGCCGCGTTCGACGGCGACGTCGGACACGTCGATCATCGCCACCTGGAGCCCGGCCGCGGCGCACACCTGGGCGATGCCGTTGCCCATGGTGCCGGCGCCGATCACGCCGATCTTGCGGATGCCGGGAGTGGTGTCTGCTGTACTCATGCCTGTCGTTCCTCTGCGATGAATGAAGCGCCCCGCGGCGCCGGCGGCGACGATAGCGCAGGCGCCGGCCCAGGGCGAGCCTCCTGCGGGACGGGGGCTGGCAGCTGTGACTTTGCCGAGGGCATATGCGCCATTTCATGGCGGGTTAGTCTATGTGGGTGGGGTTGGGGATGAGTCTTTGGCACAGTATTGTCGTGGGCGTCCGGCATGGCTGGTGAGTCCAATCGCGGACGAAGTCCGCTCCTACGCCTGTGCTTCCCTGGAGCTGTAGGAGCAACTGTCTCGCCGACTGCGCCGAGCTGCTTTTCGTAGGATGGTGTTGAGCTTGCGAAACCCATGCTGCCGCGGTGATGGGTATCGCTTCGCTCAACACCATCCTACGAAAAGCCATGCTCGCTCATGCCGTAGGAGCGGACTCCGTCCGCGATTCGGACTTCCAGAGAAATCTCCGCGCGCACCGGAACGCCCCTTCGGCATGAACAACCCAGGCAACCCCATGAAATCCGAACGCATCCCCCTGGACTACCCCTGCGGCCCCGCTCCGGACCCCGGCGCCAGCCGCGAGATCGCTCCGGGCGTGCACTGGCTGCGCATGCCTCTGCCGCTGAGCCTCGACCACATCAACCTGTGGGCCGTGGAAGACGGCGACGGCTGGGCGCTGTTCGACACCGGCATGCACACCCAGGCCACCCTCGACGCCTGGCGCACGCTGCTGGCCCCCGGCGGCGCGCTGGGCGGGCGGCGGCCGACGCGGCTGTTCGTCACCCACATGCACCCGGACCACGTCGGCCTGGCCGGCTGGCTCACCCGCGAGTACGGCTGCGAACTCTGGATGACCTTCGGCGAATACATGAACTGCCGCGTGCTGGCCGCCGACAGCGGCCGCGAGGCGCCGCCGGAAGGCGTGCGCTTCTACCGCCGCGCTGGTTGGGACGAGGCGGCCATCTCCCATTACCGGGCGCGCTTCGGCGGCTTCGGCAAGTTCATCTGGCCGCTGCCGGAAAGCTACCGGCGCCTGCGCGACGGCGAGCGCATCCGCATCGGCGCGCACGACTGGCGGGTGGTGGTGGGTTCCGGGCATTCCCCCGAGCACGCCTGCTTCCATTGCCCCAGCCTGCGCCTGCTGGTGGCCGGCGACCAGGTGCTGCCGCGCATCTCGCCGAACGTCTCGGTGTTCCCCACGGAGCCGGCGGCCGACCCGCTGGGCCAATGGCTGGAGTCTTTGGCCAAGGTGCGCCGCGAGGTGCCCGACAACGTGCTGGTGCTGCCGGCCCACAACGAACCCTTCCAGCCCCTGCACGCACGCCTGGAGCACCTGGAGCGTGGCCACCAGCGCGGCCTGGAACGCCTGCAGGAACTACTGGACGGAGGCCCGAAGCGCGCCATCGACCTGTTCGGCGCGCTCTTCGCCCGGCGCATCGACCAGGACCTGCTGGCCCTGGCCACCGGCGAGTGCCTGGCCAACCTCAACTACCTGGCGCAGCGCGGCCGGGTGACGGCCAGCGAGGACGGGCAGGGCGTGGCCTGGTACAGCCTGGCCTGAGGCGGGCTCAGACCCACACGTCGTTGGGCGCGGTGCGCTCGCCGCCCTGGTCGCCGGTGTTGAGCACGCCGCGCGGCTCGATCAGCAGCACCTGCACCTCCTGCGCGGCGAAGGGCTTGTGCTCTACGCCGCGGGGCACCACGTACATCTCCCCGGCGCGCAGCTGCACGGCGCTGTCGCGGAAGTCGATGCGCAGCTCGCCGTCGAGCACGATGAAGGTCTCGTCGGTGTCGGCGTGGCTGTTCCAGACGAACTCGCCTTCCAGCTTCACCAGCTTGAACTGGTAGTCGTTCATCTCGGCCACCACCCGTGGCTGCCACTGCTCGTGGATGGCCGCCAGCTTGGCAGCGAGGTTGACCGGCTGGTAGGGGCGTGGGGATGTTTGCGGCATGTTTCAGCTCCTGGATCATCGAGTGGCCAGGGTAGGGCGCCCAGGGCGCGGGCGTCTTGCATATTCCTGCGCATGGGTGCGGTGGCGGGGCGGATTTTCCGCCTAAGGAAATCCCCAATGCCTACGGGAGCCTACCCCCATGCCGAGGCCGTTTCCCCGTATGGTCCGCCCCGGGGCCCATCCCCTAAGGTGCCCCTGGCCCCGCCCTTCGAGGGCGAGGGCGCCTTGCAGCGACACGCCTGCCCATAACGACAAGAGACCTCGCCATGAACCCTTCCTCCTCGTGCCGCGCCCCGCGCACGGCTCCAGCCGCCATCGACGCCTGCGCGGCGCGCCCGGCGCGCAAGCGCTACGCCTACGAGTGGTACGTCGTCAGCCTGTGCATGGTGGCGTACATCTTCTCCTTCGTGGACCGGCAGATCCTGGCGCTGATGATCGAGCCCATCAAGGCCGACCTGCAGCTCAGCGACACCCAGTTCAGCCTGCTGCACGGGCTGGCCTTCTCGCTGTTCTACGCGGTGATGGGCTGGCCCATCGCCTACCTGGCCGACCGTTTCTCGCGGCCGCGGATCATCGCCGTCGGCGTGGTCTTCTGGAGCCTGGCCACCGCCGCCTGCGGGCTGTCGAAGAACTTCCTGCAGATGTTCCTGGCGCGCATCGGCGTCGGCGTGGGCGAGGCGGCGCTGTCGCCGGCGGCCTACTCGATGTTCAGCGACCTGTTCCCGCGGGAGAAGCTGGGCCGCGCGGTGGGCATCTACTCCATCGGCTCCTTCCTCGGCGGCGGCCTGGCCTTCCTGGTCGGTGGCTACGTCATCGACCTGCTCAAGGACACCCACGCGCTGGTGCTGCCAGTGCTGGGCGAGGTCAAGGCCTGGCAGCTGACCTTCTTCATCGTCGGCCTGCCCGGGGTGCTGGTGGGCCTGCTGATCTGGCTGACCGTGCGCGACCCGCAGCGCCAGGGCCTGAGCCGTGACGCCAGCGGCCAGGCCAAGGCCGTGGCGCCGGGCGACGGCGTGCGCTTCCTCGGCCGCCACCGGCTGACCTTCATCTGCCTGTACCTGGGCTTCTCCTGCTACGCCATGGCCTTGTACGCCATGCTCAGCTGGACCCCGGCGCTGTACATGCGCAAGCACGGCCTGGACCCGGTGAGCACCGGCTACACCCTGGGCGTGGTGCTGCTGCTGGCCAACACCGCCGGCGTGTACTGCGGCGGCTGGCTGACCGACCTGCTGGCCCGCCGCGGCCACGGCGACGCGGCCATGCGCACGGGCGTGATCGGCGCCATCGGCATGCTCGTGCCGGTGGCACTGTTCGCCGTGGTCGAACCGCTGTGGCTGTCCCTGGCGCTGCTGGTGCCGGCGATGTTCTTCGCCTCCTTCCCCCTGCCGACCTCCACCAC
The DNA here is from genome assembly GCF_000812405.1 of Pseudomonas sp. PI1. NCBI lineage: Bacteria > Pseudomonadati > Pseudomonadota > Gammaproteobacteria > Pseudomonadales > Pseudomonadaceae > Pseudomonas > Pseudomonas sp. PI1. The sequence goes on from NZ_JWMC01000067.1 coordinate 69,559, forward strand.
GGCCATGCAGAACCTGGCGCCGAACCAGGTGCGCGCGCAGGTCTCGGCGATCTTCCTGCTGGTCAGCAACCTGCTGGCGGTGGGCCTGGGCACCACCCTGGTGGCGCTGATCACCGACCGGGTGTTCGGCGACCCGGCGGCGGTGGGGGCGTCGATCGCCATCGTTTCCGCAGTGGCTGCGTTGCTGACCATCGGGCTGTTGTGGAAGGGCTGCGGCAGTTATCGCGCGAGCCTGGTGCGTGAACAGGCGGAGCGTGCCTGAGCGGACTCCGTCCGCGCTTCGTGCCACAGGGAATGGCGTGGGTGGGGCAGCGTAGCGGATCTTATCCGCGAACCGCGCCGGTGGTTCCGGCTATCGCGGACAAGGTCCGCTCCTACGGGGACATGCCGTGCCTCCCGGAAACCTGTAGGAGCGGGCCCTGCCGCGCGAAATCGCGCGCAGGGCGCGCTCCTACAGGGGAATGGCGTGGGTGGGATTCATCCGCGCTACGCCGGCACCACTTCGCGGCCCGGCAGGAAGCGTCCGAAGCCGCGTTCCTTGCCCAGCGCCTCGGCGAAGCCGCTTTCCCGCCGGTACGCCACGCGCCCGTTGATCACGGTGGCGTCCACCGCCGCATCGTTGCGTTTCACCAGGCGCACCAGCCCGAGGTTTTCCATGGGCGCTTCGCTCACTTCGTCCAGCTCGTCGGTCAGCCCCTCGGGGTTGACGATCACCAGGTCGGCGCGGTCGCCCACGCGCAGGTAGCCGGCGTCCAGCCCGGCGAAGTCGGCCAGTTCGCCGGTCAGGCGCTGCACCGCGCGGCCCGTGTCCATGAACGGTTGGCCGGCCAGTTCGGCGTCGCGCACGTACTTGAGCAGGCGCAGCGGGAAGTTGTACTGCGCGTGGGACGCCAGGTGCGCGCCGGAGTCGGCGAAGCCCGGCTGCGTCCAGGGGCTGGCCAGCAGCTTGGCCATCACCTGCGGGCGGTGGTTGCCGTAGCAGGTGGTCCACTTCAGCGCGTTGCGGTACTGGCTGGCCAGGTCGAAGAAGGCGTCCACCGCATCCTTGCCCTGCTGCTGGCCGATGTCCTCGAAGTTGCGCCCGATCAGGCTCGCGTCCGGGCATTCGCGCACCCAGCAGTCGGAGAGGCGGCGGTGCCACAGGCCCAGGCTGAGGGTGGCCTTGATGTCCTTGCGGAAGCGCTCGCGGAAGGCCGGGTCCTGGATGCGTGCGTACAACTCCTCCGGGTCCTTGATGTCGCGGAGGATTTCGCCGGCGCCGAACTCCTCGAAGCCGTTCATGTTCAGCCCCTCGATGCGCACGTTGAACGGCGCCGGCAGCGTCTGCCAGCGGAAGCGCCCGCGCAGCACGCGGTTGGCCAGCCAGCCGGAGGCGCGGGTGATGCGGTGCATGAAGGGCTGCGACTTGAGGTCCAGGGCGGTGAGCATGCTGCACTTGAGCGGCCGGCGGAACCAGCCGTGGGCCTGCCAGAGGAAGGCGAACACGTTGATCTTGGTCACCGCGTTGGGCGCGCCCTGCATCAGCGCGCCGCGCCGGCGCAGCACGGCGAACAGCCGGGAGAACTCCTTCCAGCTGGCGAAGGTGGAGGGCAGCGGGCTGGACCAGGCGCGCTCGCCGTCCATCTTGTCCAGCCGCGTGGTCATCACCGAGAGGCCGAAGCAGCCGGCGTCCAGCGCCTCGTTGAGCAGCTGCTCCATGCGCTGCAGCTCGGCCTCGGTGGGCTTGGCGCCGCTGGTGGCGCGTTCCAGCCCCATCACCGCCACGCGCAGCTCGGAATGGCCGAGGAAGGAGCACAGGTTCGGCCCCAGCGGCAGTTGCTCGTAGAAGGCCCGGTAGCCGGCGGCGTCGCGCCAGGTGCGTTTCTCCCGCAGGATCGGCAGCACCACCTCGCGCGGCACCGCCTCGACGCGGGTGAACAGGTCGGAGCAGTCCTCCGCCTCGCCCAGCACCATGCTGATGGAACAGGAGCCGAGGGCCACCGTGGTCACGCCGTGGCGCACCGATTCCTTCAGCGCCGGCGCGGCTATCACCTCGGCGTCGTAGTGCGAGTGGATTTCCAGGAAGCCCGGGGTCACCCACTTGCCGGCGGCGTCGAGCACCTGCGGGCAGCCGGCCTCGTCCAGCGGCGAGGCGCTCAAGGTGTCGATGCGCCCGGCGCGGATACCCAGGTGGCGCAGCGCGCCGGGGGCGCCGCTGCCGTCGAAGTAGAGGCCGTTCTTGACGATGATGTCGTAGCTCACAGGAGGCTCCAGGGAGACAGCAGCAGGACCCCGCTGACCAGCAGCAGGAGGTGGATGGCCAGGCGGAAGTGGCGTTCCGGGCAGCGCCGGTGCAGGTGCTCGCCCAGCCACAGGCCCAGCGGCAGCAGCGGCGCGTAGGCCAGCACCTGGGGCAGCGCCGGGCGCAGCCGGCCGTCGACCAGGAAGGCCAGGGTAAGCAGGCCGTTGAGGCTGAACCAGACGCACACCAGGGTGGCGCGCAGGCGCGACTTGTCCAGTTGCTGGCCGGCCAGGGCGTAGACCAGCAACGGCCCGCCGGAAGCGAACAGGCCCTGGCAGACGCCGGCTGCGCCGGTGGCCAGGCGCATCGCCCAGGCCGGCACCTGGCCCCTGGGCGTGCCCTTGGCGCTGCGCTGCAGCTCGCGGGCGGCGAACCACAGGATGAGCAGGCCGAGGCCGCGCTTGAGCAGTTGCGGGTCCAGCCAGGGCAGCAGCAGGTAGCCAGCCACCATGCCCAGCAGCATGCCCGGCAGCAGGGTGGCCAGCAGCAGCCGCCACTGCACCAGGCGCCGGTGGCGCCAGGCCAGGTAGCTGGTCAGGCCGACGTTCAGCGGCACCAGCACCGGCAGCAGCTGTTCGATGGGCAGCAGCAGGGCGCCGAGGGACAGCGCCAGCACCACGCTGCCGAAGCCGGTGACCGCTTCCAGGGTGTAGGCCAGCAGAATGAAGCTGCCCAGGGCAGGGGCCACGTAGCTCATGGCGTTCTCCCCCCGGCGGCGGCGAGCTTGGGCAGCGGCGCGCGGCGCGACCAGAACAGCGCCAGGCCCAGCCCGGTGAGCAGTTGCCAGCAGCCCCAGAAGGCGGCGATCAGCAGCATGCCGCCGGCCTCGGGGAAGAAGGTGAGGATCAGCGCCATGCCCAGCGCCGAATTGTGGATGCCGCTTTCCAGCGTCACCGCGCGCACGTCGGCCTCGCCCAGCCGGCAGGCCCGCGCGCACAGGTAGCCCAGGCCCAGGGCGGCGCCGTTGAGCAGCGCCACCAGCCAGAAGAACAGGTGGAAGTAGGCGACGAACTGCGCGTAGTTCTTGATGAAGGCCATCACCACGAAGGCCGCCAGCACTAGCAGCGAGAACACCCGCATGGGCTTTTCCAGGCGCCGCGCCAGTTGCGGGCGGCGCCGGCCCAGGGCCATGCCGGCGAGCATCGGCGCCACCAGCACCAGCAGCACCGTGGCCAGCAGCTCCAGCGGATCGATGTGGATCTGCGTGAGCAGCGCGCGGGTCTCCGGCGCAAGGCTTGCGTAGAGGGCGAAGTTGAACGGCGTGAAGAACCCGGCGGACAGCCCGGACACCGCGGTGACGCTGGCCGACACCGCGACGTTGCCGCGGGCGAGCCAGGTCATGACGTTGGAGAAGCTGCCGCTGGGGCAGGTGGCCACCAGCAGCATGCCCAGGGCCAGCTGCGGGTCGATCGGCAGCAGGTTGGCCAGCAGGCAGGCGCTGGCCGGCAGCAGCAGGAACTGGATGAACATGCCGATCAGCGGCGCCTTGGGCGCGCGGACGATGCGGGTGAAGTCCTCGCGGCGCAGTTCCAGGGAGACGCCGAACATCATCAGCGCGATGATCGCGTTCAGGGCCAGCATCGAGGCGCCGGCGAATTCCAGGTGGACGGTGGGCATCAGCGCGCCTCCCTAAGGGGCGCGGGGCACGGTTTGCAAGGCATGCGCGGCTCGTTTGTATTTCTCGTTGTAATGGGCAAGGATACCCGCCCCGCGCCGCGCTTTGCTGGCTCAATCAGGACTTTTTCCGGTTATTTCGGGACCATGCCCAACAGCCCCTCGATCACCGTGCATTACGCCCAGGGCATCCTCCAGGCCGCTACGCGCCAGGGCCTGCAACTGCCCGCCGACCTGCGCGAGCTGGGCCGCGAGGCGCGCATCCCGCTGGCGCGCCAGGACGAGCTGTGGGAGGGCATGTGCGCCGCCAGCGCCGACCCGCTGCTGGGCCTGCGCCTGGGCAGCGCCCTGCAGGTCGGCCACCTGGACATGGTCGGCGCCCTGCTGATGAGCTGCGAGAGCTTCGGCGAAGCCCTGGAAGCGCTGCTGGAGTACTACCCGATCATCGCCGAGGGCAGTGAATTCGCCCTGCGCCGCGAAGCCGGCGGCGTTGCACTGGTCTACCGCCCCAGCTACCGCGTGCGCCGCGAGGCGCGGGTGGAGGCGGTGCTGGCCAGCCTGGTGCGCCTGAGCGCCTGGATCACCGGCGAGCGCGTGCATCCGCGGGCGGTGCGCATCGGCCACCCGGCCCGTGGCGAAGCGGGCAGTTACCAAGAACTACTGGGCCTGCTGCCCGACTTCAGTGCCGACGAGGATGGCCTGCTGTTCGCCGAAAACGACCTGCAGGTGCCGTTGATCCAGGCCAATGCGCCCATGCGCGAGCACCTGCGCCAACTCGCCGACGCCCAGTTGCAGCGCCTGGGCGCGCAGAGCCTCGCAGCGCAGGTGCAGGGCCTGCTGCGCGAGCACCCTCAGTGGGGCAAGGAGCGCATCGCCGAACGCCTGGGCCTCAGCGGGCGGCACCTGAACCGGCGCCTGGCCGAGGAGGGCAGCAGCTTCAAGCTGTTGCGCGAGCGGGTGCTGCACGCCATGGCCGAGCAACTGCTGCACGGCCCCGCGCGGCTGGCGGAAGTGGCCGAGCGCCTGGGCTTTTCCGACGAAAGCGCCTTCGCCAAGGCCTTCCGCCGCTGGAGCGGCATGACCCCCGGGCAGTTCCGCCAGGGCGCGGACTGACTCAGGCGTTGGCCGCCAGGGCGCGCAGGCGCTCGCCGGCCACCACGATCTTGCGCTGGCGGTGGCGGCCCTGGCCGGGGTTGAAGGTCTGCAGTTCGATGCGCTTGCGGAAGCAGTCCACCTGGTCCTCCTGCAGGGGTTGGCCCTCGGCGGTCAGCAGGTCGCGGCGGATGCGTTCGATGAAGCTGTTCAGGCGCGCCGGGTCGCGCCACTCGCTGGCCGGGATCGCCCAGGTGGTCAGCAGGCGCCGGTTCTCGTGGTCACGCAGCCTCAGCAGCAGGCCGCCGTCCGGGCGCTGCTGGAGGTCGACGCGGTAGTCGCTGAACTGTTCGCCGAGGAGTTGCGGGGCTTGGCTACGGTCGTTGTGCATGACGCTCTCCCTTGGTATCCGTGAAGCCGATGGGAGAGCCGTTGCAGCATGCGTTCCAGCTTCGCTTGAAAATTTTCTCTTTTTAAATCAGCTGGTTATTCGATAGCGATAGAGACGCGTCCGTGCATTTCGCACGATTGCACGAAGCCTGCACGGCAGAATGCAAGCTCCGCGGCGCTCAGTGCTGCTCGTCGATCACGCCTTCCTGGTGGGCGGCGGACAGGTGCGGCTCCTGGCCGCTGTCGACCGGGTCCAGCTCCACCAGCTCCTCCAGTTCGTCGGCTTCCCTGGTCACCACCGGATCGGGGTGCGGGGTATCCACGGGGCTTTTCATAGGGGCACTCCTGCAAGGGGCATCGCAGCTCTTACCTTTGCTCGGACCGCACGCAGGCGGACGCGTGCGATCCATTTCATGCGCACAGTGTCGCGCGAAAACCCGCCCGCGCGAGGCGAGGAACGGCAGGCAAGGCAAAAGGGGGCGGCTGCTAGAAGCCGCTGACTCGTCGGTGCCCCGGCTCGTCCAGGTGCATGCCGAAGGCCAGCTGGAAGAACTCGGCGAGCTGTTCGTCGAGCACCTCGCCGTCCAGCGAGTCCAGTTGCGCGCCCAGGCGGCGCATGCGCTGGCCATGGGTGGCGTACTGCTCATGGACCAGGCCCTGGAGTTCGGTATCGGCGACGATGCGGTAGAAGCTCGGCTGCTGGCTGCTGCCCAGGCGGGCGAACAGGCACAGTTGCAGGTGGTCGTCCTCGTCCACGAGCAGTTCGACCTGGCAATCCAGGCCGCGGTCGCGGGCGAAGCGGCTGGCTTCCTCGAAGGCGGGCAGGGCCTTCTGCAGGACGTGGGTCTCGAAGGTGAAGAGGAAATCTTCCTCCGCGGGCCCCGAGGCCCTGGGTGCAGAGTCGTACATGCCGGCGGCTCCTGTGCGGGGGATAAGGAAACACGCAAACGGACCACGCAATCCCGGCGCCACACCTCGACCGCGCCGGACGACAACGCCCATGACACTTGCCTGGCGCCAATCTGTCAATGAGTTCCCCGGCATATGCGCGGCGCTGCAAATAGCCAGGGGTTCGAAGCGGCCGGGCTCAAGGCGCCGGCGCGCCGGCCAGGGCGGGGAAATCCTCCGGGGTGAGGGTTTCGCGCTCCAGCAGCAGTTGCGCGCCGGCCTCCAGGTCGCTGCGGCGTTGCTCCAGCAGGGCCCGGGCGCGGCGGAAGGCTTCGTCGATCAGCTCGCGCACGCACAGGTCTACCTCGCGGGCGGTCTGCTCCGAGTAGTCCTTCTCGCGCAGCCCCGCCAGGTGGCCGTTGTCGCCCGCGAGATAGGGCGCGCTCTGCCGCTCCAGCACGGCCTGGCCGAGCTGCTCGCTCATGCCGAAGCGCGTCACCAGTTGGCGGGCGATGTCGGTGGCCTTGGCCAGGTCGTCGGCGGCGCCGGTGGAAATCTCGTCGAACACCAGGGCCTCGGCGGCGCGCCCGGCCAGCAGCACCACCATGCGGTCCTTGAGCTCCTGGCGGCCGATCAGGAAGCGGTCCTCGGTGGGCCGCTGCAGGGTGAAGCCCAGGGCGCCGATGGAGTGGGGAACGATGGAGACCTTGTGCACCGGGTCCATGCGCGGCAGCGAGGCCGCGGCCAGGGCGTGGCCCATCTCGTGGTAGGCCACCACCTTGCGTTCCTGCGGCAGCAGCAGCCGGCTGCGCCGCTCGGCACCGGCGACGATGCGCTCCACCGCGGCGGTGAAGTCGGCCATGCCCACCGCCTCGGCGCCGCGCCGGGTGGCGCCGATGGCGGCTTCGTTGACCAGGTTGGCCAGGTCCGCGCCGGTGAAGCCGGTGGTGATGGCGGCGATCTGCCCGCAATCGAGGTCGGCGGCGGCGCTAACGCGTTTCAGGTGCACCCGCAGGATGGCCTCGCGGCCCCGGCGGTCCGGGCGGTCGATGAGGATCTGGCGGTCGAAGCGGCCGGCGCGCAGCAGGGCCGGGTCGAGCACTTCCGGGCGGTTGGTGGCGGCCAGCAGCACCACGCCTTCGCGCGGGTCGAAGCCATCCAGCTCGGCGAGCAACTGGTTGAGCGTCTGCTCCTTCTCGTCGTTGCCGCCGAAGGCGCCCAGACCGCGCATCTTGCCCAGGGCGTCCAGCTCGTCGATGAAGATGATGCAGGGCGCGGCCTTGCGCGCCTGCTCGAAGAGGTCGCGTACCCGCGCGGCGCCCACGCCGACGAACAGCTCGACGAACTCCGAGCCGGAGATGGAGAAGAATGGCACCCCGGCCTGGCCGGCCACGGCCTTGGCCACCAGCGTCTTGCCGGTGCCGGGCGGGCCCACCAGCAGGATGCCCTTGGGAATCCGCGCGCCCAGGCGGCTGTAGGTGGGGCGGTCCTTGAGGAAGGACACCACTTCCTGCAGCTCGGACTTGGCCTCGTCGATGCCGGCAACGTCGTCGAAGGTCACCCCGGTGTCGCGCTCGACGAACACCCGCGCCTTCGACTTGCCGACGCTGACCATGCCGCCGAAGCCCTGTTTCTCGGCCAGCCCGCGGAAGAAGAACACCCACAGGCCGAAGAACAGCAGCACCGGCAGCAGCCAGCCCAGCAGCTTGGCCAGGCCGCTCTGGGTGACGCCGGAGAAGTCGACCTGGGCTTTCTCCAGCTCCGCCGCCAGCTGCGGCTCGACGCGGTTGGTGGTGAAGCGCGTGCGGCCCTGGATCGGCTCCTTGAGGGTGCCGCTGATGCGCTCCTGGTCGACGCGCAGATCGCTGACCTTGCCGGCGTCCAGCAGGCGCTGGAACTCGCTGTAGGGAATCGGCGCCTCGGCCGAGTACTCGCCCAGCCAGTTCTGCACCAGCAGCATGGCCACGAAGGCCACGACGAAATAGCCGAGGTTCCATTGATGGTGCTTTTCCATGGCCATGCTCGCTCCCGTGCCGGCAGGGGGATGGATGCACGCCGGGCTCCGGCGTTGGCGCCATTGAGGCACGAACCGCGGCGCGGGAACTTGGCCGGGATCAAACAAAGGCGGAGGCGGCGTGTGCGAAGGATAGCCGCCGGGCTCAGTGGCCGCCGCGTTGCAGTTGGAAGCGGCAGACCTGGCCGCCGCGCAGCAGGCTCCAGGGTGGCCCGAAGCGTGGCTAGCCGGGCGCCAGGCTCAGGGGCTTGGCTGGCCGCTGCTGTTCCGACAGCGCCATGTCCAGCGCCTGGCGCAGCTCCAGAGCCAGTTTCGCCACGGCGCGCAGGCTGTCCCAGTCGTGGCGGGGGATCTGCGGGATGGTCAGTTCCACGTCGCAGCTGTTGGGCGCGAGCAGTTGCACGGTCATCGAGCCGTCCGCTTCGAGGGTGCACTGGCAGCGGTAGGGCGTGAAGCTGTCTTCGAGAATGCGTTTGGCCTGCAAATAGGTTTGCATCGGGTGGCTCCCGAGTTATCGACTTGATTGAAGCGGGTCCGCAGGGTACGGCGAAGCTGGGATCGGTCGTCCGATCACGCCGAAAAGCCGACGTCAGGAAATGAACAGTAGCTTGCTAGCGAGTTGCCGTTATAACGATTTCTCATCTGCAACCAGCGAACGCTCCTTTCGGCAACCGCCTCGCCGCCCGGCAGCGCCATGGTGGCAGGGGCAGGGCGGGCCCGGCGACGGACCCGGGGGAACGCGGTGAGCGCCTGACCTTGCGCGGCAGGGACGATCCCTGGGCCACCTGGCGCGACACCCTCCAGCGCCTGACACAGCGGATGTGGCGGCAGTTGGGGGAGGCGCGCCAGGTGCCTGTGTGCGATTCACCCGGTTGTTTTTGTGGAGGTTTCAACGATGGATAATCGCGGACGGAGTTCGCTCCGGTTCCAGGAAGCACGGCTTTTCGTAGGATGGCGTTGAGCGAAGCGATACCCATCAGCGCAACCGCATGGGTTTCGCAAGCTCAACCCATCCTACGAAAAGCGCCTCGGTGCAGTCGGCAAGACAGTTGCTCCTACATTGTTTTCCGGGTTATTCCCGCGAACGCGGGACGCGGCTCCATCGCGAACAGCGCTTGCGCTGGCCCGAAGGGGAATAACCCAATAGACAGTTGCTTATAAGCGCATCCGGATATCGCAGCGGCAGGTATGTTCCAGGCTTCCAGATAAAGAGCGGCTATCCACGGGTGGATATACGATATCGCCGTATAGAATTACCGGGCCTGGAATGATCGTTTGGACTACATAGACGTCGACAGCGGAACGCCCTCCTATAAATCCGTGCCGGTTCGGGTGATGCGCTCGGAAGTCAACTGAACCAAGTTGCCCAACATATAACCGGGGTGCCAATGGCACCCCTTTATTTTTCAGCCTTACTTGCAGTTCGGAATAAAACCATTCGGCACGCGCGATGACGATTGTCATGCGCCCGCTATTATCTGGTAGTCTCGAACGCCCAACCGTGATGGTAGTTGCCAAGCAAAATGACAGAAGAACTCCCCAATCCCCAGGCAGTCGACAGTCCGATCACCAGTAGCGCGATCTTTCTCGTGATGACGCTGGTTTCCGGCGAGGAAAACCGCGATGCCGTGCGCGCATTGTGCGGGGATATCGCCGCCCTGGTGCGTTCGGTCGGCAAGCGGGCGCCGGCGGGCAATCTTTCCTGCGTCGTCGGCTTCGGCTCCGACGCCTGGGACAGGCTGTTCGGCGCGCCTCGCCCGGCGGCGTTGCACACCTTCCGCGAAGTGGGTTCCGGCGAGCGCGTGGCCGTTTCCACGCCGGGCGACATCCTGCTGCACATCCGCGCGGACCAGATGGACCTGTGCTTCGAACTGGCGACCCAGGTGGTCACCCGGCTGGGCAAGGCGGTGGAGGTGGTCGACGAAGTCCAGGGCTTCCGCTACTTCGACATGCGCAGCATGGTCGGCTTCGTCGACGGCACCGAGAACCCTGCGGGCCGCGAGGCGGCCCACTTCACCCTGATCGGCGACGAAGACCCCGGCTTCACCGGCGGCAGCTACGTCATCGTGCAGAAGTACCTGCACGACATGGCCGGCTGGAACCAGCTGTCCATCGAGGCCCAGGAGCGCATCATCGGGCGCACCAAGCTGTCCGACATCGAGCTGGACGAATCGGTCAAGCCGAGCTGCTCGCACAGCTCCCTCACCACCCTGGTCAAGGACGGCAAGGAAGTGAAGATCCTGCGCGACAACATGCCTTTCGGCCGGCCGGGGGCGGGGGAGTTCGGCACCTATTTCATCGGTTATGCCCGCTCGCCCGAGCCCATCGAGGAAATGCTGCAGAACATGTTCGTCGGGCGCCCGGCGGGCAACTACGACCGCCTGCTGGATTACAGCCGCGCGGTGACCGGCAGCCTGTTCTTCGTGCCTTCCGCCGACCTGCTGGAACAGCTCGGCGAATAACTTTCCCTATCCGGGCGATTTTCCGGTAACTTCCCCGGACTATTGCGGCGACTCACTTCGCCGCAATAGTTTCGCAGCAACTCTGAAGTTGCTCCGGCATGTTCCGCTGAGTTTCCGCCGTTTCATTGTTTTGTAACTATAGCGTCGCTGCTTATCATCTTTCGTTGCTTGGCTATCGTCGATTTCGTCTGGCGCTCTTCCACTTCCCGGACTATGGTGAACGGACGGTGTAATAGCCGTTCCTGCTTTTCGAGTTCTCCTGTCTCTTTCGTTTCGAAAAAAACAGTGCATGTCCAGGCTTCGGGTTCGTTATTGAACTCATCCACGGGTATGCGCTGCTGGAGATGCGGCCGCTCGATTACAAGCGCCCACTTGTTGCGTGGAGAAAGTTCATCATGGCGACTCTCTGTGAAATCTGTAATGCGCGACCCGCCGTTGCCCGCGTGACCGTCGTACAGAATGGCGAGCGCAAGTCGATGTCGATCTGCGACCACGACTACCGTCAGTTGATGCGGCACCAGAGCATGCTCAATCCGTTCGACTCGCTGCTGGGGGGCGGCGGGCTTTCGCGCTTCTTCGACAGGTTCGGCGGCGCGGGCGAGGAGGGCGATGGCTTCGGCATGGCCGCCGAAGTGCCCCGCGAGTCGGTCGATGCCACCGACGCCTTCAGCGCCCAGACCCTGGAGATTCTCCAGCGCGCCGCGGAAAAGGCCCACGAGCTCAGGCGCAACGAGCTGGACACCGAACACCTGCTGTACGTGCTGGCCGACACCGACGTGGTGGTCGCCCTGCTCAAGGAGATGAAGCTGTCCCCGCAGGACATCAAGGGCTACATCGACCAGCACGCGCAGACCGGCAACGCCTCCGCCGACGCGCCGGTGGACCGCATGACCATCTCGCCGCGCCTGAAGAAGGCCTTCCAGCTGGCCTTCCAGGCCTCGCGGGACCTGGGGCATTCCTACGTCGGCCCGGAGCACCTGCTGATCGGCCTGGCCTCGGTGCCCGAGAGCCTGGCCGGCACGCTGCTGAAGAAGTACGGCGTGACCCCCGAGACGCTGCGCCAGAAGGTGGTCAAGATCGTCGGCAAGGGCGCCGAAGACGGCCGCGTGGATACCCCCAGCGGCACGCCGACGCTGGACAAGTTCGGCCGTGACCTCACCCAGCTGGCGCGCCAGGGCAAGCTGGACCCGGTGCTGGGGCGGGCCCAGGAGATCGAGAACGCCATCGAGGTGCTGGCCCGGCGCAAGAAGAACAACCCGGTGCTGATCGGCGAGCCCGGCGTCGGCAAGACGGCGATCGTCGAAGGGCTGGCCCAGCGCATCGTCAACGGCGACGTGCCGGAAGTGCTGCGCGGCAAGCGCCTGGTGGAGGTGAACCTGAACTCGATGGTCGCCGGCGCCAAGTACCGCGGCGAGTTCGAGGAGCGGGCCAAGCAGCTGATCGACGAAGTCACCGCCAAGCACGACGAGCTGGTGCTGTTCATCGACGAGCTGCACACCATCGTCGGCGCCGGGCAGGGCGGCGAGGAGGGCGGGCTGGACATCGCCAACGTGCTCAAGCCGGCCCTGGCCCGCGGCGAGCTGAGCCTGATCGGCGCCACCACGCTCAACGAGTACCAGAAGTACATCGAGAAGGACGCCGCGCTGGAACGCCGCTTCCAGCCGGTGTTCGTCCCCGAGCCGACGGTGGAGCAGACCATCGTCATCCTCCGGGGCCTGCGCGACAAGCTCGAGGCCCACCACCAGGTGACCTTCGCCGACGATGCCTTCGTTGCCGCCGCGGAACTCGCCGACCGCTACATCACCAACCGCTTCCTGCCGGACAAGGCCATCGACCTGATCGACCAGGCCGCCGCCCGCGTGCGCATCGGCGCCACCTCGCGGCCGGCGGACATCCAGGAACTGGAGGCGGAGATCGCCCAGCTCAAGCGCGAGCAGGACTACGCCACCTCGCGCAAGCGCTTCGACGAGGCGAAGAGCTTCGAGGAGCTGATCGGCGAGAAACAGACGCAGCTGGAGGAACGCTCCGAGGCCTGGGAGCGCAAGACCGGTTCCGAGACCCTGGAGGTCACCACCTCGTCCATCGCCGAGGTGGTCTCGCGGCTGACCGGCATCCCGGTGGCGGAGCTGACCCAGGAAGAACGCCAGAAGCTGCTGAAGATGGAAGAGACGCTGCGCGAGCGGCTGATCGGCCAGGAGCACGCGGTGGTGGCGGTCAGCGATGCGGTGCGCCTGTCCCGCGCGGGCCTCGGCCAGGCCCACCGGCCCATCGCCACCTTCCTGTTCCTCGGCCCGACCGGGGTGGGCAAGACCGAGCTGGCCAAGGCGCTGGCGGAGAGCGTGTTCGGCGACGAGCAGGCGATCATCCGCATCGACATGTCCGAGTACATGGAGCGCCATGCCGTGGCCCGGCTGATCGGCGCGCCGCCCGGCTACGTCGGCTACGACGAGGGCGGCCAGCTGACCGAGCGCGTGCGCCGGCGGCCGTATAGCGTGATCCTGCTGGACGAGATCGAGAAGGCCCACCCCGACGTCAACAACGTGCTGCTGCAGGTCTTCGACGACGGCCGGCTCACCGACGGCAAGGGCCGGGTGGTGGACTTCAGCAACACCATCATCATCGCCACCAGCAACCTCGGCGCCTCGATCATCATGGACAACCTCGAACGCCCCGAGGCCGAGCGCATGGACGACAAGGCGCTGCGCGACGAGCTGATGGGCGTGCTCAAGGGGCACTTCCGTCCGGAGTTCCTCAACCGCGTCGACGACATCATCGTGTTCCATGCGCTGTCCCGCGACGACATCCGCGCCATCGTCCGCATCCAGCTGCAGCGGGTGGTGCGCACGGCGGCCGCGCAGGACATCACCCTGACGGTCGATGAGTCCCTGGTCGATCACCTGGTCGACGTGGGCTACCAGCCCGAGTTCGGCGCCCGCGAGCTGAAGCGGCAGATACGCCAGGAAGTGGAGACGCGCCTGGCGCGGGAAATCCTCGGGGACAAGGTGGTTTCCGGAGACAGCATCGCCCTGGGCTACGACAAGGAGGCCGGCAAGGTGACCCTGGAGAAGGGCGGCGCCCAGCCCCCGGCGGCCGAGCCGCCCGCGCCGCCGGCCGATGCGGAGCAGACCGGAACCTGAAGACGGGCGGACGGGTAGCGCTCCCGGCGGGCGCTACCCGTGCCGTCACCAGCGCTCGCCGGCATCGAAGCCCTGGCTCATCCAGCCTCCGGTCACCGTGGGGAGGAACGCCACCTCGTCGCCGCGGACTCATGGGCTTTCTTCATCGGGACTCCGGGGCGCGCGGGTCAGGGCGCCGGGCTGTAGAGCCTGGGCAGGCTGTGGTGGGGAAGGTGGATGAGGTTGAGCTGGTTGCGGCGCGCCCATTCCACGGTCAGGGCGGTGGGCGCCGAGAGGCTGACCAGGGTGCCGATGCGTGCCCGCACCGCCTTGTGAATGAGTTCCAGGCCGCAGCGGCTGGTGACGACGACGAAGCCCTCGGCGGGCTCGAAGCGCGCCTGGGCCATGGCGCCGATCAGCTTGTCCAGGGCGTTGTGCCGGCCGATGTCCTCGCGGCACAGGCGCATCTCGCCCTGGGCGTCGAGGTACAGGGCGGCGTGCAGGGCGCCGCTGTCGCGGGCGACCGTCTGGGCGGCGTTGATGCGCTCGCGCAGGCCCTCCAGCAGGCGCGCTTCCGGCAGCGGCGCCAGGCGCAGCGGGGTCAGCGCCGGCAGCGCCTGGTCCAGCGCTTCGACCCCGCAGATGCCGCAGCCGCTGGTGCCGGCCAGTTGCCGGCGGTGGTTCTTCAGCGCCCAGAAGGCGCGGTTGGTTATTTCGACCTGGGCCAGGTACGACTCGCCGGAACCGGTGATTTTTATATCGCGGATTTCATCCGGGGAAGTGACGATTTCATTGGTCAGGCTGAACCCCCTGACGAAGTCTTCCATATTACCTGGCGATATCATCATCACCGCTTGGTTGATGCCGTTATAACTGATGGCCAATGCCGTTTCCCGGGCAAGTACGGTCTCGCCGATTATCCAGCTCTCGCCCAACTCGACATAACTATAGGTTTGCGCGGGCGCGGGCGGCGCATTGATATCGGATATATCGGTTCGAGCTTCGTCGATCAGCTCCATCACGGCACCTTGTGTCTTATTGCCTGTTTTCAGGTTACGCAGGCGATCAAATAACGTCCAATCGCTTGTTCCGATCCGTCAATAAGACTCCTCTATGACGGAAACGACGCATTCGATGCAGGCCGGAAGTTGCTTTCACGGCCGGGTACGATGGCGCCGCTCTGCGCCGCCAGCAGCGCTTCGGGGCTGTTCAGGTTCTGCAGGCGCAGGGCAGGCCCTTGGCCTTTCCTCCCATTCTCCGGCCCCTTCCACCGGCGAGCAGAAGTCTGGAGCAGGGTATTTCGATAGTGCTCATGCTCGTTGTATCCGAAGGCTCGGAATCGAAGGCGGAAAACTGCAGAACTTGCAGCGGATGCGTCCAATTGAAAATGCTTACCGGAAGATAGATGCGCCTTATGGAAACACTCTTCTTGTCGATAGAAGACTCCGATCGGAGGGTTTGCCATATCGATTGGACGATGCCGGTCTTTGTCTCTAGTTTCCACGGAAACTTCCAACTGGAGCGATGCCCCGTGAGTGTCAAACCGAATACGGAATTCATTCCGCTGAACATCGCGGTATTGACCGTCAGCGATACGCGAACTTTCGAAAACGATACGTCGGGCGAGTTGCTGGCGAGCCGCTGCGTCGAGATCGGCCATCGCCTGGTGGCGCGCGTGCTGCTCAAGGACGACCTCTACCGGATACGCGCGCAGGTCGCCGCCTGGATCGCCGAGGAGGGGGTGCAGGTGGTGCTGATCACCGGCGGCACCGGCTTCACCGGCCGCGACAGCACCCCGGAGGCCGTCGCCTGCCTGCTGGACAAGCAGGTCTAGGGCTTCGGCGAGCTGTTCCGCGCGCTGTCGATCCTCGACATCGGCAGCTCCACCGTGCAATCCCGCGCCCTGGCCGGCCTGGCCAACGGCACCCTGGTGTGCTGTCTGCCGGGCTCCACCGGGGCCTGCCGGACGGCCTGGGAGGGCATCCTGGTCGAGCAGCTCGATTCGCGGCACCGCCCCTGCAACTTCGTCGCGCACCTCAAGCCCGGCAACGCCTGCGGGCCGCGCCAATGAAGGGCGCGGCGCCGATGCCGGTCGACGAGGCCCTGGGCCGCCTGCTCGACCTGGCGCAAGGCTCGCCCATCGCCGATATCGAGGAAATCGCCTACACCCTGGGCTACACCGACCTGGCCAACTTCCGCCGCGCCTTCAAGCGCTGGGAGGGCATGCCGCCCTCGGCGTACCGTGCCGCTCAGCTGAGGACGTAGTCCACCGGTTGCAGGGGCGGCGGCAGGTCCCTGTAGCCCAGGGCGCCGAGGATGTCGCGCTCGATGACGCGGACCATGGCGTCGGTGGGCAGGTCGTTCTCTTCGCGGCCGAAGGGGTCTTCCAGCTCGTTGCTGATGGCGTCCAGGCCGAAGAAGGTGTAGCTGACGATGGTGGTGAAGATGGGCGCCATCCAGCCCAGCGGCTCGGCCATGGCGAAGGGCAGCAGTATGCAGAAGATGTAGATGGTGCGGTGCAGCAGCAGGGTGTAGGGGAAGGGGATGGGCGTGGCCTTGATCCGCTCGCACACGCCCTGGGCATCGGTGAAGGCGGCCAGGCGCTGCTCCAGGGTCACGTAGCGCCATTCGCTGATGCGCTTCTCTTCGGCCAGCTGCGAGCAGACGCTGCCGATGTGCTGGAGGATGCCGTCGGTGATGTTGTGCGCGGCGATCGGCGTGTCGCTGGCGAGCCAGGGGCGGGCGGCCTTCAGCTCGTCCTCGTTGCGCAGCCGCGCGTTGAGCGCGTGGGCGTAGCCGCAGAGCGCGCGCAGCAGGCGTTCGCGCAGGGCGGCGTCGCTGATGGCGACGCTCTCGCGGATGAACGAGCGCATGTCGATGATCACCTTGCCCCAGGTCTTGCGGCCTTCCCACCAGCGGTCGTAGCAGGCGTTGTTGCGGAAGCTCATGAAGATCGACAGCGACAGCCCCAGCAGGGTGAAGGGCGTGGCGTTGACCCGCGCGAAGAACGCCGGATGGCGGCTTTCGACGAGCACGATCAGCGAAGCCAGCAGGGTGACCAGCAGGCTGCGGAAGGCGATGCGCTTGGCGATGGAGCCCTTGAGCGTGAACAGCACGCGCAGCATGTCGGGTTGCGATTGGACGATCATGGCGATTCCGGAAGGGGCGGCTAGCCGCCGGTCATGTTCATGAAGCGCAGTATCTGCACTTCGCCGCCGACCTCGAAGTGGTGGCGCTGGGGCTTGAGCCGCATGGCCTGGCGGATCGCCTTGTCCAGCCGTTCGGCGTCGCCGGGGTGGGCGCGCAGCACCTGCTTGAGGTCGGCCGAATGCTCGTTGCCCAGGCACAGCAGCAGGCGGCCCTCGACGGTCAGGCGCACGCGGTTGCAGCTGCCGCAGAAGTTGTGGCTGTGCGGTGAGATGAAACCGATGCGGATTTCCGGCGCCTCGGCCAGGCGGCAGTAACGCGACGGGCCCTGGGTGGATTCGGCGGATTCGATGAGGGTGAACCGCTCGCCGATGCGCTGGCGCACCTCGTCGCTGGAGCAGTAGGACTCGTCGCGCTGATGCTCGTCGATCACGCCCAGGGGCATTTCCTCGATGAAGGCGATGTCCAGCTGGCGGTCGATGGCGAAGCGCACCAGGTCGACCACCTCGTGGTCGTTGCGGCCCTTGAGCACCACGCAGTTGAGCTTGGTGTGGCGGAAGCCGGCGCGGCGCGCGGCGTCGATGCCGGCGATCACCTGCTGCAGGTCGCCGGTGCGGGTGAGCGCCTTGAAGCGCTGCGCATCCAGGCTGTCGAGACTGATGTTCAGGCGCGCCAGGCCGGCGTCGTGCAGCGGCTGCGCCAGGCGCTGCAGCTGCGAGCCGTTGCTGGTCATGCACAGCTCGCGCAGGCCGGGCAGGGCGGCGATGCGCGCGCACAGCTCGACGATGCCCTGGCGCACCAGGGGCTCGCCGCCGGTGAGGCGGATCTTGCGCGTGCCCAGGGCGACGAAGCGCTCCGCCACGCGGTACAGCTCGTCGAGGGTGAGGATGCGCTGGCGCGGCAGGAACTGCATGTTCTCGGCCATGCAGTACACGCAGCGGAAGTCGCAGCGGTCGGTCACCGACATGCGCAGGTAATCGATCTTCCGATTGAAACCGTCGATGAGTTCGCCAGTATTGTCATTCAATTCCGAGTTGCCTCTCGAAGTGATCGTTCATTGCTCTTTGCACGCAAGCGTTGGCATCTTCTTATTAATGCTCTGGCGATCTTCGAGGTGAGGCTAGTCAGTTCGTCCAGGGGCGTCAAATTGCTTTTGATTACCGGTTGATAAGAGTGATCTATCAAGCGCCTTAATTGTCAGTTACGCCCTTCTACTGCGGGCATTCCAGGGCTGATAGACGGTTCTGATCAGGGTTTAATTTATTTCGATTGGACGCAATCTCCGCTTCTCAATAGCCTGATGTCACAAGGCGAACCAATGTCTTTCCAGCTTTCAGGTCGATTGTTCTAAAAAAGCCTGGAACTTGGACCTGAACACAACTCACCCGGTGTTGCGAACAGCAAGTTTCGCGCAAGGAAGTTGCTCGCTCAGCGTTCCGATATTGGCGTGCTCTTAGCGTCGCCTTTTTTGCCTGAGAACTTTCATTCTCTGCGTGTAATCGAGGAATGCCTGAATGAGCCAAGACGAACATATAAGGAACTACACCGGACCGGCCGCCGGCTGGGGTGCGCTCAAGAGCGTGACCAAGAGCTGGCTGGGCAGCGAGAACGCGGTCAAGAACCTGCGGGCGATGCTCAAGACCAACCAGAACAACGGCTTCGACTGCCCCGGCTGCGCCTGGGGCGAGTCGCCCGAGAACGGCCTGGTGAAGTTCTGCGAGAACGGCGCCAAGGCGGTCAACTGGGAATCCACCGGGCGCTCCGTCGACCCCGACTTCTTCGCCAGGTACAGCGTCAGCGCGCTGGCCGGGCAGAGCGACTACTGGCTCGAATACCAGGGCCGCCTGACCCATCCCATGCGCTATGACGCGGCGACCGACCACTACGTGGAAACCACCTGGGACGAGGCCTTCGCCCTGATCGCCCGGCACCTGAAGGCGCTGAAGTCGCCGGACGAGGCGGAGTTCTACACCTCCGGCCGGGCCAGCAACGAGGCGGCCTTCCTCTACCAGCTGTTCGTCCGCGCCTTCGGCACCAACAACTTCCCCGACTGCTCGAACATGTGCCACGAGGCCAGCGGCCTGGGCATGGCGGAAACCCTCGGGGTGGGCAAGGGCACCGTGGTCTTCGACGACCTGGAAAAGGCCGACGCCATCTTCGTCATCGGCCAGAACCCCGGCACCAACCACCCGCGCATGCTCGAACCGCTGCGCGAGGCCGTGCACCGCGGCGCCCAGGTGATCTGCATCAACCCGCTGAAGGAACG
Organism: Pseudomonas sp. PI1; assembly: GCF_000812405.1. Taxonomy (NCBI): domain Bacteria; kingdom Pseudomonadati; phylum Pseudomonadota; class Gammaproteobacteria; order Pseudomonadales; family Pseudomonadaceae; genus Pseudomonas; species Pseudomonas sp. PI1. The sequence continues at coordinate 88,829 of NZ_JWMC01000067.1, forward strand.
CGGCCTGGAGCGTTTCCAGCACCCGCAGCACCCCTTCGAGATGCTCAGCAACGGCTCGGAGCCGACCAACACCGCCTACTTCCGCCCGGCCCTGGGCGGCGACATGGCGATGTTCCGCGGCATGGCCAAGTTCCTCCTGCAGTGGGAGCGCGAGGCCCAGGCCAACGGCGAGCCGCCGGTGTTCGACCACGCCTTCATCCGCGAGCACACCAGCGGCCTGGACGACTACCTGGCGGCGGTGGACGCCACCAGCTGGGCGCACATCGTCGGCCAGTCCGGCCTGAGCCTGGCCGAGATCGAGCTGGCGGCGCGCATGTACCGCCGCGCCGAGCGCGTGATCATGTGCTGGGCCATGGGCCTGACGCAGCACCGCCACTCGGTGCCGACCATCCAGGAGGTGGTCAACCTGCAACTGCTGCGCGGCAACGTCGGCAAGCCCGGCGCCGGCCTGTCGCCGGTGCGCGGCCACCGCAACGTGCAGGGCGACCGCACCATGGGCATCGACGAGAAGCCGCCGACCTGGCTGCTGGATGCCCTGGAGAAACGCTTCAAGTTCAAGGCGCCGCGTGGCCACGGCGACAACGCCGTGCTGGCCATCCAGGCCATGGAAGCCAGGCGCGCCAAGGTGTTCCTGGCCCTGGGCGGCAACTTCGCCCAGGCCACCCCGGACACCCCGCGCACCCACGCCGCGCTGCGCAACTGCGAGCTGACCGTGCACATCGCCACCAAGCTCAACCGCTCGCACCTGGTCACCGGCCGCGACGCGCTGATCCTGCCGTGCCTGGGCCGCACCGAGGTCGACATGCAGGCCGACGGGCCCCAGGGCGTCACCGTGGAAGACACCTTCAGCATGGTGCACATCTCCCACGGCCAGCTGAAGCCGCGCTCGCCGCACCTGCGCTCGGAACCGGCGATCATCGCCGGCATCGCCAAGGCCACCCTGGGCAACCGCCCGATCGACTGGGACTGGGCCATCGCCGACTACGGGCACATCCGCGACCTGATCGCCGACGTCATCCCCGGCTTCGCCGACTTCAACGCGCGGCTGCAGCACCCCGGCGGCTTCCACCTGGGCAACGACGCGGCCGAGCGGGTCTGGAAGACCGCCAGCGGCAAGGCCGGCTTCACCCCCAGCGAACTGCCGGTGGAGCTGGTCAACCAGGCGGTGCTGGCCCGCGGCGAGCGGCCCGACCTGATCCTCCAGACGCTGCGTTCCCACGACCAGTACAACACCACCCTGTACGGCCTGGACGACCGCTACCGCGGGGTGTTCGGCCTGCGCGAAGTGGTCTTCGCCAACGAGCGGGACATCCGCCGCCTGGGCTTCGAGCCGGGCGAGAAGGTCGACCTGGTGTCGCTCTGGGAAGACGGCATCGAGCGCCGCGTCCACGGCTTCCAGCTGGTGGCCTACGACCTGCCGGCCGGGCAGGCCGCGGCCTACTACCCGGAAACCAACCCGCTGGTGCCGCTGGAAAGCTATGGCGAGCGCACCTTCACGCCAACTTCCAAGTTCATCGCGATCAGGCTGGAGAAGGCCCGGGAAGACAATCGGATCCATTCGACTGTCGCCTGAGGCGGACTCCCAAACTCCCCGCGAGCCGCACGACAGCTGACGGTGGCCGGAGCCTTGCCATGAAGAACGATCCTCGACAACCAGGCGTTCGTGGAATCGCCCCGCGAGCTGATGGGCGAGCACGACGGCGAAATACCAGAAGGCCAGGGGTGATGGGTATCGCGTCGCTCAACACCATCCTGCGTCGGCATTTCGCCGGCGCCTGCTCATCCGTGAATCACGCCGGGCGGCGTGGCTGGTGAGTCCTGGAACGTAGGAGCAACTGTTCTTGCCGGCTGCGCCGAGGTGCTCTTCGCAGGATGGGTTGAGCTTGCGAAACCCATGAGGCCACGGTGATGGGTATCGCTTCGCTCAACCCATCCTACGGGGCTTCCCTGGAGTTGTAGGACTCCGTCCGCGAGTATCCGTACGGCGCTATTTCTTGCCCGGCGTCAACACCACGCTGGCCTCGCTGGTGAGCACCCGGAAGGTGAAGGTCTCCAGGAAGTACAGCTCCACGCTCGTCGCACTGTGGCTGGCATAGCCGATGGAAATGTCCTGGCCGATGTCCAGCTCGAAATCCCCGCCGCGCGTGCTGAGCACGAACCCACCTTCCAGCGCCGGGGCCCAGATGATGCCGCCGTCCACCTGCTGCTCCATGTGGTGGAAGACCGGGTAGCCCTCGTCGCTGCCGCCGCTGGCCGCGGTATAGGCGTCCGCGCCCAGCACCAGGGCATAGGGGCCGTTGACGCCGGCCAGGCGCAGCTGGCTCAGCGCCTGCGCCACGGCGCCGGAATAGCCGCGCACGTTGGCCGGCAGCACCACGCCGGCGTTGCTGCTGGCCTGGCGGATGCCCTGGATGCCGGCCGCGGCATAGCCATCGAACACCGCGCGGTCCTCGGCGAAGGCCAGCTTGCGGGCGGCGTCCTTCAGCGGGTCCCAGTCCGAATCGTCCGAACCGCGCTCCACGTCGTCGATGGCCTGGCGGCTCAGCTCGAAGGGCACGCGCAGCTCGACGATCGCCCGGGCATCGCGCTGGGCGGCCTGGATGCCTTCCGCCGGGGCCTGCAGCGCATGCAGGTGGCCGGTGCCCACCGCGGACAGGCCGAGGCCGCCCGGCGGCGGCACGTCGACCACGCGGCGGGCCGCGAGGTGGCGCTTGAGGGTGCGCGTGGCCTCTTCGTCGATCTGGGCCCAGGCCTTGTCGGAGATGGGGGCGAGTTCACGGTGCAGGTTATTCATTGCCTGATTCCTTTAGTGAGCCAATGCCGAGGGAGCCGTCGCGGGGCGCCAGCGGAGGCACGTCGTCCTGCGCGGGGAGGGCAGGGGCGGCAGCTACGCTGGCGTCCGGGGTTACCTGTTCGAGAAAACTGGCCGAAGGCACGAAGAACAGGCTGCCGGTCACCGCGCGGCTGAAGTCCAGCAGGCGGTCGTAGTTGCCCGGGGGCAGGCCGATGAACATGTTCTCGAGCATCCGTTCGATGCGCCGCGGCGAACGGGCGTAGCCGATGAAATAGGTGCCGAACTCGCCCTTGGCGATATCGCCGAAGGGCATGTTGTCGCGCAGGATTTCCAGTTGTTCGCCGTCTTCGACGATCGTGGTCAGGGCGTTGTGCGCATTGCTCGGCTTGACGGCGTTGTCCAGCTCTATGTCGGAGAGCTTGTGCCGGCCGATGATCCGTTCCTGCTCGGCCACCGGCAGCGCGTTCCACCGGGCCAGGTCGTGCAGGTACTTCTGCACGATGACGTAGCTGCCGGCGACGAAGTTCTCGTCCTCGCCGGCGATCAGGGTGGCGTCCAGCGCGGCCTGGCCCGCCGGGTTCTCCGTGCCGTCGACGAAGCCCAGCAGGTCGCGGGCATCGAAGTAGCTGAAGCCCTGCACCTCGTCGGCGGTGGCCACGGCGTCGCCGAGGCGGGCCATGATCTGCGTTTCCAGTTCGAAGCACAGGTCCATGCGCTCGGCGCGGATGTGGAACAGCAGGTCGCCCGGAGTGGACACGGCGTGGTGCGCGCCCTGGATTTCGCGGAAGGGGTGCAGCTCCCGCGGCCTGGGCTGGCCGAAGAGGCGGTCCCAGGCCGCCGAGCCGAAGCCCATGACGCAGGACAGCAGCCCCTGCGGGGCGCGGAACCCGATGGCCCGCAACAGGCCCGGCAGGTCGGCGCACAACGCGCGCACGGCGGTTTCGCCGGCCTGGCCGGGGTTGATCGTCAGCACCAGGAAGATGGCGGCCCGGCTCAGCGGGGCGGTGACCGACTGGGGAACGGCTGTGGACACGCGTTGCTCCTCTTGCAGGCTCATTTCAACGGGTAGGACCGGACGCCGGAAACGCCGCCCACCTGCTCACCGGGCGTGAAGCAGGTCGACGACTATCGGCTTGCGACACCGAGGAAGATGCTTCAGTAAAGTTCATGTTGCTTTTGCAGGCCAAGGAAATCGTGCCTGCAAGGTAGATGCATCCGATACGTCGAGAGAGGGAACCGGAACGCTGAATCTGGCGCTGCTGCCAACGTTTGCCGCCGACGAGTGGCTATGGGCTCTTCGGTCGGCGCACCCGCCTAACAGGCGCTAACAGCATATAACGGGCGACTTTGGCACTCCTGCCCCATTCTCATGAGCAGTCCCTGTCCTCGCGCCAAGGCGCAGGACAGTCAATGCAGGGCTGCTTGGGAAAGGGAGGTTGGGCGGATGACTGAAGGTATCGGCTGCATGAGCCTGGCAGGGCGCTGCAGCAATGCGGAATTCGGTGCATTGCTGGCCCAGGCGCAGCAGGGCGGCGGCGAGGCGTCGCCGCGCCTGCTCAAGGCGTTGGTTCCGCTGCTCGTGGCGTTCTTCGAAGGGCAGGTACAGGCCGGGCGGATGCGCGGGGAAGACCTCGGCGAGGTCCTGCGGGCTACGTTGAAGGCCGTGGATTCACAGCGTGCCAGCTATGACCCCGCGGGCCCTTTCCGTGCCTGGCTGCTGGATATCGCCCGGCAGGAGCTGGGCGAATACCAGCGGCGCTCAGCGGCGCAGGTGGTGTTGCCCCAGGCCGACGCCAGGCAACGCCTTTCCCGCACCAGTCGCAAGTGCGCGCGGGTGCTCTGAATCGCCGGGCCCGCCGGTCATCGTTCGTCAGGAAGTACCGATGCAGTCGATCGAGAAGGTTCTCTACACCGCGCACACCCGCACCCTCGGCGGCCGCGACGGCATCGCGCGCAGCGACGATGGCCGCCTGGACCTGCGCTTTTCGCCGCCGGGCGCGCCGGGGCAGGGCACCAACCCGGAGCAGCTCCTGGCCGTCGGCTGGTCGGCCAGTTTCATCGGTGCGCTGCGGCATGCCGCCAACGCCCGGAAAGTCCCGTTTCCCCCCGATGCCACGGTGGAGGCGGACGTGGACCTGGTGCATGGCGAGCACGGCTTTTTCCTGCGGGCGCACCTGGCCATCTCGCTGCCCGGCGTCGAGGCGGAGCTGGCCCGCTGCCTGCTGGACGCCGCCCGGCAGAGCTGCCCGTTCACCAAGGCCACCCGCGGCAACATTCCGCTGCTGCTGAGCCTGCAGTAGACAGGTGCGCATCCTGTGGCGGCGTCCACACGGCCGCTACAGGATGTGCTTGATTGCCCGAGCAAAACGCCTATCCTCGTAGGATTTCCGAGCCCGAGAGAATTTCCCGTGGAGTCCGTAACGGACGCATTGCACGATTCCTTTGACCCGTCCCTCGAGTTCGGTCCCTTCCGCGTCATGCCCGGCAAGCGCCTGCTCAGCCGCGATGGCGAGCCGGTGGAGATCGGCGGCCGCGCCCTCGACCTGCTCATCGCCCTGCTGGAGAAGCCGGGCCAGGTGCTGTCCAAGCGTGAGCTGATCAAGCGCGTCTGGCCCGATGTGGTGGTCGAAGAGGGCAGCCTGCGCTTTCACATGAACAGCCTGCGCCGCGCGCTCGGCGACGGCGAGCAGGGGGCGCGCTACATCGCCACCCAGGTCGGCGTCGGCTATGCCTTCGTCGCCCCGGTGAACCGGCGCCCGGCCCTGGACGCAGCGCCTTCGGCCGCCCCCGTGGCGCCGCTCGGCGAAAGCGTGGGCGGCCTGCCGCCGCGGGCCAGGCTGTTCGGCCGCGAAGCGGACGTCGCCCTGGTGCTGGAGCGTCTGGCGCAGCCGCGGCTGTTCACCATCGTCGGCACCGGCGGCGTCGGCAAGACCAGCCTGGCCGTCGAGGTGGGCCACCGCGCCGCCGGCGAGCGCCTGGAGCCGGTGCGCTTCGTCGACCTGGCGCAGGTCGAGGACGCGGCGCTGGTGCCTTCCGCCCTGGCCGCCTCGCTGGGCATTCCCGTGCAGGTCGAGGACCCGCTGTTCGTGCTGCTCGCCCACCTGCGCGGGCAGCGGCTGCTGCTGATCATCGACAACTGCGAGCACTTGGTGGACGCGGTGTCCGCCGTTGCCGAGCGCATCGGCGAGGCCGCGCCCGGCGTCGCGCTGCTGGCCACCAGCCGCGAGCCGCTGCGGGTGCGCGGCGAGCAGGTGCACTGGCTGGGGCCGCTGGGCTTTCCGGCCGACAGCGAGGGGCTGAGCCTGGAGCAACTGCTGGCATTCCCGGCGCTGCGGCTGTTCGTCGAACGGGCGAAGGCCGGCAACGCCTCGCTGGCGCTGGAGGAGGGCGACGCCCAACTGGTCGCCGACATGTGCCGGCGCCTGGACGGCATGGCGCTGCCGATCGAACTGGCGGCGATGCGCGCCGCCAGCCACGGGGTGAAGGCCACCCACGCCCTGCTGGGCGAACGTTTCTCGCTCGGCTGGGCCGGCTGGCGCACCGCGCAGCCGCGCCACCAGACATTGCGGGCGATGCTCGACTGGAGCTACGACCTGCTCAGCGCCCCGCAGCGCCTGGTGTTCGACCGCCTGGCAGTGTTCGTCGGGCCGTTCTCGCTGCAGGCGGCCTCGCAGATCGTCGCCGATGCCCGGATCGACGAGCTGGAAGCCGCCGCCACCCTGGACGAACTCGCCGCCAAGGGACTGGTGACGGTCGACCGCAGCGAAACGACGGTCACCTACCGCCTGCTGGAAATGACCCGCGCCTACGTGCGCGACAAGCTGCCGGCCCACGGCGCGGCCGAGATGCACAGCCTCGGCTTCCGCCATGCGCTCTTCTACCTGAAGCTGCTGGAGGGCCTGGGCAGCTCGCCGGAAGACATCTTCGACGGTTGCGCGCGCCTGGCCAGCCAGCTCGGCAACATTCGCAGCGCCCTGGAATGGAGCTTCGGCCCCCAGGGCGACCCCGGCCTGGCGCTGCCCCTGGCGGCGGCCAGCGCGCCCCTGTTCCTGCACTTCTCGCTGCAGGTGGAATGCCGCACCTGGTGCGCGCGGGCCACCGAACTGCTGGAGCTGGGCTACCACGGCACGCCCACGGAGATGGAGCTGCAGGCCGCGCTGGGCCTGGTGCTGATGTTCACCCGCGGCAACAGCGGCGCGGCTGAAACCGCCTTGCTGCGGGCCCTGGACATCGCAGTGGCGCTGGACGACCGCTGGGCGCAGCTGCGCCTGCTGGGCCGCCTGCAGATTTTCTACGAGCGCATCGGCGACTTCGCCTCGTCGCTGGCCTGGGCCGAGCGCGCGCTGGCGATCGGCGACAGCCTGGGCGAGCCGGAAGCCATCGCCGTCGCCGCCTCGCTGGCGGGCATTTCCCACCACCTGCTGGGCGACCAGCGCCTGGCGCGCCAGGAACTGGAGCGCTCGCTGCGCAACAGCCTGCCCTCCGAGCGCAGCCGGACCCTGCACTACGGCTTCGACCACCACAACCGCACCGGCCTGGCGCTGGCGCGCACGCTGTGGCTGCTGGGCTTCCCGGACCAGGCGCGGCGCCTCGCCACCCAGGTGGAGGCGGAGGCCGCGGAGCTGAAGCACCCGGCCACCTACTGCATCGCCCTGGTGTGGACGCTGTGCATCCACATCTGGAACGGCGACCTGGCGCAGGCCGAGGCGAGCCTGCAGGCCTTCAGCCAGATCGCCCACGCCAATGCCTTCGCCCCGTACGTGGCGGCCTCTCTGGGCCTGCGCGGGGCCATTGCCATCCGCCGCGAGCAGCCCGGCGACGCGGTGCCGCTGCTGGAGGAGAGCCTGTCGCGGCTGCAGGGCATGCGCTACGAGCTGCTGACCACCTCGTTCGAGATTTCCCTGGCCGAAGGCCTGATCCTCGATGGGCAATACGCGCGGGCCCTGGCGGTGATCCAGCGCAGCGTCCAGCACTGCCGGCGCAGCGGCGACGCCTTCGCCCTGCCGGAACTGCTGCGCTTGCAGGCCCAGGTGCTCAAGGCGCTGGGCGAGGGCGCCGCGGCGGTCGATGCAGTGCTCGACGAATCGCTGACCCTGGCGCGCCAGCAAGGCGCGCGGGCCTGGGAGCTGCGCGCGGGCATGGACCGCGCGAAGCTGCACCTGGAGCAGGGGCGCAACGCGGAGGCGGCGCAGTTGCTCGATGCCTGCGCGCTCAGCGAAGGCTTCGACAGCCTGGACATGCGCCAATTGGCGCAGTTACGCCAGCAGCTGGGCTGAGGCGGGTAGGGCGCACTCTTCTGCACGTTACAGAAGAGTGCGCCCTATATAACGAAACAGAACTGTTTACCTTAACTGGCCACTGTATTCATATCCCGCCTGTTTATTCTTTTTTATCCGGCACTTTTATCCGGTACTGGACGGCTTAAAACAACTTTCCTATTACCGGGCGACACCTTCGTATCATGGTTGGCGGTTGCATAACTTGGTTTGATGGGTTGGCGTTTCCCCTTGTTTGTTCATTGCGCCAATCATCCAGGACAAAACCATGAAAAAGCTCACGACAGCCGCTGGTGCGCCGGTGGTCGACAACAACAATTCGCAGACCGCCGGCCCCAGGGGCCCGGTGCTGCTGCAGGACGTCTGGCTGCTGGAAAAGCTCGCGCACTTCGACCGCGAGGTGATTCCCGAGCGGCGCATGCACGCCAAGGGCTCGGGCGCCTATGGAACCTTCACCGTCACCCACGATATAAGCCGTTATACCAAGGCCCGGCTGTTTTCCGAGATCGGCAAGAGCACCGAAGTTTTCGTGCGCTTTTCCACCGTGGCCGGGGAACGCGGCGCCGCCGATGCCGAGCGTGACATTCGCGGGTTCGCCATAAAGTTCTATACCGAACAGGGCAACTGGGACCTGGTGGGCAATAACACGCCGGTATTCTTCCTGCGCGATCCGTTGAAGTTCCCCGACCTCAATCATGCGGTCAAGCGCGACCCGCGCACCCATCTGCGCAGCGCCGAAAACAACTGGGACTTCTGGACCCTGCTGCCCGAAGCCCTGCACCAGGTCACCATCGTCATGAGCGACCGCGGGCTGCCCCGCTCGTACCGGCACATGCACGGCTTCGGCAGCCACACCTTCAGCTTCATAAGCCCGCAGAACGAGCGCTCCTGGGTGAAGTTCACCTGGAAGACCCAGCAGGGCATCGAGAACCTCACCGACCAGCAGGCCGAAGCCCTGGTCGGCCGCGATCGCGAAAGCGCCCAGCGCGACCTGTATGGCAGCATCGAGGAAGGCCGCTTCCCGCGCTGGACGCTCTATGTGCAGATCATGCCGGAGGCGGACGCGGCGACCTGCCCGATCAATCCCTTCGACCTGACCAAGGTCTGGCCGCACGGCGATTACCCGCTGATCGAAGTCGGCGTTCTCGAACTCAACCGCAACCCCGCGAACTACTTCGCCGAGGTGGAGCAGGCGGCCTTCAGCCCGGCCAACGTGGTGCCCGGCATCGGCTTCTCGCCGGACAAGATGCTGCAGGCGCGGCTGTTCTCCTATGGCGATGCGCAGCGCTACCGCCTGGGCGTCAACCATCACCAGATTCCGGTGAACGCGCCGAAATGTCCGTTCCACAGCTATCACCGGGACGGGCAGATGCGCACCGACGGCAACGCCGGCAGCACCCTGGGCTACGAGCCCAACAGCTACGGGCAATGGCAGGAACAGCCGGACTTCAGCGAGCCGCCCCTGGCGCTGCAAGGCAGCGCGGGCCACTGGGACCATCGCGAGGACCAGGACTATTTCTCCCAGCCCGGCGCGCTATTCCGCCTGATGACCTTCGAGCAGCAACAGGCGCTGTTCGACAATACCGCGCGTTCGATCCAGGGCGCCTCGGCGCAGACCAAACAGCGGCATATCGATAACTGCAGCAAGGCGGACCCGGCGTACGGCGCGGGCGTGGCAAGCGCCATCGAACGGCTGGGCCGGGGCTAGCGCCCGGGGCAGAAGCGGCCGTTGCCGCTTCTGCAGCCTATAGAAAAAAGCCGCGCGCCCATCCATGGGCGCGCGGCCGGTTCGCAGCGGATCTAGCCCGGTATCGACTCGTCGCCGAAGGCCTGGACCTCTTGCACCAGGCCCTGGGCGGCCAGGGCCACCAGTTGCCGGCCCTTTTCGACGGAGGCTTGCGCCGGGTCCGAGCCCATGCGGCCGTCCGGGTGGCGCGCGCGGAAGTCGAGCGCTTCGCGGATGGGGCCCCAGTTGGCGATCCGTGGCGAATACTCGGCGGATTTGATGAAGTCCGGATAGGCCCACTGGGTCACGGCGACCTCGGTGGGCGTGGCATGGATGCCGTGGCCCGTGGGGAACTGCTCCCGCGCCAAGGCATCGACGCCTTCCAGGTCCCACCAGTTGCACAGCTTCAGGGCGAAGCCGGCGCGGCGCCGGGCGAAACTCGCTTCGGCATAGAGTTCCGAGAAGGCCGCTTCGATCGAGGCGATGTTGCCGCCGTGGCCGTTGAGAAAGAAGATTTTCTCGAAGCCGTGGCCGGCCAGCGAGCGCACCCAGTCGCCGATGGCGGCCATGAAGGTCGAGGGGCGCAGCGAGATGGTGCCGGGGAAGCCCAGGTGGTGCTGGGCCATGCCGATGTTGAAGGTCGGGGCGATGAGGATGTCCGCCAGCTTCTGCGCTTCGCCGGCGATGATCTCGGGGCACATCCAGTCGGTGCCCAGCAGGCCGGTGGGGCCGTGCTGTTCATTGGAGCCGATGGGGATGACGATGGTGCAGCTGCGTTCGAGAAACTGGCCGATCTCGGCCCAGGTCGATAGATGCAGGAACATCTGGGGGCTCTCCTTGGAAAGGTTCCTGGCGGAACCCGGTGGGGTGGGGTTCGAGGCGCGGGGCCCTGTCTGTAGCGGCCGGGACGTAATATGCTTCCGGCCCTGCATTCGGCGCCGCTTGCGCAGGTCGATCAAAGCACCCGGATGTCGCTTCGGCGATTGCACGATGGTGTCGGTCGATACTTAGGTATGCACGCAAGGGTATGGCCGAGCAGCGCTTCGAACCGCGCGTCAAAAAGGAAACAGGCTGCGTGCCCAAGGCTATGAACAACAATGCTGCAATGGCCCCGTCCCCGTGGGGTGTCGTCGGCCTGTGCATGCTCTTCAACGTGATCGACGGGCTGGACGCGATGGCCATGGCCTTCACCGGCGGCAGCGTTTCGGCGGAGTGGGGGCTGACTGCGACCCAGCTCGGCGCGCTGCTCAGCGCCAGCCTGGTGGGCATGGCCTGCGGCTCGTTCATCAGCCCCCGGGCGGACCGCTACGGGCGCCGGCCCTTGCTGCTGGCGGGCCTTTCGCTCAGCGGCATCAGCATGTTGCTGTCGTTCTGCAGCCCGAACCACTACGTGCTGATGCTCCTGCGCATGCTGACCGGCGTCGGCACCGGCGCGGTGCTGGTGGGGGCCAACGTGCTGGCCCATGAGTACACCGGGGCGGATCGGCGAAGCCTGGCCATCGCCCTGCAGTCCCTGGCCTTCGCGCTGGGCGTGAGCCTGGGCGGGCTGCTGGCCCACCTGTTCAACGAGTGGCTCGGCTGGCGCTACGTGTTTCTCGCCGGCGGCGCGGCCACGCTCGCGGCGGTGGCCGCGGGTGCGCGCTGGCTGCGCGAGTCGCCGGAATTCCTGGCCCTCGACCGGCAACCGAATGAAGGCTCGCGGCCATCGCGAGGCGCGGAATACCGGCAGCTGTTCGCGCCCGGCCAGTGGCAGCTGACCCTTTCGCTGGCCCTGGGGCTGTTGCTGCTCATGTTCGGCTATTACTTCGTGATGAGCTGGACGCCGACGCTGATGCTGCACAACGGCTTTTCCGAAAAGCAGGGCTCCGCCGGCGGGCTGTTGCTGGGCCTCGGCGGCATGCTCGGCGCCTTGCTGGTGGGCCTGGCGGCGAACCGGGCGGGGGGCCGCCAGCTGTTGCTGGGCCTGCTGCTGCTCAATGCCGTGCTGATGACGCTGCTGGTGCCGGCCACCCGCGTCCCGCTGCTGGCCATCGCCGTGGGCTTCGGCGCGGGGCTGTCGCTCAATGGCGCCATCGCGGCGCTCTTCATCCTCGCGCCCCAGGCCTTCTTCACCGCGATTCGCACCAGCGGCGTGGGCCTGGTGCTGGCGACCGGGCGCCTGGGGGCGATCCTGTCGCCGGCCATCGCCGGGGTGCTGCTCGATGCCCAGTGGAGCACGCAGGACCTGTTCGACTTCTTCGCCGGCAGCCAGCTGCTGGCGGCCCTGCTGGTCTGGCTGGGCTGCCGGCGGCCGCTGTCGGTCCCGGCCTGAGCCCGGGCGGCGAGGGCGACTCAGCGCTCGCCGTCGGGGGCGATCTCCAGCAGCGCCGCCATCTTCACCAGGTCCGGCAGCGAGCGCGCCTTCATCTTGCGCATGGCCCGGCCGCGGTGGGCCTTCACGGTGATCTCGCTGATGCCCAGGTCGGCGGCCACCTGCTTGTTCAGGCGCCCGGCAACGACCCTGCGCAGCACGTCCCGTTCGCGCGGCGTGAGGCTGGCGTAGGCGGCGCGCAGGGTGCGCAGCCTTTCCTGCTGCTGCAGGGCCACGCGGCTGTGCGCCAGGGCCTCGGCGATGGCGCGCAGCAGGGTGTCGTCGTCGAAGGGCTTGGTGAGGAATTCCACCGCGCCGGCCTTCATCGCGCGCACCGTGAGCGGCACGTCGCCGTAGCCGGTGATGAAGATGATCGGCATGGCCGGGCGCTCGCCGGCCACGCTGCGCTGCAGGTCCAGCCCATTGAGGTCGGGCAGGTTGACGTCCAGCACCAGGCAGCTGGGCACCAGGGCCGCGGGCTGGTCGAGGAAGGCCCGGGCGGAATCGAACAACACCGGTTGCCAGCCGGCGAAGCGGATCAGCAGCTCCAGCGACTCGCGCACCGAGACGTCGTCGTCGACCACGTAGACCAGCGGCGTGGCGTCGGCCTGTGGCCGGGTTCCCCCCTGGGGGGCAGGGACAGCGTTCAACATGCCTGGTTCTCCTGGTGGCCTGCGGCGTCAGCCGACCGGCAGCGCGGCGCTGAGCGCCTTGAGCAGTTCCGCCTCGCTGAAGGGCTTCAGCAGGCAATCCACGGCGCCCTGGGCGATCAGGCGCGGGCGGGTGGCCGCGTCGCCATGGGCGGTGATGAAGATGATGGGGATGCGCCAGCCGCGCCGGGCCAGTTCCTTCTGCAGCTCCGGCCCGGACATTTCCGGCATGGCCACGTCGAGGATCAGGCAGCGCGTCTGCGCGAGGCAGTCCGAGTCGAGGAAAGCCGGCGCCGAGGCGAAGGCCTGCACGGCGAAGCCGAACTCCCGCAGCAGGTCCGGCAGCGATTCGCGCACGGACTCGTCGTCATCCACCAGCGACACGAGCAAAGGCGTGGTCATCGGGCGTTCCCCCTGGCGTGGTCGTCGTCGGCGTCGGCGGCCGGCAGCGGGATGGAAAAGATGAAGGTCGCGCCGGGGCCGTCGTGGGCCGTGGCCCAGATCCGCCCGGCATGGTGTTCGATGATGGAGCGGCTGACCAGCAGGCCGATGCCCATGCCGGCGCGCTTGGTGGTGTAGAAGGCGTCGAACAGCCGGTGGGCGTCCTGCGGGGGGAAGCCGTTGCCGTTGTCGCGCACCGCCAGGAACACGCTGGAGTCCAGGTCGTAGCCGCTGCTGATGCGCAACTGCCGCGGGCGGCCGTGCACCTCGGCCAGGGCGTCCATGGCGTTGATGATCAGGTTGAGGATCACCTGCTGCAGTTGCACGCGGTCGCCGGGCACGGGCGGCAGCTGCTCGTTGAACTGCGGCACCACGGCCACGCCGTTGCGCTGCAGTTCGTTCTGCAGCATGGCGAGCACTTCCCGGGCCGCCGCGTTGAGGTCCACCGGCTCGCTGGCCACCCCGTCCTTGGCGAACAGCGCGCGCAGGCGCTTGATCACGTCGGCCGCGCGGTTGCCGTCGCGGATGGTGCGCCGCGCGGTCTCGCGGGCGCCATCGACGTTGGGCGGGGTGGCGCCGAGCATGCGCAGGCAGGTGTTGGCGTTGGTGATGATGCCGGCCAGCGGCTGATTGACTTCATGGGCGATGGACGCGGTGAGCGCCCCCAGGCTGGCGACCCGGGCCACGTGGGCGAGCTCGGCGCGGACCCGGCCCAGGGCCTCGTCGGCAAGGCGGCGCTGGGTGACGTCCTGCACGGCGGCGATGTATTCCAGGGCGCCGTCGGCGTCGCGTATCGCCTGGGCCACTATGTGCACGTGGCGGACCACGCCGCCGGGCAGCAGCAGCCGGTGCTCGTGTTCGAAGTCGCGGGCGGCGTGGCGCTGGCGCTGGAACACCTCGTCGAGGCGGGAGAGGTCGTCGGGGTGGACCCGCGAATAGACCAGCTCGAAGCTCGGCGTCAGGCCCGGGTCCAGGTCGAGCAGGCGGTAGATCTCGTCGGACCAGGCGATCTCGTCGTTGTCCACGTGCCAGGAGAAGGTGCCGGTCAGGCTGATGCGCTGGGCCTTGGCGAGGAAGGCCTCGCTCTGCTTGAGCGCGGCCTCGCCGCGGGCACGCTCGATGGCGATGCTGGCCAGTTGGCTGAACTGCGCGATGCGGTTGCGCTGCGCCTCGTCGGGCTGCCAGGCGTGGCGGAAGAACAGCGAGAGGACGCCGCTCACTTCGCCGCCGGTGGCGATCACCGGCGTCGCCCAGCTCGCCCGCAGGCCGTGGGCCAGGGCGGCGGCGCACCAGGCGGGCCAGCGCGTTTCGGCGGAGAGGTCGGCCACCACCAGGGTTTCGCCGCCGAGCACGACCAGGGATTCAGGGCTGCTGCCGGCGTCCACCGCCTGGCCGTCGCTGGCCATGAGGTCCGGCGGCAGCCCGGGGCCGGCACCGGGTTGCAGGCGCAGTTCGCCCGGTGCCTGCACGGCGCGGCGGCTGCGGCGGGGCGCGACCAGGGTGATGCCGCACAGGCAGTCGTCGAGGCTGGCTTCCACCAGCTGGCACAGCGCTTCGAGCACCAGGGGCAGGGCGGCGGCGCCGGCCATCAGGCTGTGCAGGCGTTTCTCGCCGGCCAGCAGCAGCTCGGCGCGCTTGCGTGCGTCGATGTCGGTGTTGCCGCCGTACCACTTGAGCACGCGGCCGGCTTCGTCGCGCTGCGGCACGGCGTGGATCAGGAACCAGCGGTAGCTGCCGTCGAAGCGCCGCAGGCGGGCCTCGAACTCGCCCGCAAGCCCCGCAGCCAGCAGGCCCTGCCAGTAGGCGCCCAGCGCCGGCGCGTCGCTCGGGTGCACGGCGTTCATCCAGCCGACGCCGCGGGCCTCGTCGGGGGTCATGCCGGTGTAGTCGAACCAGCGCTGGTTGAGGAACTCGACGCTGCCGTCGGGCGCGGTGCGCCAGACGAAGCCGGGGATGCTGTCGATGAGCGCGTCCAGGGCCGGGGTGCTGGTGGTCGCCGGGCCCGGGCCGAGGTCCTCGATGTCGATGGCCAGGCCGCACCAGGTGCCGGCGGCGGCGTCGAGGCGCTCGACGCGCAGCAGGAAGCGCCGGTAGGCGCCGTCGAAACGCCGCAGGCGCGCCTGCATGTCCTGCGCCTGGCCTGTGTGAAAGATGGCGGCCCAGCGTTGGAGCAGCGCCGGCAGGTCGTCGGGGTGTACCGCCGACTGCCAGCCATCGCCCAGCGCCGCGTCGGCGCAGTGGCCGGTGTACGCGCACCAGGGGCGGTTGACGGAGTCGACCCGGCCGTCGGCAGCGGCGGTCCAGGCCAGGCCGGGCAGCCTGTCGACGACAGGGCCGGGTTCGTTGTGCATACCGATCCTCTCTCGGCGGTAGCCGTTTCGCGAGCATGCGCCACCTTGGCGGAGCTGCCCATCATACCTTGGTGTCGGCTGGGCGAAAGCGGCGCCGTTGACGGGGCAGGGGGCTGCGCGGGGGTGCTCGATACCTTCGTGCAATCGTCCCCGGCAGCCGGCCTCTGCTCTGATCGGCGGCACATACCGAACCCGGTATGCACGAGCACATGCCAGGAGGCAGCCATGACCACCGAAACCGTTCTCTACACCGCCAGGGTCCACACCACCGGGGCCCGCGACGGCGGCACCTCGCGCAGCGACGACGGGCGCCTGGACATCCGCCATTCGCTGCCCGGCACGCCAGGCACCGGCACCAACCCGGAGCAGCTGTTCGCCGCCGGCTGGTCGGCCTGCTTCGAAGGCGCGCTGGGCCTCGCCGCGCGGCGGAAGAAGATCGCCCTGCCGGCGAACCTGGCCATCGACGCCGAGGTGGAGCTGTGCCAGGGCGGCGAAGGCTACTTCCTGCGGGCGCGCCTGCAGGTCAGCCTGCCGGGGCTGGAACGGGACGCCGCCCTGGACCTGATCGAGACAGCCCACCAGACCTGCCCCTATTCGAAAGCCACCCGCGGCAACATCGACGTGGCGCTCTCACTCGCCTGAACGAGCCCGCTGCGGCCACGCCAGGCCGGCGTGGCCGCAGCGCCCCGGCGTCGGCGGGCCAACGATACGAAGGTATCGACCGACACCTTCGTGCAATCCCCAGGCCCGCCGTCCTTTGTTCTGATCGATGCCACGGGTTGCGCGGCGCCTCCACCGGCGGGACGGGCGCGACCGACAGTGGCCAGCTTCGCGCTTCGCCGAGGGCGAACGATTGCGTCCACGCCCCGGCCCCCACTCAAGGAGATCGACCATGCTCGCAGCATCGCACCCACGGAAGACTCAGCACCTGTTCACCCGTTCGCTCCTGGCCGGCGCCGTCGGCCTGTTCCTCCTCGGCGGCAGCCACGCGCACCTGGCGCCGCTGGCGCTGGTCGCGTCCGCCAACGCCACAGCGAGCGAGGACGACAGCGTGCGGCCGTACCGCATCGAGGTGCCCCAGGCGCAGCTGGACGACCTGCGCCGGCGCATCGCCGCCACCCGCTGGCCGGACAAGGAAACCGTCGCCGATGCCTCCCAGGGCGTGCAGCTGGCCAGGCTGAAGGCGCTGGTCGACTACTGGGGCAACGGCTACGACTGGCGCAAGGCCGAGGCGAAGCTCAACGCCCTGCCGCAGTTCGTCACCCGCATCGACGGCGTGGACATCCAGTTCATCCACGTGCGCTCCCGCCAGCCCCACGCCATGCCGCTGATCCTCACCCATGGCTGGCCCGGCTCGCCGCTGGAGTTCCTCAAGACCATTGGCCCGCTGACCGACCCCACCGCCTACGGCGGCAAGGCCGAGGACGCCTTCGACGTGGTGATCCCGGCGATCCCCGGGCACGGCTTCTCCGGCAAGCCGACCGAGCTGGGCTGGAACCCCGACCGGGTGGCCCGGGCCTGGGACGTGCTGATGAAGCGCCTGGGCTACCGGCAGTACGTGTCCCAGGGCGGCGACCACGGCTCGGTGATCTCCGACGCCCTGGGCCGCCTGGCGCCGCCCGGGTTGCTGGCCATCCACCTGAACATGCCGGCGACCATCCCGGCGGAGCTGGTCAAGCCGATCAACAGCGGCGACCCGGCGCCCAGCGGCCTGTCCGCCGACGAGCGCGCCGCCTACCAGGCGCTGAGCACCTTCTTCGGGCGCAACGCCGCCTACGGCGCGATGATGGTGACGCGGCCGCAGACCATCGGCTATTCCCTGGCCGACTCGCCGGCCGGCATGGCCGCCTGGATGTACGAGAAGTTCGCCGCCTGGACCGACAGCGGCGGCGAGCCGGAGCGCGTGCTCAGCCGCGACGAGATGCTCGACGACATCTCCCTCTACTGGCTGACCAACACCGGTGCCTCGTCCTCGCGCTTCTACTGGGAAAACAACAACAACAATTTCAGCGCCGCCGCGCAGAAGACCGCGCAGATCAAGGTGCCGGTGGCCATCAGCGTGTTCCCCGGCGAAATCTACCGCGCGCCGAAGAGTTGGGCGCAGCGCGCCTATCCCTCGCTGGACTACTTCCACGCGGTGGACAAGGGCGGCCACTTCGCCGCCTGGGAGCAACCGCAGCTGTTCAGCGAGGAACTGCGCGAGGCCTTCCGCCCGCAGCGCGCCTCGCTGGCCGAGCGCTAGACCGAAGCCCCGCCGATTCCCGGCACACAGCAAGGGAGAACCCCTGATGAACCCGTTCAAGTACAAAGCCCTGGGCGCCCCGGTGCTCGCATTCGCCCTGGCGAACCTCGCCGCCCCGCTGGCGCAGGCCGCCGACGACGCCTTCGGCGCGCTGCGCCACGTGGACGCCGGGCTGCTGAAGGTGGCCTACGCCGAAGCCGGCCCCGCCGACGGCCCGGCGGTCATCCTGCTGCACGGCTGGCCCTACGACATCCACAGCTACAGCGAAGTGGCGCCGCAGCTGGCGGCCAAGGGCTACCACGTGCTCATCCCCTATGCCCGCGGCTATGGCGACACCCGCTTCCTCTCCGCCAAAACGCCGCGCAACGGCGAGCCGGCGGCCCTGGCGGTGGACGTCGTCGACTTCATGGACGCGCTGAAGATCAAGCGCGCGGTGCTCGCCGGCTACGACTGGGGCGCGCGCTCGGCCGACATAGTCGCGGCGCTGTGGCCGGAGCGGGTGAAGGCCCTGGTCTCGGTCAGCGGCTACCTGATCGGCAGCCAGGCGGCGGGCAAGGCGCCGCTGCCGCCCAGCGCCGAACTGCAGTGGTGGTACCAGTTCTACTTCGCCACCGAGCGCGGCCGCGAAGGCTACGACAAGTACCGCCACGAGTTCGCCAAGCTGATCTGGCAGCTGGCCTCGCCCAAGTGGAACTTCGACGACGCCACCTTCGCGCGCAGCGCGGCGGCGCTGGACAACCCCGACCAGGGCCCCATCGCCATCCACAACTACCGCTGGCGCCTGGGCCTGGCCGAGGGCGAGGCGCGCTACGCGGAACTGGAGAAGCGCCTAGCGGCCTTCCCCACGATCGGCGTGCCGACCATCACCCTCGAAGGCGACGCCAACGGCGCGCCGCACCCGCCGGCCGAGGCCTACGCCAAGCGCTTCAGCGGCAAGTACGAGTACCGCCTGATCAAGGGCGGCATCGGCCACAACCTGCCGCAGGAGGCGCCCCAGGCCTTCGTCCAGGCGGTGGTCGACGCCGACCACCTGTGAGCGGAGCGCAGCCATGATCCCCAGACTCCCCGCACTCGCCGCGGCTGCCCTGGCGCTCGCCCTGGCCGCCGGCGCCAGTGCCGACCCGGCGCCCGCCGCGGACGCCTCGCCGATCTACGGCGTGCGCATGCCCGAGGGCTACCGCAACTGGCAGCTGGTCGCCCCGGCGCAGGAAGCGGCGCCGCTGAACGAGCTGCGCGCGGTGCTCGGCAACGACATCGCCATGCGGGCCTACCGCGCGGGCAAGCTGCCGTTCCCCGACGGCAGCGTGCTCGCCAAGCTGGCCTGGAAGCACGTGCAGTCGCCGGAATTCGAGCCGGCCTCGATCCCCGGCGCGGCCACCACCGTGCAGTTCATGGTCAAGGACTCGAAGAAGTACGCGGCCACCGGCGGCTGGGGCTTCGCCCGCTTCATCGACGGCAAGCCGGCCGACGAGGCGCAGCACCAGACCTGCTACGCCTGCCACCAGGCGCGGGTGAAGAACCATGACCTGGTGTTCACCCGCTACGCGCCCTAGCGCCGATTTCCCACCACCGGCCGGGGCCGCGCGCCCCGGCCTCATTCCCCTGCAAGGAGAACCCCGATGAAAACAACCCTCGGTGCCCTGGCCTGCGCCGCC
This sequence comes from Pseudomonas sp. PI1, assembly GCF_000812405.1. NCBI lineage: Bacteria > Pseudomonadati > Pseudomonadota > Gammaproteobacteria > Pseudomonadales > Pseudomonadaceae > Pseudomonas > Pseudomonas sp. PI1. The sequence continues at coordinate 108,314 of NZ_JWMC01000067.1, forward strand.
GGCCTGCTCATGGCCGCCGGCGCGTCCGCCGCCGCGAAACCCACCGTGGTGCTGGTCCACGGCGCCTTCGCCGACGCCTCCAGCTGGAACGGCGTGACGCGCATCCTCGAACATGACGGCTACACCGTGGTGGCCGCCGCCAACCCGCTGCGCGGCGTCGCCAGCGACGGTGCCTACGTCGCCAACATCCTCGCCAGCCTGAAGACGCCGGTGGTGCTGGTCGGGCACTCCTACGGCGGCAACGTCATCAGCGCCGCGGCCAGCGACGCCGGCAACGTCAAGGCGCTGGTCTACGTCGCCGCCTTCGCCCCCGAGGCGGGGGAGAGCGCCGCGGACCTGGCCGGGAAGTTCCCCGGCAGCACCCTCGGCCCGACCCTGGCGCCGCCGGTTGCGCTCAGCGGCGGCGGCAAGGACCTGTACATCCAGCAGGACAAGTTCCACGACCAGTTCGCCGCCGACGTGCCCGCTGCGCAGGCCAAGCTGATGGCCGCCGCCCAACGCCCGGTCACCGAGGCCGCGCTGAACGAGAAGGCCGGCGCCGCCGCCTGGCAGCGCATTCCCTCGTGGTTCGTCTACGGCGACCAGGACCGCAACATCCCCCCGCAGGCCCTGGCCTTCATGGCCCAGCGGGCCCACGCGAAAGACGTCGAAGTGGTCCGCGGCGCCTCCCACGTGGTGATGGTCTCGCATCCCGATGCGGTGGCGCGCTCGATCGAGAAGGCTGCGGCTTCGCTGTAAAGGTTCGCTCGGCCGGTGACGGCGCTGGCCGCTCCTTGCGGAGCGGCCAGCGACACCCAGATTCGCTGGCCCCTGGTCTTTCCCGCGCAGGCTCCGGGAAACGGCGTCGCTATGAGATGCAGGGAAAAGGAGATAGCGGGGAGACCGGCCTCGCCGAGGTTTCATGGCGAGCCGGTCGGATCGTCAAGGCTGGCTTGCGAGAACGATCTTGCCGATATGCAGGCCCGAGTCCATCAACTCATGGGCTGCACTTGCCTGCGTCAGGCCGAAGACCTTGAAAACCAGGGGCTTGACCTCGCCCTTGCGGACATGGGGCCAGACCTGGCTCTCGAGCTCATCGATGATCGCCTTTTTCTCGTCGTGGCTTCGAGAACGCAGGGTCGAGCCGATATGCGTCAGGCGCTTCACCAGCATCTGGAAGTAATTGACGGTGGCCGCGGGCCCCTTGACCAGCCCGATCTGAACGATGCGGCCGTTCATGGCCGCTGCCTGGAAGTTTCGATCGACGTAGTCCCCGCCGATGATGTCGACCACCACGTCGACGCCGCGCCCCCCGGTCTCGCGCATGACCTCTGCCACGAAATCCTGCCGGGTGTAGTCGATGGGGTGATCCGAGCCCAGGGACCGGCTGGCAGCCTGCTGTTCCTCGTTCTTCACCGTGGTGAAAATCTGCGAGGCGCCGAAAGCCCTGGCCAGCATGGTGGCCGTTGTGCCGATGCCGGAAGCGCCGCCATGGATCAGCACCGCTTCCCCGGCCTTGAACTGCCCTCGCTGGAACAGGTTGGTCCAGACGGTCATGAAGGTTTCCGGCAAGGCCGCCGCTTCTTCCAGGCTCAAGCCTTCGGGCAGATGGAGGGTGGTGCGCTCGTCTGCAACGGCGTACTGGGCATAGCCGCCACCGGGAACCAGGGCCATCACTTTGTCACCGATGGCGAAATTGCTTACCTCGGCGCCCAGCGCCACGATTTCGCCGGATATTTCCAGCCCGGGAATATCCGAGGCGCCAGGCGGCGGAGCATAAAGGCCTTTGCGCTGGAGGACGTCGGGCCCATTCACGCCGGCGGCATGCACCTTGATCAGCACTTCCCTTTCGCTCGGGCGGGGAGTGGGCCGCTGGACCGGGACCAGAACATCCGGTCCTCCCGGGTGGCTGATCTCAATGGCTGTCATGTGGGAAGGAATGTTGGGCGCGTTCATATTGCGAACCTCGGTATAAGCATTGACGCAGCGTGGAAATGGCCGATCTGATCGGCCAGGAAAGAAGGGGAGCCAGGATAGGCGCACCTGGCTCCCGGGCTCGTCAGCCGCGGATGAAGGCGAGCAGGTCGGCGTTGATCGTATCGGCCTCGGTGGTCGGCATCCCGTGGGGGAAGCCTGAGTAGGTCTTCAGCGTGCCGTTGCGAAGCAGCTTCGCCGAGAGCAGGCCCGAATCCTCATAGGGGACGATCTGGTCGTCGTCGCCATGCATCACCAGGACCGGGATGGTGATTTTCTTCAGGTCCTCGGTGAAGTCCGTTTGCGAGAACGCGACTATGCCGTCGTAGTGGGCCTTGGCGCAGCCCATCATGCCCTGGCGCCACCAGTTCCAGATGATGCCTTGCGAGGGCTTCGCGCCTGGACGGTTGTAGCCGTAGAAGGGGCCTGCGGGCACGTCGTAGTAGAACTGTGCGCGGTTGGCCGCGAGTCGGGCCTGCAGGTCGTCGAAAACCGCCTTGGGCAGGCCGCCGGGGTTGCTGTCGGTCTTCACCATCAGCGGTGGGACGGCGCTGATGATGGCGGCCTTGGAAACACGGTCCTCGCCATGGCGGGCGATGTAGTGGACGACCTCGCCGCCGCCGGTGGAGTGGCCGACGTGAACCGCGCCCCGGGTGCCGAGATGATCGACTACCGCGGCCACGTCGTCGGCGTAGTGGTCCATGTCGTGGCCGTCCCACACCTGGCTCGAACGCCCATGCCCTCGGCGGTCGTGGGCGACGACGCGGAAGCCGTTGGCCAGGAAGAAGAGCATCTGGGCATCCCAGTCGTCGGCGCTCAGCGGCCAACCATGGTGGAAGTGGATCACCTGGGCATCGCGGGGGCCCCAGTCTTTGTAGAAGATCTCGACGCCGTCCTTCGTGGTGACATATCCCATGTTCGCATCTCCTGTGTGAGGTGGAGTTCGGTGACCAGCGATGCGACACCGCGTGGACGCCCCATCGCTTGGCCGTCCAATCACTGTAGGTTTAAAGTAAGCTTTAAGGTCAACGCTTTTTCGAGGGTGCGGCATGAGAATTGGAGAGCTGGCGAAGCTCAGTGGGCTGGCGCCTTCGCGCATTCGTTTCTACGAGGCCAGCGGCCTGATCAACTCGGTCGAGCGCAAGGCCAATGGCTACCGCGACTACGCGCCGGAGACGCTGGTGATCCTGGAGATCATCACCGGCGCCCAGAGCGCGGGCTTCTCGCTGGAGGAGATCCGCCCCTTGCTGCCGTTGAACGCCAGTGGCTGGCAGCATGGCGAATTGCTGGAGGGCCTCAGGCGCAAGGTGGGCGAGATCGAGGTGCTGCAGAAGCGCCTGGAGCAGAACAAGGCACAGTTGCTGGTGGCCATCGAGAGCATCGAGAGCAAGCCGGAAGGGATGCAGTGCGCAGACAACACCCAGCGGGTGCTGGAGCGGCTGCGGGAGGAGGGCAGTGTGGCAATGCCGGTCCGTAGGCAGGCCAAGGTCGGTAGCGTTTCTGCCGAGTGAGCCATCGGAGCTCCCGGTTGTTTCTCCGCCTACGACGTTATTCGCCGAATCGCGGACAGAGTCCGCTTACGTTCCAGGAAGCACGATTTTTCGTAGGATGGCGTTGAGCGAAGCGATACCCATCAGCGCAACCGCATGGGTTTCGCAAGCTCAACCCATCCTACGAAGAGCACCTCGGCGCAAGACAGTTGCTCCTACGTTGCAGGCGAGCACGGCTTTTCGTAGGAGCGGACCTTGTCCGCGATCGCGGATGGAATCCGCGGCGCGCCGGGGGGCAAGGTCAAACGGCGGATAACCGCGAACGGTTATCCGCCCTACGCCTGGTCAGTCCTTGCCGACAAGCGCGCCCAGCGGCTTGGGCGCATAAAGCGCGCTCTGGAACTGCGGAACGTACTCGTACTTCAGCATCTTTCCGAGCTTCAGCGACTTGATGTAGCTGGAAAGCTCGCCGTCGCCGAGGATCAGCCGCGCCGAATCCCCGTCGCTGCTGGAGGCATGGCTGAGCTGGCGCGACACCGCGTAGCCATAGGTCAGCTCGCCGTTCCGGTCGGTATTGGTGAAGCTGTTGGTCACCAACTCGTCCTTCTGCGAAAGCTCGGCAAGCTTGGCCGCCTGGAACACCACATCCACCTTGCCTGTCCGGCTATCGACGATGTTGTAGGTCACCTTGTGCGCATCCTCCGTGACGTCGATGCCGGTCAGCCACTTCGGCAGGTTGTAGCCAACCACGCCACGAACCCTTGCGAGTTCGGTGTTCACTGGGAGCTTGAGCACGTACCCCCAATAATCCTTGGACAGCGACTGGCCAACCAGCGTGAGGGGGCCGAGGTTCGAGCGGCCAGGCTTGTTGGTGATGATGGAAAGGGCGACTTCGTTGTAGCTGTCGTTGTCGCAGTAGTGATAGGAGTAGGCGGTGAATGCCACCAGGCCGCGCCCCGGCCAGACCTGCAGGGGCTGCACCTTTTCCAGGACCTTGGCGGGTATCAGCTCCCTCAGTTTGTCGATGTCCGCCGTGTAGACGGCGGTGACCCGGCTGTTCTTGTAGTAGAAGTTCGGCGAGTAGGATTCGAAGCCTATGTCCACCTTCGTCTTGGTCAGCCCCTTGAACCAGCTCAGGTCGACGTCCGGCGCCTCGGCGGCGATCACCGAGAGGGGCGGGTTCGAACGGTAGCGGTCGTACAACCCGCCTTTCACCACAGGCACTTCATGGCCGGCGATGTCGATCATCGTGCTTTCGGTCGCTGGAACCTCGGTCCATGCGGAGGCTGCAAGGGCATTGACGAAAAGTCCGGCTATCGCGGCAACACTTCCGAGTTTCACTGTTCACTCTCTCCAGGGTTAGGCGTGGGGCTTGCGGCACGCTGGCCAGCAGCTTGCCGGCGAACCCTAACCTTTAACTGAACTTTAAGGTCAAGCCCCTGCAATCCCGGATTCCGAGTGGTTGGCACTGAACGCGAAAACACCCTTGACATTAAAGTTGACTTAAAGGTTACGGTGCGGCAGTCGCCAATCCTGGAGCCTGTGATGACAGTGTTCACTGCGTTGACCCTGCCCAATGGGGCCGTCATTTCCAACCGTCTCGCCAAAGCCGCCATGGAAGAAAACATGGCGGACAAGGACCATGCGCCCTCGGACGCCCTGATCCGCCTCTACCGCACCTGGGCCGAAGGGGAGGTCGGGCTGATGATCACCGGCAACGTCATGATCGACCGCCGCGCCATGACCGGGCCGGGCGGGGTGGTGCTGGAGTCCGAGCGGTTTGGCGAGCGCTTCCGGGCCTGGGCGCAAGCCGCCCGCTCCCACGGCGGGCAGGTGTGGATGCAGATCAACCATCCGGGCCGGCAGATGCCCGCGGCCCTGAAGCAGGACACCATCGCGCCCTCGGAAGTCCCCATGGACCTGGGCAACTTCTCCAAACAGTTCATACCGCCGCGGGCGATGACCGAGGCGGACATCGCTGACGTCAAGGCGCGCTTCGTCAGGACGGCCGTGCTCGCCGAACGCTTCGGCTTCACCGGCGTGCAGATCCATGCCGCGCACGGCTACCTGATCAGCCAGTTCCTCTCGCCGATCACCAACAAGCGCACGGACCAGTGGGGCGGGGCGCTGGAGAACCGCGCCCGGCTGCTGCTCGAGGTGGTCAGGGAAGTCCGCTCAGCCGTGGGCCCCGGGTTCGCCGTGTCGGTGAAGCTCAACTCGGCCGACTTCCAGCGCGGCGGGTTCAGCACGGACGATGCGAAGCAGGTCGTCGCGCTGCTCAACCCGCTGGGCGTGGACCTGATCGAGCTGTCCGGCGGCAGCTACGAAGCGCCGGCGATGCACGGCCAGGCCCGCGACGGCCGCACCCTGGCCCGGGAGGCCTACTTCCTGGAGTTCGCCAAGGACATCTCGTCCGTTGCAAAGATGCCGGTCATGGTCACCGGCGGCGTGCGCCGGCTGCCGGTGGCCGAGCAGGTCCTGGACAGCGGCATCGACATGGTCGGCATGGGCACCGCGCTGGCCATCGACCCCAACCTGCCCAGGGACTGGCGGGCGGGGCAGGCAAGCGCGCCCATGCTCAGGCCCATCACCTGGAAGAACAAGGTGCTGGCGTCGATCGGCTACATGGCGATGGTGAAGCACCAACTGCGCCGCCTGAGCCTCGGCAAGCTGGCCAACCCGAATGTCGCGCCGGCGCTGGCGCTGCTGGAGCAGCAACTGGATACGCAGGTTCGCACCTGGCGGTATCGGCGTTGGGTGAGGGGGCTTGCCGGCTGATCATTTGCCGGGGGGGGGGCTCCTCGGAGATACGGCTGGATCAGGCGCTCCCATGAATAGGCCAGGGTAGCCAGAATGGGGAGAACTACCATGCTCCGCCGCTCGTAACTGCTGATCATGAACGCCCTGGCGATCATGCCTGCGGCCTGGAACGGCTACCTGTTCTATGTCCCGCAGTGGATTCCGTTGAAGGAGCGACTGATCGATGATCGACGAGCTGCTGGAATTTTCCCGCAGCGACCTGCAGCAACTGGAATTGCTCCTGGCGCCCGGCTAGTTCCACGGCTGCGGGAAATCGAGGACGAAGGGCGCTTTATTAAACGCCGTGGAACGCCTGGATGCCGACGAGAGCGGCATGAAAGGCGCAAGAGCGGCTCAACGACCATTCAGCCCGAAATGGTTGACGTCGATAGTCAGGCATTGCTTTTGTGGCAACAAGAAGCTGTACGAATGCCTTAAAAGCTGTAAAAGCATACGTCTTTGATTTTAAAGAATTTTATTAATCTTCAGCCATTAAAAGGTGGAAAAAACCTCCTTGCGA